>PKED01000139.1 GCA_002863155.1 Sphingomonadaceae bacterium | reverse complement strand
GTAGACTGTAAACTTGACCAAATCGAAATACGTCATATGTATCTCAAACGAGATACGGGAGTAGGACATATGGCTCATTCCGCCATGCTGCACGTTCGTCTGGATGATGAGATCAAGGCCAAGGGCAATGCCGCGCTGGCGGCAATGGGCTTGTCCGCAGCTGATGCGGTACGCCTCCTCTATCACCGCATCGTAGCCGAGCAGGCGTTTCCGCTCGAACTGAAGGTGCCGAACGTCGCCACACTCGACGCGATGGCCGAGGCGGACGCCATCATTGCAAAGCGGGCTGCCCGCTACGACGACGGCGAGGCGATGATCGGTGCCCTGAATGGCTAAAGGCGCGCAGCAGAAGCGCGCCCTCCATCCCCGTGCCTGCGACTACACCAAGGCGTTCAGCAAGGATTGGGCGCGCCTATCTGGCTCTGGCCGATACGATATGAACCGGCTCAAGTCCGTCATGCTGATGCTGATCGCGAACGATGCGCCGCTCGGGCCGGAATGGAAGGATCATCCGTTAAAAGGTGAGTGGTCGACCCACCGCGAATGTCATGTCGGCGGAGACTTCCTGCTCATCTACAAAACGGACGATGCCGCCGGCAAAGGCGGCACCGTCGTCTTCGTCAGAGCTGGCACCCACGCCGACCTGTTCGGCGAGTAACCCGGGTTAGTCCTGGTCGGGCGACCGGTCACCCGTCCGGCATGCCCCGGCGTCGCTGCGACGCTTGCGGGTAATGCCGGCACCCACTCGCGACCGCTTCTCCAGAGGCAGCAGCCGTATAGGCTGGGGAACGATATGGCCGGTGATCGTCGGGACGTAGCGCTCAATGAAATCGCGCCGTTCGGGCAGCACGACATCCTCTCCTTCTGTCGCCATGCGCTTCGAATAGTGCTTGCCGTTGGTGCCTTCCCTGGCGTGGCCCATGACGTCTGCACGCATCAGCGCATTGACGCTATCAACCTCGTAGAAGCTTGATCCCAGCGACCGGATTGAATGGATGTCCGGCCCCTTGCCGACGGGATTGACGGGCAGCGGCAGTCGCTCGGCGATGTAATCGACCATGTGCTGCCAGGCGCGCTCGTAGAAGTGGGCGCCGCCGCGCTTCTCTTGGTTCAGATAAAGCTCGGGGAAGAGCGCGACGTGTCCTTCGGCCCGGATTGCCTCGACATAGTCCAGAAACCCCAGCCGGATCAATTCGGCATGGATAGGGAGCTTACGATTGCGCGCGCCGCGCTTCTCGCCCGCCATTTCGCCATCGCGGCCGCGGGTCAAATTGTCGCGAATGTGGAAATGCGGGACGGCGTGGTCTGCGATGATGTCGGCGACCTCAAGCCCGGCCGTCTCTTCGCGGCAGCTGTGATGGTAGAACCAGAGCAGCGGTAGATAGTAGGCGGCGTCGTGCCACACCTGGCAGCGGAGCCCATCGCCACGCAGGCGGTTCAAGGCGCCGCCATTGCCGGTGTAAAGCGGCGAGCGGAAAAGATGTTCGAGGTGCGCCGTCGTCCAGGGCGGGCGAGTGTCGATATTGGGATCGACCTTGATCGCGATGCGTCCGGCACCGAAGTCCATCACCGTCGCGCCCGGCATACGCGGCTTCCACGACGTCGTGGCCAAGTGCTTGGCGACCGTCGCCATTGTGGACAGGTCACGATTGACCGTCTTGTGGTTGCGCCGATTGGCTGCGGTCATAGGTGGCAACTCGGCAACAACCTCGGCAAACGGGCGGGACATCGCACCTTTGGAAAACGAGCCGAAATAGAAGCCGCGGGCGGGCAGCTGCTGAATGCCCTTCTTGAATGCTGCCACATCAAGGTGCGTATAGGCGCCCAGCGGCTTGTCGCCGGTGATCCAGGCGAACGCCATCAATATCTTGCGCTGTTGCCTGAGATCCCCTTTCCAGATGCCGTCCGCCTTGAGGTCGGCGAGCACGTCGTCGATCACGGCGCTGAAGGGACGCGCGTCATAGACCTGAAATTGGCTGTCGACAGCCGGGGGGACGTTTGGGACGACGACCGGTTCGGTCCTCCGAACCTCACGCGCCGGTCCAATGTCGGTCATGAGCGCCGCGACAGGATCAGCGGCGTCCATTGCGTCATCTTCGAAGGCGCGCTGCGCAAGGTCGGCGCCTTTGCCCATGCCGCGGATGATGTGGGTCCGCGCCGGCTCGATGATGGCAGCATGCACGGGCACGCCCATCGCTTCCAGTATGGCAGCTACCTGTTCGTCGCCGAGGTTGGCGAGGATCTGCGCGGCGTAGAAGTCAGCTCCGTCGAGATGGGCATTCTCCCACGGTTCGGGCGGGACATCGCGGCGCGATGATTTGGGGCTGGCAGGGCGGTTGGGTCGGCGCAGCAAGCGGCAGGCTTGCGCGATCGACGCGGCAACGTCCGGCACGGAATCCGACCAGGGCGCATTAGCGTAAGCGTCGTTGAGCAGGGCGCTAAGCTCTTCTTCGAGCGCGCGCCGGAAAATTCCCTCGATCTGCTCACCCGTCAGGGCAGG
>PKED01000127.1 GCA_002863155.1 Sphingomonadaceae bacterium | reverse complement strand
AAATTCACCAACCGCTGGATGGAGTTTTACGGTGATAAGTTCGAGCCTGGTATCATGCTATGCATAGAGACGTTTACCCACGAATACGACGTGGCGTGGTCCGGAGCGTTCGAACAGCTTGAAACATGGATCGCGGAAAACGACGCCATGTTAGAGGCCACGAAGAACGATGCTCTTCCGGGCTGACGGTCCAGCCGTGCCAATGCGAATATTGCTTAAAAAGTTTCGATCACGAGCTAGCCGGTGATGTCGTGTGCTAACCATCGCCGAAGGTCGGCGGCATATCGATTAGAAAAGGAGTCCGCAGCCTCTTCCGGCGCTAGCTTCTCGTCGACCGTTTTCGCGATGCGCTGATTGGCTTCCGGCGAAATGTGCCGAGCAAACCTGATTGCGTCGGTGAGGGCGCGGCGCGCTTGGCGCTCAGCCGGTGCCCACGCCAACACCTCGGCATTTGCTTCCAGCCGCCCAACAAGCCCCAAGGGCGCGATGAATGCGATCATGTATTGGAGCGACTGGCGCGCTCCCTCCCATTCGCCATCTTCGTTCTCGCCACCCCACGAATAGGGCACAACCGATGTGATCGCATAGGACGCGGCAAAGACGAGGACGCCGATCGCGAGCAGCGTGACCAGCGCCATCGGCATTTCATGCCAAGGGTGCCCCGACACACTCCGATGATTCGGATGCCTTTGACGGTAGGTGCGGTCGAATCGCCCCCGAACATGATTGACCGCCAACGTGTCGAGAAACCAGCTCGGCCAACAGATCGCGCTTACGATGTAGAGCGCGCCATAACCGGCAAGGCTGGATTGCAGCATTAGGAGCAGGTAGCCGATAGTATCACTCATCGTTCGCTTGAGCCTGCGTCCGCTCGGCGTTTGCGTTCGAGAAGCACCACTACCGATGCATCTTGGGCAGCATGGCTTGCCAGCCGGTCGATTAGTAGTAGCCGCACCCGATCCCGCTTCGATCCTTGCGCGAGCACCCTGGCGAGGTTTTCCATCTCCGACCGGCAGGCCGACGCTATGGCCCGACCGATGGTCAGCGCATCGGAATAACCATCGTCCAGCATTCCGGCTTTGTCTGCCTGACAGGCTATGTAGGCGCGGCCAGCTTCATCCTCTTCGGCATCGGTCGCTGGCAGCTCGCGAGCTTGAACAACCGAAGGGTTGACGACAGACACACTCGCAAGTGCGGCGACCGATAGGCCAAGGCAATACGCTCGCATCCATCCCCCCGCTCCCCGGCGAGAGCCGGGTGGTTGAACACGTGCGAGCACGGGTGCAGCACGCCCCACGTATTCGCCGTGAGGCTATTGTATTTCGCGGGCCGCCCGACATAGGCGGACCCGTGCTCAGCACGCATTGTGCACCGCGAAGGCTGTTCAGACCCGAGCGGTGACATCGACGTACGCGAGATCGTGCGGCACGATCAAGGAAAAGCACCGGCATCAAGTAACCCGGTGGTCGCCAGAAGGCCGTCCGCGACGTTTCGATCAGTCGCTATGTTGGAATGCCTGCGCCTCGACAAACCGTCTAAGAAACGTCGCCAGTGCCGCTAGTTCGTTCGATCGCGCCCCATGCCGCCAGGCGTTACGATTGCCTTTGGGTGCGCCGCTTCCTTTCCCCCCGTGCATTCGACACCGGCGCTTTCCCTTTATCGCCGGAGACTGGCACGATGTTCCCGAGCGTGTCCGGGCCAGGCAGCGCGGAGCCGCGTGCGCCTTGTGCATGGGGTTGATCGAGCGATTTTGCATTTTCCGCGCCCCCTGTGTGGTGATGGAATTGGTCAGCGACGATGGCCTGTCCGCCCGGATTAACGTGAACATGGCGCACGGTCTGTTCCCGTCCGTTGACCAGCCGTTCGAGTGCTTCGATGGTCGCGCGGCTCTGCGCCTGAGCCTTGAGCGCCAGCCGGGCGTAAGTTTCGACCGCGCCCAGGCTCTCTCCCAAGTTGAGTGCGGTGCGCCGCGTCAATTCCGTGAACATGCTGTGCAGAGCAAATGATTGGCTAACTAGCATCTCGCGCTGGGTCTTGAGATCGCCGTCGCCAGCCGTGCGCGCCTCGTTCCACAGCACATCGGAAAAGGCGACCATGGATTGCGGCCCCCATTCGCCACGGCTCAGCAGTTCGAGGATCGGGGCCGTGGTGTTGCTGGGCGCAAGCAGCACGCTTGCAATTTCCTTTTCTCTATCCGTCAGGATCGGAGGTGTTTCGTCGGGAAGAACCGTCCGCTTTTTTGTCAGTTTTTCGCCCATGTGATCCGCCTGCGTCGATACTGGTTTCGTACATCACCCATGGTGACAGCTGTATGTGTGGCTGATTCCCGAACGCGATCGTCGCCCGAAAGGCCGCTGTTTTTCGTCATGGCGGTATTGGATTCCGATACTGGTCGCCCGTGCCAGCCGGGGAAAAGTCGTCGAGCGTATCGGAATCCAGAACAGGGAAATGATCGCGATCCCGCCCCTTCCGGTATGACTTGAGCGCTCGTTGCCCGCGCTCCATGCGCTTGCGCTCCGGGGTCTTTGGTGGCGGCTCCCT
>PKED01000004.1 GCA_002863155.1 Sphingomonadaceae bacterium | reverse complement strand
TGCGCTGGTCCAGCTTCATAGAACACCTTAGGACTGAATTTGGTCTCTATATAGACCAGTTTAGGGCAAATGAGAAGTTCAAGGCTCGATTGCGATGCTTTGGAGGATCTCGCTTGCTCTCGAGACCGGGGCAAATAGCCGCGTGCGGTAGCGGATGATCTCGGTGAAACAGCCCTTGTTCTTGTACCAGTCGAGCCGATCGGGCGAGAACCCGGTCAGTTCAAGGCGCTGTTCGCCGCCCACCAGCGATCGCTTGACGGTCAAGGCATCGTGGCTTGCGAGGCCCAGCGGTTTGCCGCTGGCGAGGACGAGGTCGCCGATCTGCTCCGCCGATGGTCCGACAACTCCGGAGAGGCCAAAGGACTCGGCGATCGCAGCGAGATCGATATCGAGCACTTCGCGGCCGATGATCGACTGACCGTCCTCGGCAACGAGCCGGGTAACGCGGACATGATCGCCGGGCAGGCGCTTCCAGACCGGAAGCAGCAGTCCGGTGGCAAGATGGACGCGCTCGGTCACAGGTGACTTGGCCGCTTGCTCTTCCTCGGCACGCCAGGCGCTGGTGAATGCGGTGACGCCAATCTCCTCCCAGTGGCTCTCAGCGAGTGCCTCAAGCGTCCAGTTCGCGGACTTGAGCGGTCGCAGCAGGCGTCGGCGTTCGATCACGGCCCCGTCGTCGGCGATGAGGCGCCGGGCAGGAATCGAAAGCGCAACCTTGCCCGAGCGTGCATTGCGCATCGGGATCGCGTGCGGGCTGCCGATCTCGTGCATCCGCACCAGGCGCTGCAATCGTAGAGGCCGAAGGTGTCTCGTTACTTCGAGCGAGACGAGGCGGGTCTCGGCTCCGGTCACGGGGTCGGTGCGCAGGAGTTCATCGGCGAGGACCGTGAAGCGATCGACCCTCACGGTCTCCAGTCCCTGGTCGAGCGTTCCGGCCTCGTGCGCAGCTTCAATCCGCGCTTCGACGAGGCCGAGATATTCGTCGAAGATCGCATTCTGCAGCGCGATCGGCAGCGCGAGGATGCGGTTGAGCCAACGCTGGATCGTCGGGAGGTTGTCGGTCAGCCCGCCATCGGGGTTTTCAAGCCGGAGGCCGGTGCGCTCGACGAAGTTGCCAAAGGTGGTGGCTTCAAGCTTGCCGTCATAGAGCAGCTGGAACCAACGGCTGAGCGCATCGCGCGCATAGTCGCTTTCGAGATTGTCTGCCGGGTCGAACAGGTTCTGTCCGCCGGTCTGACGCTGGCCGCGCGTAAGCGCGCCCAAGGCATCGAGCCTTCGCGCGATGGTCGAAATGAACCGGCGTTCGCCCTTCACATCGGTGGTCACTGGCCGGAACAGCGGGGCCGAGGCCTGGTTGGTGCGGTTGGTACGACCGAGACCCTGGATCGCGTTGTCGGCGCGCCAGCCCGGCTCGAGCAGGAAATGAACCCGGCGCTGCTGGTTCCTGGCGCCCAGATCGGCATGGTAGGAACGCCCCGTGCCGCCCGCATCCGAGAAGACCAGAATACGCTTGGCCCCTTCCATGAAGCTTTGCGCTTCGGCGACATTGGCACTGGGGCTTCGCCGTTCGAGGCGCTGCTCACCAAGGCGGCCCAGGACGAGCCTGCGGGTCCGGCCCGTGACTTCGGCCACGGCGTCGGTTCCGAAATGTTCGATAATCGCATCGAGCGCAGTGGCGATGGGCGGCAGCGCGCAGAGCTGCTCGATCAGCGCATCGCGCGCAGCAATGGCGCGCGGGCAGAAAACGGGATTGCCCTCTCCGTCGCTCATCGCCTCGGAGCGAAGATTGCCATCCTCGTCGGCGAAGACCTGCATCAGGCGCACCGGGAAGCTCTTGGCAAGATAGTCGATGACGTATTCGCGCGGTGACAGATCGATATCGAGCGCTTCGCGTTCTTCGTCGGTGAGGTCGGCGAGGCGCCGGTCGAGCATGGCCTCGGCGGTCGAGACCAGCTGCACAACAACCGAGTGGTCTTCGCCAAGCGCTACTTCCATCGCGGGGATCAGGCTCGGCAATTTCATCGAGAGCAGGAGCTGGGCAAAGAAGCGCTGCTTGGTGCCTTCGAAAATCGACAGCGCCGCAGCCTTGGCGTTGCGGTTGAGCGTGTCGCCGCTGTCCTCGTCGACCACGCGGGTTGCTTCGAGCGCAGCTTCGAGGTTGCGGTGAATGATCGCCCAGGCATCAGCATAGGCATCGTAGATTCGTACCTGTGCTTCGGTCAGGCAATGTTCGAGGATGTCGTACTCGACCCCGGCGAAGGACAGCGCACGGGCAAGATAGAGGCCCTGGGCCTTGAGATCACGGGCGACGAGCTCCATCGCCGCGACGCCGCCAGCGCGGATCTCGGTCATGAATGCCTCGTGGGTCGGGAAAGCGGTCTCGGGTCCCCAAAGGCCGAGACGGGAAGTGTAACCGAGGTTGGCGATATCCGAAGCGCCGGTGGCAGACGCGTAGAGCACGCGGGCGCGCGGGAGACAGTTCTGCAGCCTGTGGCCCGCCATCCCTTGTTCGGAGCCTCTGACCTTGCCGCGGATTGAAGAGCCCCCGAGCGCATT
>PKED01000136.1 GCA_002863155.1 Sphingomonadaceae bacterium | reverse complement strand
CACGACACCGCGATCGATCACGACGCGGCGCAGGCGCGCACCGCGACCGATGTGGCAATAGGGGAGCACCACCGCCTCATCCAACATCGAGAAGCTGTGCGCCCGCACGCCGGTCGACAGCAGCGAGCGGTGGATCGACGAGCCCGAGATGATGCAGTCGCCCGACACCAGGCTCGCCACCGCCGAGCCGCGGCGCCCGTCGATGTCGTGGACGAACTTCGCCGGGGGAGTGATCTCGGAATAGGTCCACAAGGGCCAGGTGCGGTCGTAGAGGTCGAGTTCCGGCACCACGTCGGTGAGGTCGATGTTCGCCTCCCAATAGGCATCGACCGTGCCGACGTCGCGCCAATAGGCGCCGGGTTCCTCCGCCGCGCGGACGCAGGAAGAGGAAAAGCGATGCGCCTGCGCCTTCCCGTGCTTCACCAGATGGGGGATGATGTCCTTGCCGAAATCGCGGCTTGACCCCTCGACGTCGGCGTCGCGACGCAGTTCCTCGATCAGGAACTTGGTGTGGAAGACGTAGATGCCGAGGCTCGCGAGCGCGACGTCGGGGTTGCCGGGGATGGCGGGAGGATCGGCCGGCTTTTCGACGAAATCGACGATGCGATCCGTCTCGTCGACATGCATCACGCCGAAGCCGACCGCCTCCATCCGCGGCACCTCCATGCAGGCGACGGTGACCTCGGCGCCACTGTCGACATGCTGCTGGAGCATGATCTCGTAATCCATCTTGTAGATATGGTCGCCGGCCAGAATGACCATATATTCCGGCGCATAGCTCTCGATGATGTCGATGTTCTGATAGACGGCGTCGGCCGTGCCCTCATACCATTGAAACTCGCTGATGCGCTGCGACGCGGGCAAAATGTCGAAACTTTCATTGCGTTCGGGGCGCAGGAAGTTCCAACCACGCTGAAGATGCCGGATCAGCGAATGTGCCTTGTACTGCGTCGCGACACCGATGCGGCGAATACCCGAATTGAGCGCGTTCGACAGTGCGAAGTCTATGATGCGGCTCTTGCCCCCGAAATAAACCGCCGGCTTCGCGCGCGTGTCGGTCATTTCATGCAGACGACTGCCGCGTCCGCCGGCGAGCACATAAGCCATAGCGTCGCGTGCCAGCGGCTGTCCTCTGCGATGATCCACGACCCCTCTCCTCTACTTGGCGCACGACTTGTCGCCACGCGCATCTATTCCTATATTTCGGATGGACAATAGGAGAGCCCATCATGACCGCCCGGATGCGGTCGGACCGACCGATCGCCTTTTTTCGCGGCCTCGTCTTCGCCGCCGCGCCCTCGTTGTTGCTGTGGGGCATGATCGTGCTGGCGGTGCGCGGCATCGGCTGACGGCTAGCCCCGATATTCCAGCATCACGGTCGCCAGCGGCGGCAGCGTGACGTTGGCGATGCCGCCCTCAGCGGTAATGCCGCCCAGATTGCCGAGCCCCGACCCCCAATAATCGTGCGCGTCGGAGTTCAGGATCTCGCACCAGCGGCCGTCGTGAGGCAGCTTCAGCCTATACGGCACGCGCGCGATCGGGGTCATGTTGGCGATCACCGCCACCGGCAGGGCGTCGGGCGCCTTGCGCAGCCAGGCGAAGACCGAGTTGTCGGCATCGTCCGCCGCGAGCCACTCGAACCCTTCGGGCTCGCAATCGCGCGCGTGGAGCGCCGGGCGCTCGCGGTAGAGGCGGTTCAAGTCACGCACCAGCTTGCGCACGCCCTCGTGCGCGGCGGAATTGGCGAGGTGCCAGTCGAGCGCCCGCTCCTCGCTCCACTCACGGCGCTGGGCGAACTCCTGTCCCATGAACAGGAGCTTCTTGCCGGGATAGCCCCACATCATGGCATAACAGGCACGCAGGTTCGCGAACTGCTGCCAATCGTCGCCCGACATCTTGGTCAGCAGCGATCCCTTGCCATGGACGACCTCGTCATGGCTCAACGGCAGGACGAAATTCTCGCTGAAGGCGTACATCAGCCCGAAGGTGATCGCCTGGTGATGGTGGCGGCGGTGGACCGGATCCTTGGCCATGTACTGGAGCGTGTCGTGCATCCAGCCCATGTTCCACTTGAACCCGAAGCCCAGATTGGTGCGCGGCCCTTCGTCGAATGCGGGCTGGCTGACGCCGGGCCAGGCGGTGGATTCCTCCGCGATGGTGAACACGCCGGGGTTGGCGGCGTACAGTGCTCGGTTGACCTCGCGCAGGAAGTCGACCGCTTCCCAATTCTCGCGACCGCCCTCCGCATTGGCGATCCACTCGCCCGCTTTGCGGCTGTAGTCGCGGTAAAGCATCGAGGCGACCGCATCCACGCGCAGGCCATCGACATGGTAGCGCTCGGCCCAGAAAAGCGCGTTGTTGACGAGGAAGGACGCGACCTCGCGGCGCCCGAAATTGTAGATCGCGGTGTTCCAATCGGGGTGGAAACCGAGCCGCGGATCGTCATGCTCGTACAGAGCGGTGCCGTCGAAGCGGGCGAGGCCGTGCGCGTCGACGGGGAAATGCGCCGGCACCCAGTCGAGGATGATGCCGACCCCGGCGCGGTGGGCGCCGTCGACGAAACGCGCG
>PKED01000183.1 GCA_002863155.1 Sphingomonadaceae bacterium | reverse complement strand
GCCGCCGACGAGGAGCAGGAGGTCGGCCTCCTTGATCCGGGCGAGCAGCTTCGGGTTGACGCCGAGGCCGAGATCGCCGGCATAGCAGCGGTGATCGGCCGGGATCATGCCCTGGCGCCGGAACGAGCAGGCGACGGGGAGCGAGAACAGGTCGGCGAAGCGGGCGAAGCGGCGCACCGCCTGCTCCGACCAGCGGCTGCCGCCGAGGATGGCGAAGGGCTTCTCGGCCTTGGCCAGGAGGTTCTGGAGTTCGACCATCTGGGCCAGCGCCGGATGGGTCTCGACCGGCCGGAAGGCGGGCGCGTCCGCGACGGTCGCGGTCTCGGTCAGCATGTCCTCGGGCAGCGCGATCACCACCGGGCCGGGCCGGCCGGCGGTGGCGACGTGGAAGGCGCGGGCGATCAGCTCGGGCAGGCGGTCGGCGCTGTCGATCTCGGTCACCCACTTGGCGATGGTGCCGAACACCGCCCGGTAGTCGAGCTCCTGGAACGCCTCGCGCTCGCGAGCCGCCCGCTCGATCTGGCCGACGAACAGGATCATCGGGGTCGAATCCTGCCGGGCGATGTGCAGGCCGGGGGATGCGTTGGTGGCGCCGGGGCCGCGGGTGACGAAGCAGATGCCGGGCCGCTGCGTCAGCGTGCCGTCGGCGCAGGCCATGAACGCGGCACCGCCCTCCTGTCGGCAGGTGACGACATCGATCTCTGGCGTGTCGTGCAGCGCGTCGAGCACCGCGAGAAAGCTTTCGCCCGGCACCTGAAAGATGCGGTCGCACCCTTGCGCGATCAGGTTGTCGACAAGGATGCGGCCGCCAGTGCGTTTCGTGCTCATGGCGCGGGGTTTAGCGCCACATGTCGGGGCGCGCTACGCCTGGTGGATCGCCTTGGTCACGGTGTAGCTCTCAAACCCCTCGATCCCGCCTTCGCTGCCGAAGCCCGACATTTTCACGCCGCCGAACGGTGCGTCGGCCATGCTGATCGCGAAGCTGTTGATGCCGACCATCCCCGCCTCGATCGCATCGCCGAGCAAATTGGCGCGGCGGCCATTCTCGGTGAAAGCGAAGGCGGCAAGGCCATAGGGCAGGCGGTTGGCCTGTTCGATCGCGTCGTCGAAATCCCTGAACGAGCGGCTGACCGCCACCGGGCCAAAGGGTTCGCTGGACATGATGTCCGCTTCATTGGGCACGTCGGCGAGCAGCGTGGGCTGGAAAAAGAAGCCACCGTCCCCGAAGCGTTCACCTCCCGCCAGCGTTCGCGCGCCTTTCGCCTTGGCATCGTCGACGAGCTTCTCGATCGCATCGGGGCGGCGGACATTGGCGAGCGGACCCATCCGGTTCGCGGGATCGAGCCCGTCGCCGACCGGCACCTTCGCGGTGCGCGTGGCGAAACCCGCGAGGAAATCCTCATAGATCGCCTCCTCGACATAGAAGCGGGTGGGCGACACGCAGACCTGCCCGGCATTACGGAATTTCTGCGGCACGACCATGTCGAGCGTCTTTTCCAGATCGCAATCGGCGAAAATCAGCACGGGGGCATGGCCGCCCAGTTCCATCGTCGTGCGCTTCACGCCGTCGGCGGCGAGCTTCAGCAGATGCTGGCCGACGGGCACCGAGCCGGTGAAGCTGACTTTGCGGGTGATCGGCGAGGCGATCAGGTGGCGGCTGACGGTGTCGGGCACGCCGAACACGAGTTGTGCGACGCCCTTGGGCAGGCCCGCATCGTCGAGGCAGCGGATGATCGCGCTCGTGCAGCCGGGCGTTTCCTCGGGCGGCTTGCAGATGACGGCGCAGCCGGCGGTGAGTGCTGGCGCGAGCTTCTTCGCCATCAGATAGACCGGGAAGTTCCAGGGGCTGAGTGCTGCGACGACGCCGACCGGCTGCTGGATGACGATCGATCGCTGGCCGGTCGGGCGGACCAGCACGCGGCCATAATGGCGCAGCGCCTCTTCGGCGAACCAGTCGAACATCTGGGCCGAACTGATCACCTCGCCGCGCGCCTCGGCGATCGGCTTGCCCTGTTCGCGCGTCATCAGCGTGGCGATCGCGTCGGCCCGTTCGCGGATCAGCCCGGCGGCCTTGTGGAGGATGGCGGCGCGATCATTGGCATCTGTCGCTCGCCATACCGCAAAGCCGCGTTCGGCAGCCCCGAGCGCGGCGTCGAGATCGGCGGTGGAAGCCAGCGGCACGTCGGCAATTGCACCGCCGGTCGCGGGATTGACGACGGGGCGGGTGTCGCGCCCTTCGCCCGCCTGCCAGGCGCCGTCGACGAACAGGGCCAGGTCTGCGGCATAGGCGGCGTCGGTCACGGCAATTCTCCTTGGCGAACGGCTTGCAGGCGCGCAGATAAGCCGTCCGTCGACACAATGCGAGAGGGCGCGCCGCCATGACCGACTTCACCGTGTTCGCGAGCGGCCTGCGCTTTCCCGAAGGGCCGGTGGCGATGCCCGATGGAAGCGTGATCCTGGTCGAAATCGCGGCAGGCCGCATCACCCGCTGCTACCCCGATGGCAGCAAGACCGTCGTGGCGGAGCCGGGCGGCGGACCGAACGGCCTGGCGATGGGGCCCGACGGCAAGCTCTATTGCTG
>PKED01000043.1 GCA_002863155.1 Sphingomonadaceae bacterium | reverse complement strand
GACGGCTTTTCCATCCCTTCCACACGGGCCAGCCAACCTGCACCACGAAGGCAATCACCAAAATGGTGCCGATCAGCAGTACGGGTCCGACAAGCCAGGGCGGAAGGATGTAGCTGAGATCCCAGAGCAGATTGCGAATCGCCTGGAGCACCAGGCCAAGCACCAGCAGGACGATCAGCCCCGCTGCACCCAACAAAATCAAGCGATTGGATCCCTTCATCGGTCCGCCACACCGCCCTGACCAGCAGCACGCATTATGGCTACGAGCTTGTCCGCATTCGCGAGCATTGGCCTAACGCATCGAATAAAATCGCGTCCGGCCCCTGTCGTACTTATTCCTGCACGCGAACGCACAAAAATTTGGACTCCGATCATTCGTTCTAGTTTGGCAACGTCCCGGCTAAGTGTGGACTGTTCCATCCCCAATGCGCGGGCAGCTTTGTAGAAGCTGCCGTGATCGGCCGCGGCGAGGACGTGTCGTATCTGGCAAATGCTGAATGACATCAGCAATCAACCGTAGAGGGGGCATAGATTGCTGTTGCTATTGCGCGCCGTCCCGATCCCAATGCGGTTCGCCAAGGCACGAAGAGGCAGCCGCCTTCGAGGTAACTTCGGTGGCTGAGCCCGGCGACAATTAATTTGGCGCCCGTCATGGCCCGCTCAAGCTGGCTTGAACGTCATCGCTACGCCGTTCATGCAATAGCGAAGCCCGGTCGGTCTCGGGCCATCATTGAAGACATGTCCCAAATGACCGGCGCATCGTGTACAATGAACCTCGGTGCGTTCCACACCAAGGCTATTGTCGCGGTGCTCGCCGATGGCGTGAGGAAGGTGGTCGTAAAAACTCGGCCAGCCCGTGCCACTGTCGAATTTAGTCGCGGACGAATAGAGCGGGAGCGCACATCCAGCACATGCGAACGTGCCTTTGCGGTGCTCCTTATCGAGCGGACTTGTATAGGGGTATTCGGTCGATGCTCGTCGGAGCACGGCGTAAGCCTGCGGAGAGAGTCTCTTGCGCCATTCCGCGTCGGTGAGACGAAATGTGGCGGGTACGGTCGCCACAGCCGCGGCATCATCGGCGCCTATCAACCGCCATGCGAGCGCGCCGAGGGCTGCAGTTGTGCCAAGCCCAAGGAGCTTGCGGCGAGTAAGCTGAGCGAGCGATCGTTCCATGCTGACATATTCGTAGTCGAAGGCAGGATGGTTACAGGAAGGAGTGTAACCTGTGTCGCGGCACGAACGAATGCCGGATTGGAGGCATGTTTCCGGAGTTTGAGTCCATGTTACGTTCCACTGCCCTTGCGGTTACATTGTTCGCCGGTGTCGCCGTGACCGCTGCGATAAGGCCCAGCGAAGCTCGCAATAGCGCAATCAAGGTTCCCGTCGCGGTCATCAAGGAGGCGCCTGGGGGAAATCGCGAGACGGCGATCTTTGCCGGGGGCTGCTTTTGGGGTGTCGAAGGTGTCTTCAGCCATGTGAAGGGTGTGGTTAGCGCGACTTCGGGATATGCCGGCGGCTCGGCATCGACCGCGCAATATGAGACTGTTTCGAGCGGTGCGACTGGCCACGCGGAATCGGTCAAGGTCGTGTTCGACCCTCGGCAGGTGAACTACGCTACGTTGCTGCGTATCTATTTCTCCGTGGTCGCCGACCCAACCCAAGTGAACCGACAGGGGCCTGATGAAGGCACCCAATATCGCACCGCCTTGTTCCCGCTATCGGCGGCCCAGACGAGGGTGGCGCGTGCCTACATCAGCCAGCTGAGCGCCGCTCGCGTCTTTTCCGCGCCGATCGCCACGCGCCTCGAGCAGCAGAAGGGCTTCTTCGCGGCGGAGGGCTACCACCAGGACTTTATGGCCCGCAACCCGAACTACCCCTACATCGTTGTCAATGATCGGCCGAAGGTCGACGCGCTCAAACGGATTTTCCCCGAGAACTGGAAGGCCTGATCCACGAACCGCGTCCTCCCGGTCCACCGGGAGGACGCGGTTGACCACAATTCCGTCGGAAGCCGGCGCACGCACATCGGATAGCAAGCGTTTGCCCTTCATCACCAGCTGCTGCGAATCCAGCGGAGACCATGAACGCTCTTGCGAAAGTTACGATGTTGAGAAGGATTTACAGCGCGGCCATCTCAGTGCCGCATTGCAGGAGAACGGTTCGTTCAATAGCTGCATAGCGGTGAACAAGCGCGGCGCGATAAGTTTCGTCGCGCATCATCGCGAGAAAATGCCCGCGCGAAGGATAGCGAACGATCAGCACCCGATCCCAGTCGGTCGGAGCCGTGCCGGGTTCGCCGATAAAAACCAGCCCGACATCGCCATTATAGATGATGTTCGCCTGACTGACGGTGCCGACGGTGACGCTGAATGCCTTTTCGTACAGGGCATAGGCTTCGCTTCCCGAGCGTGCCGGCTCCCCGCTGTCTTCGGGATAGACGGCCCGATCTTTGAACTTCAGCAGGTTGACCATCGTCACGGGGCCGTCCGGTCCATCATCACGCAACTGGCGTACCTGATCAGCGGTCGGGTCAATCGAGCGATCGATCATCATACCACCCCGTTTGCCTTGAAATGTGCCAACATCCGCGACCATCCGTCACGCGCGTCGCCTTTGTTGTAGCTCGAACGATAGTCGGCGTGAAATCCATGCTGGGCGTCGGGATAGACGTGGATATTCGAACCCATTTTCCCGGCGGCTTGCAACGCAGCGCGCATC
>PKED01000064.1 GCA_002863155.1 Sphingomonadaceae bacterium | reverse complement strand
ATGCCGAAGGCGCCGTCGCCCATCAGGTTCGGCCCTGAGCTTTCGAGCGTCAGCACCTTGCCGCTCTCGTCGAGCGCGCCTTCGTAGAGCCAGAGATGCGTCATCATCGAGCCGATCCAGCTGCCGACGAAGCGGCCCTTCGCGGGGTCGAAGCCGAGCGTCAACAGGGTCTTGCCGGTCGAGCCGTCGGGCATCTCGCCCTCGCCTTCGCAGAGCGTCCAGAGCCCTCCGAGCGAGCGCACGGTTTCCCGGCCTTTCGATTTCGATCGCGGCTGGTCAGGCCCCGTCGCGCAGTCCATCTCCGAGGTCCATTCGCCGACGAGCTGCTGCAGCCAGTCGTGTTCCGTCTGCGGTTTTGCGAACATGGGCTTGTCCTTTCCGGTTGGAGTTTGACCTCGGATCTCGTCAGGAGCGGCGTTCGGCCGCGGCTTTCATCGCGGCCAGGCCCGCCTCGAAATCGCCGCCGATCATCCTGTCCATGTTCATGAAGACATGGATGATTTTGCCGAGGAATGGAGTCGGCCCGGTCATCGTCCAGACGACATTCGTCGTCTGGCCCTGGGGCTGCAGCGCAAAGACGGCTGCGTTGTGGGCCTCGAACGGCGCGATGAAATCGAGCTTGAGAGCGACCTTTGTCGGCGCCGCCTCGACGATCTCCATGCTGCCGCGCCCGACAGTCTTGTCGCCTTCCCAGGCATAGCGAGAGCCGACCCCGCTATCCGCACCGCTGAAGCTGCGCGTCATGGCGGGGTCCTTCTTCTCCCAGGGCGACCAGGCCCCCCAGGCCCTGAAATCGGCGATCAGCGGCTGGATGCGCTCCGGCGGCGCGTTGATCGCGATGGAACGCTGGACCTGGAACGTATCCGGCTTCATCGCGGCGAGGATCAGCACGATCGCGACCGCGATGACGACGAGAGCGACGAGGCCGAGCAGAACGGTTTTCATGACGCGGTTTTCCCTGACCCGAAGCGCATCCGTGCCTGCATGCGGCGGCACATTAGTTAACTTATAGGTTTAGTAAATTGCGGCCCGCCGGGAGTCAACCCGCCTCCGCTCTCAAAGGCTGGCAGTTGTCACGCGACCCAGCCCCCGGCTAAAGCTCGCCCGAACGAAAGGACGCCCGCCCATGACGTTCGAGACCGCCTCCACGCCCGCTGCCGCCCTCGACAGGCTCGAGGCGCTCTATGCCGAGGCGAGAGCGGCGTTGCGGGACGACCTGCAGCGCTTCTTCGAGACGGGGCAGCCGCCCAGCGCCGAGGAGCGGGCGCGCTACCGCTACCCGCTGCTGCGCGTCACCTATGAGCCATCGAAGCTGCCGGCGGCGACGCGGCGCGGCTATGCCAAATTCGCCGCGCCGGGCATCTATTCGACGACGTTGACCCAGCCCGCCGAATTCCGCGGCTATCTGCTCGACCAGTTGCAGCCGCTGGTCGACGAATATGGCGCGACGATCGAAACCGGAATCAGCGCGCAGGAAATCCCTTATCCCTATGCGCTCGAGGGCGGCGACGAACTCGGACGCGGCGAGATCACGGCCGCGGAGTTGGCGCGGCATTTCCCGACGCCGCTGCTCTCGCTGGTCGGCGACGAGATCGCCGACGGCACCTTCGACATCGTCGATGGCGAACCACGGCCGCTCTCGCTGTTCGACGCCGTGCGCGTGGACTATTCGCTGCGGCGGCTGGTCCACTACACCGGCACCGATTGGCGCGCCGTGCAGCCCTGGGTGCTGCTGACCAACTACCACCGCTATGTCGACCAGTTCGTCCGGCTCGGCATCGCCGAGATCGAGGCCGGCACGGCGCTGGCGCTGGTGACGCCCGGCGGGGTGCGGATCGAGCGCGACGGCATTGATGTCAGCGCGGCCGAGCGGGTGATGTCGTCGCCCTGGCACCGCTTCCAGATGCCGGCCTATCACCTGATCCGCGAGAACGGCCAGGGCGTGACGCTGGTCAATATCGGCGTCGGCCCCTCCAACGCCAAGAACATCACCGACCATCTCGCGGTGCTGCGGCCCCATTGCTGGCTGATGGTCGGCCATTGCGGGGGCTTACGCCAGACGCAGATCATCGGAGACTACGTCCTGGCCCATGCCTATCTCCGACAGGACGGCATCCTCGACGAGCTGGTGCCGCCCGACGTGCCCGTGCCCGCACTGGCGGAGGTGCAGGTCGCGTTGCAGGAGGCGGCGGCCGAGGTCACCGGCGAGAGGGGCGACAAGCTGAAGAACCGGCTCCGCACCGGCACGGTGGTCACGCAGGACGACCGCAACTGGGAGCTGCGCTGGACCAAGGAACGACGTCGGATCAACCTGTCGCGCGCCATCGCCGTCGACATGGAATCGGGCACGATCGCGGCGCAGGGATACCGCTTACGCGTGCCTTATGGCACATTGCTCTGCGTTTCCGACAAGCCGCTGCATGGCGAAATCAAGCTGCCGGGCGCCGCGAACGCCTTCTACGAGCGCGCGGTCAGCGAGCATCTGCGGATCGGGCTCGCGGCGCTGGAGAAGCTGAAGGAAGCGGGATCGACGATCCATTCGCGCAAGCTGCGCAGCTTCGACGAGCCACCGTTCCGGTGATGAGCCTTGCCGTCATTCTTGGGCGAAGCGAAGCGCAGACCCGAGAATCTCTTGCCGGAGATGCTCGGGTCAAGCCCGAGCGTAACGTGAGCGCCCGATGACAGCTCTAGCCCAGCGATGCTAGGTAACGTTCATCCCAAGGCTCAGGAGCCCTGCCTTGACCGCCTCCCGCTCCATCCT
>PKED01000211.1 GCA_002863155.1 Sphingomonadaceae bacterium | reverse complement strand
TCAAGGCGCGCTCGGCGCGCTTCAACGAATTCATCATGCCCAAGGCCAGCGCGGAGACCTTCGCGCCACGCGACCGGCCGCTCTCCTATGTCATCGACAAGGGCACGCCGATCGACCTGTCGCAGGGCACGGTCGAGCGGACCGGCAACCCGCTCGACGTGGCACTGCGGGGCGACAACTACCTCGCCGTCCAGACGGCGGGTGGGGAGCGCTATACCCGCGCCGGTTCGCTCGAGATCAACGGCCGGGGCCAGCTCGTGATGCAGACCGGCCAGCCGGTGCTGGGCGAGGGCGGGCCGATCACCTTCGGTTCGAGCGAGAGCAACGCCAGGATCGCCGCGGACGGAACCGTCTCCACCGACCAGGGCATCCGCGGCAAGCTGCGCCAGGTGCGCTTCGCCAATCCGCGCGCTCTGGTCAGCGAGGGCGACAATCTGTTCTCCTCGCCGACTGCTCCGGTCGCCGCCGGACCCGAAGCCCGCCTCGAGGCGGGCGCGAAAGAGGGATCGAACGTCAAGGCGGTGATCGAGATGACCCGTCTGATCGAGGTGCAGCGCTCCTATCAGAGCATGGCGACGATGATGTCGAAGACCGACGAGCTGCGCAGCAAGGCGATTTCCCGCCTCGCCGACCAGCAAGCCTGACCCGGAGAGGAGTCAAGCCCATGCGCGCCCTTCAGACTGCAGCGACCGGCATGTTGGCCCAGGAACTCAACGTCCAGGTCATCTCCAACAACATCGCCAACGTACGCACCACCGGCTACAAGCGACAGACCGTGCATTTCCAGGATCTTCTCTACGAGAACTTCCGGCGCGCAGGGTCCGCGAGCTCGGATAGCACGCAGGTTCCGGCCGGAACCTTCGTCGGCTCGGGCGTCAAGACCGTATCGACCGGCCGCATCATGAGCCAGGGCAACCTGTCCTCGACGGAGAAGCAGTACGACGTCGCGATCCGCGGCGAGGGCTTCTTCAAGATCCGGATGCCCGACGGGCGCACGACCTATACACGCGACGGTTCGTTCGACCTCGACGCGCAGGGGCAGCTCGTCAACCGCGACGGCTATCAGATCGAGCCCGGCATCACGATTCCCAACAACGCCACCAACGTCAACATCAACGCGCAGGGCACGGTCGAGGTGCTGCTGCCCGGTC
This sequence comes from Sphingomonadaceae bacterium, assembly GCA_002863155.1. Lineage (GTDB taxonomy): Bacteria > Pseudomonadota > Alphaproteobacteria > Sphingomonadales > Sphingomonadaceae > Sphingomonas. The sequence goes on along the minus strand of PKED01000211.1, from coordinate 1,727 downwards.
AGACGGCGCCGCAGCAGCTCGGCCAGCTCCAGCTCGTGCGCTTCGTCAACAAAGTCGGTCTGGAATCGATCGGCGACAACCTGTTCGTCGAGACGGCTGCCTCCGGCCAGCCGATCGACGGTGTCGGCGGTGGCGAGGGCTTCGGCACGCTGCAGCAGAACTATCTCGAAGAAGGCAACGTCCAAGCGGTCACGGAGCTGTCCTCGCTGATCGCGGCTCAGCGCGCCTACGAAATGAACTCCAAGGTCATCACCGCCGCCGACCAGATGTTGTCGGCGACGTCCGCGATATTCCGCGGTTGAGGAGCGAGCGCATCATGATCCGTTCCCCGCTCTGCATGGCCACCCTGATCCTGCTGGCCGCTCCCGCGCTCGGTGCCCCGCCGCGCGGCGCAGCCGAGCATCCCGTTGCAGTCGCGGCGCTGACTGCCGGCCAGGTCGCGCCCGGTCAGGCCTCGCCGCCGCAGCTTCCCCGCAGGCTGCAACTGCGCACCGAACTCACGCTGATGCGGGTGTCGTCGAATTGCGGCTGGCTCAGCCAGTGCCCGCGCTGCGATGCACGCATGACCCTGCACCAGCGGCATAACGAACTGCGCTGCCACCACTGCGGGCACGTCGAGCGGCCGCCGCGCAACTGCCCCGATTGCGGCAAGGTAGACCTGCGTCCGGTCGGCACCGGGACCGAGCGCGCCGAAGAGCGGCTCGGCGTCCTGTTCCCCGATTACCCGGTGCTGCGCATCGACCGCGACAGCACTGCGCGCAAGGGCGCGATGGAAAAAATGTTCACCACCATCAACCGTGGCGAGCCCTGCCTATTGGTCGGCACCCAGATGCTCGCCAAGGGGCACCATTTTCCGCGGGTGACCCTGGTGGCGATTCTCGACGCCGACGGCGGGCTGTTCTCCGCCGATTTCCGCGCCAGCGAGCGGATGGCCCAGTTGATCGTGCAGGTCGCTGGGCGCGCCGGACGCGCGGAGGAACCGGGCAAGGTGATCATCCAGACGCACCTGGCCGACCACCCGCTGCTGGTGCAGCTGACCGACCAGGGCTATTTCGCCTTCGCCGAGCAGGCACTGTCCGAACGTCGCGCAGCCGGCCTGCCGCCCTTCAGCCATCTGGCATTGCTGCGCGCCGAAGCGCAGAAGCCCGGTCAGGCCGAGGCCTTCCTCGACGAAGCCTGCACGCTGGCGGAGCAGACGCTCGGGCAGCTGCAGCTCAGCGGCATCGAGCTGCTCGGCCCGGTGCCGGCGCCGATGGAGCGTCGCGCCGGGCGCTACCGGGCGCAGCTGCTGCTGCAGGGCAACGCCCGCGCGGCCCTGCATCGCCTGATGGATGCCTGGGTGCCACTGCTCGAGCAGCTGCCCGGCGGACGCACCGTGCGCTGGAACCTGGATGTCGACCCGATCGATCTGTTCTGATTGTGCCGTCGGAACCATGACTTTCCGGCAGCGCGAACCACACGGCTTGAAGCCGCACCCATCACGCCCCGATAATGCCGGGTTTTCGCGCACTTCCTGCGGACCGAGCCGACCATGAAAGACAGCATTCGCCACCTGATCCAGCAAGCCCTTGTCCGCCTGACCAGCGAGGGCGTGCTGCCGGAGGGACTGACGCCCGCGATCCAGGTGGAAAACACCAAGGACAAGAGTCACGGCGACTTCGCCAGCAACATCGCCATGATGCTGGCCAAGCCAGCCGGCATGAAGCCGCGCGACCTGGCCGAGAAGC
>PKED01000061.1 GCA_002863155.1 Sphingomonadaceae bacterium | reverse complement strand
TGCGTTGGTCCAGTTTCATCGAACACCTTAGGACTTAATTTGGTCTCCATATAGACCAGTTTAGGGCAAATGAGAAGTTCAGGGCTCGATTGCGATGCTTTGGAGGATCTTGCTTGCTCTCGACATCGGGACAAACAGCCGCGTGCGGTAACGGATGATCTCGGTGAAGCAGCCCTTGCCCTTGTACCAGTCGAGGCGATCGGGCGAGAACCCGGTCAGTTCTAGGCGCTGTTCGCCGCCGACCAATGAGCGCTTCACGGTAAGTGGATCGTGGCTCGCGAGGCACAGAGGTTTTCCGCTTGCAAGGACGAGGGCGCCGATTTGCTCTACCAAAGGTCCTCTAACACCTGAGAGGCCAAAGGTCTCGGCGATCGCAGCGAGATCGACATCGAGCACTTCGCGCCCGATGATCGACTGACCATCCTCGGCAACGAGGCGGGTGACGCGGACATGATCGCCGGGGAGGCGTTTCCAGACGGGCAGCAGCAATCCTGTGGCCAGATGGACGCGCTCGGTCACCGGGCAAGCGGCAGCCTCCTCTTCCTCGGCCCGCCAGGCGCTGGTGAACGCAGTGACGCCAATTTCTTCCCAGTGGCTCTCAGCGAGTGCCTGAAATGTCCAGTTCGCGGACTTGAGCGGGCGCAGCAGGCGGCGGCGTTCGATCACGGCCCCGTCGTCAGCAATGAGGCGTCGGGCAGGAACCGACAGTGCGACCATGCCAGAGCGCGCATTGCGCATCGGGATCGCGTGCACGCTGCCGATCGCGTGCATCCGCACCAGGCGCTGCAATCGTAGGGGCCGAAGGTGCCTCGTTACTTCGAGCGACACAAGACGGGTCTCGGCTCCGGTCACGGGGTCCGTGCGCAGGAGTTCGTCGGCGAGGACAGTGAAGTGATCGACCCTCACGGTTTCTAGCCCCTGGTCGAGTGTTCCGGCCTCGCGCGCAGTTTCAATCCGCGCTTCGACGAGGCCAAGGTATTCGTCGAAGATTGCGTTCTGGAGCGCGATCGGCAGCGCGAGAATGCGATTGAGCCAGCGCTGGATCGTGGGGAGATTGTCGGTCAGCCCGCCATCGGGGTTTTCAAGCCGTAGGCCAGTGCGCTCGACGAAGTTGGCGAAAGTGGTGGCCTCAAGCTTGCCGTCATAGAGCAGCTGGAACCAGCGGCTGAGCGCATCGCGGGCATAATCGCTTTCAAGATTGTCGGCCGGATCGAACAGGTTCTGTCCGCCGGTCTGGCGCTGGCCGCGCGTCAGCGCGCCGAGGGCATCGAGCCTCCTCGCAATGGTCGAGATGAAGCGGCGTTCGCCCTTCACGTCGGTGGTAACCGGGCGGAACAGCGGGGCCGAGGCCTGATTGGTGCGGTTGGTACGACCGAGACCCTGGATGGCGTTGTCGGCGCGCCAGCCCGGCTCGAGCATAAAATGAACCCGGCGCTGCTGGTTCCTGGCGCCGAAGTCGGCATGGTAGGAACGCCCCGTGCCGCCCGCGTCCGAAAATACCAGAATGCGCTTGGTTCCTTCCATGAAGCTTTGCGCTTCGGCGACATTGGCGCTGGGGCTACGCCGTTCGAGGCGCTGCTGACCATCGCGGCCCAGGACAAGCCTGCGGATCCGGCCCGTCACCTCGGCCACGGCTTCGGTCCCGAAGTGCTCGATGATCGCGTCGAGCGCGGTGGCAATCGGCGGCAGTGCGCAGAGCTGTTCGATCAGCGCATCGCGCGCGGCAATGGCGCGTTGGCAGAAAACCGGATTGCCATCCTCGTCGCTCATCGCCTCGGAGCGAAGATTGCCATCCTCGTCGGCGAAGACCTGCATCAGGCGCACCGGGAAGCTCTTGGTAAGGTAGTCGATGACATATTCACGCGGGGACAGATCGATATCGAGAGCTTCGCGTTCTTTCACGGTAAGGTCGGCAAGGCGCCGGTCGAGCATGGCCTCGGCGGTCGAGACCAGCTGCACGACAATCGAATGGTCTTCGCCAAGCGCTACTTCCATCGCGGGGATCAGGCTCGGCAATTTCATCGAAAGCAGGAGCTGGGCAAAGAAACGCTGCTTGGTGCCTTCGAAAATCGACAGCGCCGCGGCCTTGGCATTGCGATTGAGCGTATCGCCGCTGTCCTCATCGACCACGCGGGTCGCTTCGAGCGCAGCTTCGAGGTTGCGGTGAATGATCGCCCAGGCATCGGCATAGGCATCGTAGATCCGTACCTGCGCTTCGGTCAGGCTGTGTTCGAGGATTTCGTACTCTACCCCGGCGAAGGACAGCGCGCGGGCGAGATAGAGGCCCTGGGCCTTGAGGTCACGGGCAACGAGCTCCATTGCCGCAACGCCGCCCGCGCGGATTTCGGTCATGAACGCCTCGTGGGTCGGGAAAGCGGTCTCGGGTCCCCACAGGCCGAGGCGGGAAGTGTAACCGAGGTTGGCGATATCCGAAGCGCCAGTGGCAGACGCGTAGAGCACGCGGGCGCGCGGGAGATGGTTCTGCAGCCGGAGGCCCACTATCCCCTGTTCGGAGCCCTTGACCTTGCTGCGGGTTGAAGAGCCGCCGAGCGCATTGGCCATCGCGTGGGCTTCGTCAAAGGCGATCACGCCGTCGAAATCCTCGCCTGCCCAGGCAAGGATCTGGTCGAGCCGCGTATCCTCGGCGCGGCCTGAGCGCAGCGTCGGATAGGTGACGAAGAGAATGCCTTCGGACATCGTTACGGGCTGGCCGAGTTTCCAGCGCGAGAGCGGCTGGAGATCGAGCGGCAGCCCGCCAAGCGCTTCCCAGTCGCGGCGTGCATCTTCGAGCAGCGCCTCGTTCTTGGTGATCCAGACATGTCGGCGCTCGCCTGCGAGCCAGCGATCCATGATGACCGCGGCGATCTGCCGTCCTTTGCCCGCT
>PKED01000142.1 GCA_002863155.1 Sphingomonadaceae bacterium | reverse complement strand
CGAACGACAATGTCCTCCGCATGTACATGTTTGCAAATGAAGCTGATGCTGCATGCGAAATCGCGGTCGATCATCTACTTGAAACGGCTGCTCGGGAGGCGTCGGCCGACCGACCTCGCGTTTTGCAGATCAACCCGCCTGCAGAACACGTATTAATGAGAAGCCGTGCGATGAATCTCGGATTTAGACCCCGAGCGGGATCAACTTCACGATCAGGTAAGCTTGAAAAGTTGTGCCTCGGATTGGTGGTCACCGAGCACAACTGGCGAACCATGCGAAACCAAGTACGCGATTTGACTGGTATCGAATTTCCTGAGGATCCGCCTGTCTTTCACAATGCCAACGACCAAATCGCGCTCCGCTCTAGCGTGGGGCGCCATGCAGTAACAGGCTTGGGGGCTCTTGAAGACTTCATCTCCCCGGCAATTTTTGCGTTGCGAGGACGCCCGGCGGTGGTCGTACCGATTTGGCCTGAATATGCGGAGGCGCTCTTCCGGGGTTCGTTGCAGCCGTCGTTCTTGAATGACGTGCAAGCGGCGCTGATGCGGAAGCGGAGGTATTTCGGCAATTCGCGGACTTACGCAACCATTCCTGATCAAGGGCTGATTTTCTTTTATGAGTCGGCGCATAATGGCGCTGGACGATCTGCAATAATCGCCGTCGGTCGAGTTATTCGGCGCTACCTTGCCCGAGAAGACATCGCTGAAAAATTATCTGCGGAACGGGGTGTCCTTTCCGCAAGGGCGGTTAAAGGGATCGCCAAGGGCGAGGAAGCCTGCGTAACAGAGTTCGATAGCGTAATGATTTTTGCTCAACCTGTTCCACTTAAAAAGCTGAAAAGTATGGGCGCGGCAGATGATGCAAACATGGTTTCGGCTCGAGCAGTTGGTTCAGACGTGGCCGCGGCTTTGATCGAGGCAGGGCAGCCAAAGTGCGCCCGCTGAGCCCGGATGACGTGATATTTTCGCTTCAGCGCGTTTACGTGGAAGGTCTTCTTTCAGGAAATAAGTGTGTCGAGCTCAGACGCAGAGTCCCCTCTCTCGAAAGCGGAACGCGTGTCTGGCTCTATTCAAAGGTTCCCGACGGTGAATTAGTAGGTGTGGGAATCCTCGAAGAGGTGAAAACCGGAAACCCCGTCGATCTCTGGCGGAAGTATTCTCGATGCGCCGGCCTTACCAAGCAGGAGTTTTTCTCATACTTCGTTGGAGTGGAGCGGGGTGCCGCGCTTGTATTCGATACCGTGGCAAGGCTGCGTCATCCGATTTCGCTATCGCAACTGAAAGAGTTGGAACCCAATTTTCATCCTCCTCAGTTCTTTCGGCGCGTGAAATCTGGTGCCCTACGAAATGAGTTAATCGCTGCCGAAACTGAGATCCCAAAGAATCCCTGCGACCATTGATGTAAGCCAGCGCCGCGGCAAAGCCGCGTCGTCGGTCGCGGCTTTTCGCCGCGCCGGCCGGGCTCGCCCGCGCGCTTTGCGCGGCGCTGGATTTAGCTTTCGCTAAATCCTAGCGTGCGCGCGCCATGTGCAATGAAGTCGCGCGTCGGATCGCCTTGGGCGAATTGCGTCAGGATTGGTCACAGCTGAAGATACCGCTGCGCTTTCCCGAAGGCGCGCCCAACATGGCGCCGCTGGCCTCCGTCCGCATCACCGATCCCACCGTCATCATCCGCGCCGCGCGCGATGAAGGGGGCGGGGCGATTGCGGGGGAGGCGGAGCTCGTCACGCGGCGCTGGAGCTGGCCGATGGCGGGTGGCCCCGGCGCGGGCAGGCCGCTCTACAACTATCGCAGCGAGGGGCGCCGCTTCGCCAACACCGCGACGGGCGGGCGCTGTCTGGTGCCGGTCGATGGCTTCTATGAATTCACTGCCCCCACCGAGCCGGGGCAGAAGCGCAAGACCAAATGGCTGTTCACGCCCGCGCCCGGCGGCGCGCTCGACGGCGCCTATCTCTGCATTGCCGGGCTGTGGCGCGCCGATGCGGCGGTGGGGGAGGCGTTCACGCTGCTCACCTGCGCGCCGGGGCCGGACGTCGCGCCCTACCACAGCCGCCAGGTTGTGCTGATGCCGCGCGCGCATTGGGGCGCGTGGATCGCGGGCGAGGTGGACGCCGCCGATCTGATCGCGCCCGCGCCCGCCGGGTCGCTGGCGGTCGCGCGCGTGGGATAGGGGAAAGGGGGCCTCGCCCGCTTCCGGTGCGCCGTGCCGCAACCAAATCACGGGTTCGATCATTGTCGCCCCATCACAACATTGGAGATGGACATGCGCACTCTCACGCTCGGCCTGGTGGCCGCTACGACGATGCTCGCCGGCTGCGTCACCGACGACGGCTATGGCTATCGCGGCGGCCAGCCCTATTACGCTGACCAATATTATCGCGACGGGCCAACCTATCAGGAGCGCCGCCTGGCGCGCAACGACCGCATCTATCGCGGCCGCGACGGGCGTTACTACTGCCGCCGCAACGACGGCACCACCGGCCTGATCGTCGGCGGCCTCGCCGGCGGTGCCCTGGGCAACATCATCGCCGGCGGCGGCTCGCGCCTGCTGGGCACGATCATCGGCGCCGGCGGCGGTGCGCTGCTCGGCCAGGCGGTGGATCGCGGTCAGGTGGTCTGCCGCTAAGGCGCCCGGATCCAAGAAGCGGAAGGGCCTCGGCGCGAGTCGGGGCCCTTTTCGTATCAGATGAAGCCGCCGCCGAGCATCAATCGCAGCCCGAAGATCAGGATGAGGATGAGGTTCAGGTTGCGCCCGCCGTTGCGCGAGGACAGCGCGCCCACCGCCGCACCGACCACGGCGATCGGGATGACGAACCAATAGCCCCAGGCGTGGTTCCACACGTCGATGCGGTCATCACCCAGCAGCACCGAGCCAGGCGAGATCACCACCGGCCA
>PKED01000089.1 GCA_002863155.1 Sphingomonadaceae bacterium | reverse complement strand
TACCAGAATGCCCGCGCGCAAGTGGAGCGACTGACCGCTCGTGCGCCCAATGGGGGGAATCAGTGATGAAGAGCTTTTATCTCGCGGGCGCGGCGTCGCTCGCCCTGCTCTTGGCTGCCTGCGGCGGCAAGGATGGCGGAAACGAGGCAACTGCCGAAGGCGCAGCTGCCAATGAGACGGCAGCGGGCACGGAAAAGGGCGGTGCTGAAGGCGGTCATGCCGGTGAAGGCGTCGTCACATTGGGTGCCGACCAGATCGCCACAGCGGGCGTCCAGGTCGGACGGCCGATCATCGGCGGGGCCGGGACGATCGAGCTGCCCGCGATCATCGAGGGCGACCCACAGGGAACGCAGGTCGTCTCGGCCGCAATTGCGGGACGCGTGGTCGCGCTCACCCGTAACCTCGGCCAATCGGTCGGACGCGGCCAGACCATTGCGGTCATCGAAAGCCGCGAGGCGGCGCAGATCAAGGGCGAGGTCGAGGCGGCGCGGGCGCGGCTTCAGCTCGCTAATTCGAACCTCGCGCGCGAACAGCGGCTGTTCGCGCAGAGAGTCTCCCCTGAACAGGATCTGATCGCCGCCCGCACAGCGGCGACGGAGGCGCGGATCGCCCTGACGCAGGCGCAGAGCATGGTTTCGGCGGCGGGTGTCGGCGGCGGCGGGCTCAACCGGCTCGGCATTGCCGCGCCGATCTCGGGCCAGATCATTGCGCGCCCCGTGACGCTGGGACAAACGGTCGCGGCGGATGCCGAACTCTATCGCATCGCCAACCTGAGCCAGGTGTCGATCGCGCTTAATCTCAAGCCCGAGGATGCGGGCCGGGTGCGTCCCGGCAATACGGTGCTGGTGAAGGCGGCAGGCCGTCAGGCGACCGCCCGCGTGACCTTCGTGTCGCCGGCGCTTGATCCGCAGACGCGGCTCGTGCCTGCGCTCGCCACCCTCGACAATCGCGGTGGCGAATGGCGGGTCGGCGAGCCTGTGACGGCAGCCGTGCAGCTCACGGGCAGCGGCGGGAGCGGGGCGGTCCGCGTGCCGACGACGGCGGTCCAGAGTTTCGAGGGCAAGTCGGTCGTGTTCGTGCGCACGCCCACCGGCTTCAAGGCGACCCCGGTCCAGCTCGGCGATGCGTCGGGCGACACGGTGATCGTCCGGTCGGGCCTGACCGGCAACGAACAGATCGCCACCACCGGAAGTTTCACGCTCAAGGCCGAGATCGGCAAGGGCGAAGCGAGCCACGAGGATTAAGCCATGATCGCCCGTATCGTAACCTGGGCGGTCGAGAAGCGCTGGCTAGTCCTGCTCCTCACCGTCATCGTCGCCGCCATCGGCGCCTTTTCCCTCTACCGGCTACCGATCGACGCGGTGCCGGACATCACCAACAATCAGGTCCAGATCAACGTCCGCGCGCCTGCCCTCTCGCCCGAGCTGGTCGAGAAGCAGGTGTCGTTTCCAATCGAAACCGCGCTCGCCGGCACCCCCGGCCTAGAATATACGCGCTCGTTGAGCCGCAACGGCTTCGCGCAGATCACGGCGGTCTTTTCGGACGCGACGGACATCTATTTCGCCCGCCAGCAGGTGGGCGAGCGTCTGCGGGGCGTGCAAGAGAATCTGCCCGACGGCGTGAACCCTGAAATGGGTCCGATCGCGACAGGCCTGGGCGAGGTGTACATGTACACCGTTCGTCTCGATCATCGCGAGGACGACAAGCACAAGCCCGGTGAACCGGGCCAACAGCCCGATGGCAGCTACATCACGCCAGAGGGCGAGCGACTGACGACCGAAGAGGACAAGGCGACCTACCTGCGCACCGCGCAGGACTGGATCGTGACGCCGCTTCTGAAGACCACACCGGGCCTCGCCGGTGTCGACTCGATTGGCGGTTACGCCAAGCAGTTCCTCGTCGTGCCCGACGTGCAGAAGCTGGCCTCGCTCGGCATCACGCTGACGGACCTGGGAAATGCGCTGGAGCGCAATAACACCAGCGTCGGCGGTGGCTTCGTCAATCGCAATGGCGAAGGTCTGGCTGTTCGCTCGGATGCGCTCGTTCGCAATGCCAGCGAGTTGGCCAGGACCGTGATCGCGACACGTAACGGCGTGCCGATCACGGTCGAACAAGTTGCGACTGTGAAGACGGGTCAGGCGATCCGCATGGGTTCGGCATCGGAGAACGGTACCGAAGTCGTCGTCGGCACGGCGATCATGCGGATCGGCGAGAACAGCCGCATCGTGTCGACCGCGGTCGCTGAGAAACTGAAGACGATCAACGCTTCGCTGCCTCCTGACGTCGTAATTCAGCCGGTGCTGAACCGCACCGAGCTGGTCAATTCGACGATCAAGACGGTCGCGAAAAACCTGTCCGAAGGCGCGGTGCTGGTCATCGTCGTGCTCTTCCTGCTGCTCGGCAACTTCCGTGCGGCCCTGATCGCGGCGTTGGTCATCCCGATCACCATGATGCTGACAGGCTTTGGTATGCTGCGCGCTGGGGTCTCGGCCAATCTGATGAGCCTTGGGGCTTTGGACTTCGGTCTGATCGTCGACGGCGCCGTCATCATCGTTGAAAACGCGCTGAGGCGGCTTGCCGAACAACAGCATCATGAAGGTCGCTTGCTGACCGTCAAGGAACGGCTTGCGACCGTGGCAGCCGCCGCTCGCGAGATGATCCGCCCCTCGGTTTACGGGCAGGCAATCATCATCCTCGTCTACGTACCGCTGCTCACGCTGACCGGCGTGGAGGGTAAAACGTTCGGACCGATGGCGCTGACCGTCATCATCGCGCTCGCCTTCGCCTTCATCCTCTCTCTCACCTTCGTGCCGGCGATGATTGCGATCTGGCTGTCGAAGAAGGTCGAGGAGAAGGACGGCCGCATCATCACGTGGCTGAAGAAGCGCTACGAACCCGGTCTCGACCGGG
>PKED01000123.1 GCA_002863155.1 Sphingomonadaceae bacterium | reverse complement strand
TATACCGAATCGAACGGCCGCTATGCGCTGAGCGTCGATCCCGACAATGCCGCCTTGGTTGCCCGGATGGCCGATGTCCGCGCAGCGCGCGCGGCGGGCGAGGCCACCGTGCCGACGACGATCGGCGCCGAACGTGCGACGAACCCGTTCCTGCGCGCCGGCTCGGTGGAGGCACTGGCCGCGCTGCGCCAAGGAAAGGATGATTTTCGCGGGTGAACAGTTTATAGGGTTCCGCAGGGGGTCTGTTTGCGTCGGGAGATCGTCATGCGCCGTCTTGCCCTGCTTCCCCTGTTGCTCGTTGCCGGCTGTGCGGCCACGCCGCGCGAACAGGCCGCAATTGCCGACCGCAAGGCGGCCGACGAAATCAAGCTGGCGCAGTTGCTGAGTGGCTACACTCCGGGCGAGCCGACCTCTTGCCTACCCGAGCGCAGCGATCGCTATCATACGCAGGGGGTGGGCGACACGTTATTGTACGCGCAAAACACCGGCAGGGTGATCTATCGCAATGACACGACGGGCTGCTCGGGCGTTGCCCGTGGCGACACGTTGGTCACGGTCAATTACGGTTCCCGACTATGTCGGGGACAGATCGCATCGACCATTGACACCTTCAGCCGGGTTCGCACTGGTGGCTGCTCGTTCGGCGACTTCATTCCCTATCGGAAAAATCCGTGATGACACCGTGGCTCCGGCTGATCGCCGCCATGGCATTGGCGGTCGGTGCGACCGCGATGGCGCAGGATAGCGCGCCGATGTCGCCGGCGCTTGCCAAGGCGCTCGAAGGGCGGGTGCCGGGCAAGCCCGAAAACTGCATCTGGAACAGCCGCGGCACCAGCCCCGACATCGTCGACGATCGCAACATCCTCTACCGCCAATCGGGCGCGCGGATCTGGCGCAACGAGCTCGCCGACAAATGCTCGCCGATGCGCGACAATGATTATCTCGTCATCGAGAGTTACGGCGACCAGATCTGCAAGTTCGATCGCTTCCGCGTCGTCAACCGCAATTCGGGCCTGCCTTCAAGCTATTGCATTCTGGGCAGCTTCACGCCCTATGACAAGCCCAAGCCCGCGCCGAGGCGCTAGAGCGGGATGACATTATCTTGACCCGTTCGTTTCGAGCGCAGTCGAGAAACAGGCCACGAGCGTTGCGCCGGGTGTCTCGACGTCGCTCGACACGAACGGTTGGGCATTTGACTCAACCAAAAGTTATCCGCCTCTAGAGCACAAAACGGCTGAGGTCAGTGTTGCGGGCGATGCTCGCAAGCTCGCGCTCGACATAGGCGGCATCGACCACCACCGTGTCGCCGCGCCGGTCCTCGGCGTCGAAGCTCAGGCTTTCGAGCAGCTTTTCCATCACTGTCTGTAGCCGCCGCGCGCCGATATTCTCGATCTCGGCATTCACTTCGGCGGCGATGCGGGCGACGGCGGCGATCCCGTCGTCGGTGATGTCGACGCTCACTTCCTCCGTTGCCAGCAGCGCCTTGTACTGCGTCGTCAGTGATGCCTTGGTGTCGGACAGGATCGCCACGAAATCGGCCTCGGTGAGCGCCTTCAGCTCGACCCGTATCGGCAGGCGCCCCTGCAGTTCGGGCAGCAGGTCGCTCGGCTTGGCGACGTGGAATGCCCCGCTCGCGATGAACAGGATATGGTCGGTTTTCATCGGGCCGTATTTGGTGGCGACCGTCGTCCCTTCGATCAGCGGCAGCAGGTCGCGCTGCACGCCTTCACGACTGACCGATCCACCGCGCACGTCGCTGACCGCGATCTTGTCGATCTCGTCGAGGAACACGATGCCGTTCGCTTCGGCATCGGCGAGTGCCGCGCGGCTCACTTCATCCTGATCGAGCCGCTTGTCGGCTTCCTCCTCGACGAGCTTTTCCCACGCGGCGGGCACGCCGAGCTTGCGGCGCTTGAGCGGCGGCTGGCCGAACGCCTTGCCCATCATGTCGCCCAGATTGATCATCCCCATCTGCGCGCCGCCGGGGATTTCGAACGGCATCTGCGGCGCCTGTTCGATTTCGATCTCGATCTCGGTCGCGTCGAGCAGCCCCTGGTGGAAACGCTGGCGGAACGCCTCGCGTGTCGCCTCGCTCGCGCCCTTGCCGGTCAGCGCGTCGAGCAGGCGCGCCATCGCCGCTTCCTCGGCCTTGTCCTTCACCGCCAGCCGGCGGCGTTCCTTTTCCAGCCGCACCGCTTCCTCGACGAGGTCGCGGGCGATCTGTTCGACGTCGCGGCCGACATAACCGACTTCGGTGAACTTGGTCGCTTCGACCTTCACGAACGGCGCATCGGCGAGCTTGGCGAGGCGGCGGCTGATCTCGGTCTTGCCGCACCCCGTCGGGCCGATCATCAGGATGTTCTTGGGCGTCACTTCGTCGCGCAGATCCGCACCCAGCCGCTGGCGACGCCAGCGATTGCGCAGCGCGACCGCAACCGCCTTTTTCGCGTCGGTCTGGCCGATGATGTGCGCGTCGAGCGCGGCGACAATGGCCTTGGGAGTCAGGGCGTCGTTCATGGATTTTCCCGGAGAGCGACGATCACGCAGCGCTGTCGAGCGCTTCGATCGTCAGATTTTCGTTGGTGTAGACGCAGATATCGGCGGCGACCTTCATCGCCTTTCTCGCGAGCACTTCCGCATCCTGTTCGTAATCGGCGAGTGCGCGTGCCGCCGACAGCGCGCTCTGCAGCATAAGAGTAGCAAATCATATGAAGCGGCAGCAAATGCGATCACCAGTGCTGCTGGGACAGGTACATATCTACTGGTACATCGCCTCTGGTGAGTAGCTGCTGCGTAGGAAATGCTTTTCCGTTCTGAACATTCAGTAAGAACAGGAGAGGGATTACCCCGCTTTGTACTGTAGTAGGTCAGAAGCTAGCTATCGCCCCGATGAAACAACGTATCCGCCCCACCCCTCACAAGACATACCCTCGCCCCCTCCCCTGCGCGTCACCTCC
>PKED01000039.1 GCA_002863155.1 Sphingomonadaceae bacterium | reverse complement strand
CTGTCGGGCGATCCCGGCCGGGTTCAGCAGCAGGTGCTGGGAAAGCGCCTGACGCCAAGCGAGGTCCTACGGCTGATCGAGGCGTGCGGGCTCGCGCGCGACGCGTTTCTGATCGTGTTGCTCTACAATACCGGCCTCAGGATCGGCGAAGCGCTGGGCTTGCGACATGTCGATGTCGACCTCGCCGAAAAGGTCGTCTGGGTCGTTCCGCGCGAAGACAATGCCAATGGCGCCCGCGCCAAATCCGGCCGGACGCGCGGTGTGCCGGTCCACGACTACGTGCTCAACATGTACGTCGATTACCTCACCAGCGACGAATATCTGCCGGCCTTCGAATCCGGAGCCGAGTACGTCTTCGCCAATGTGAAAGCCGGCGTCATCGGGCACGCAATGAGCCTGTCCTATGCCCAGAAGCTTGCGGGCCTGCTGGAACAGCGCACGCATATTGCCTTCAACTGGCACATGTTCCGCCACAGCCATGCGTCCGAAGCGATCGCGGCGGGCTACAGCCTGCTCGAAGTGGCCGATCGCCTTGGCCATGCCAGCCCACAGACAACGGCCGCCTTTTACCAGCACCTGTTCGCGTCGGAAATCCGCAGGCTTTACCTGACGGGTCCCGATGAGGTGCATGAAAGACTTGAGAAACTTCGCGAGGCTGAGCTTCTCGGAAAGGACATGCAATGGGCATGACACCGCTGGCACTCGTCGGCGGCACACCGCACGATACCGATCGCTACAGCAACTGGCTTGAGGCTCGGCTCGGGGACGTGTCCCCTCTCCTCGTCGAGAATCCTGTTTGGTCAGACGCCATAATGAACGAGGTGTTCGGCCATCCATGGTTGAGCCAGACATACGCAAGCCTACCACTTGGCGCCGCGGTTCCGGTGCTGACCAACGAAATCAAGGCCTACCTCGCGGCATCGGTGCTCGACGATCGTAAGGCGGACGCCCACTGGTTCCAGCGCCGGATCCCGGTGATCCGATATCTGGTCGCAGAAGGCGAAAGCCTGCTTCAGCATTTTGGAGCGGGCTGTCTCGCGGACATCCCCCACCCCAACTTCGGATTGTCAGATGGTGACGGTTCTGCGAGAACGAAGTTCCACAACGATACCGCACTGGGTCTATACGCTGCTTGGTACGGCGCGAACTATGGGCGGCGGAGGCAGAGCCAGACCCGCAACTGGATCCGGGATGGAAAGGTCGTCACCACCCAGTACCGGTCGCCGGAAGTGCAGCTGTTCGGCGACATCCATCGCTTCTCGATCATCAATCGGGCGCAGATGGCGCCGATGCATGACCGCAACATCATCCTGCTCAACGATCTCTACAGTGAGGAGGACACGCGCTTCCGCGACCGGCAGCGGCAGAGCGATACCTATCTGAACTTCATTTGCTTCGAGCCGTGGCTGCGCCCACCGATGCGCAGCTTCCTGCTCGACAAGGTGACGCATGGCGAGCTTGCGCCAGGGACGGTATCGGGAATGCAGTCGCGGCTGCGGCTATTTGCGCGGTTCCTCCGTGAAGATGGTGTTGTTGATCCCGGGCAGATCAATGAACTGACGATAGAGCGTTACCTCGCCTGGGGAAATGCTCGGCAAGCCACGGGCAAGAACTGGTACACCGACATCGTCCAGCTCCTGCGCGCGGCGCCAGTCCTCCTGCCAGGACAATGGCCGCGGATCGCGCTCGACAAGCGCGCTGCGCGGCGGATCCGCTACAAGCAGGCGCCGGATGACCCGCGCAACCGGCTTTACGCATCGCGCGAGGGCGCCAACCGGGCGGCTCCGTCAGAAGCACTGGCCGCCATGGTGGCCAAGCTCGACGAACTACCCGCGCCGATCCCTGCGATCTTCATGATCGGCATCACGACCGGCGCGCGGGCCGAAGACCTGCATGCCCTGCTCTTCGACTGCCTGCGGCCCGATCCGCACGACAAGCGGTTCATGCTGTTCACGTTCTGGCAGAATAAGGTCAGCCGCTGGAATACCAAGCCCTTGCTGGTCACCGATCCGGCGCACCACGCTATGATCGAGCTGATCGAGGCCCAGCGGGATCGCGTCCGGCAGCGTTACGGCAGCGCGACGAAATACCTGTTCCCGGTCTTCTACGGCAAGCGCGAGTCGTTCCTCGGCAACAACTGGACCTTGCAAGAACTCAAGATGCTGTGCCTCAGACATGGGATCGTCGACGGCGAAGGCAAGCCGTTCGACTTCTCGTGGCATCCGCTGCGCCACCATCGCGGGACGCAGATGGCAGCCGAAGGTCACGATATTCTCAGCATCATGTTCGAACTGGGCCACGCCTCGCCCGATATGGCGTCGATGTACGTCAACAAGCGCCTGGAGCTCAAAAAAAACGCCCTGCTCCGCAAAGGCGGCGGCCAGTTCTTCACGATCGCGGGCAAGGTCGATGAGGTCGTCGGCGATCTCCTGCTGCGCAAGGAAACCATGATGGCAACGCGGGTCTGTGGCGGGGCCTGCACGCTGCCCGGCCAGCTCGGCGAATGGTGCGAGAACGCAAACGCTTGCCTAACCTGCCGGTTCTTCCGCGCCGATGGCGACGACCTCGAGCACTTCCGCTGCGAGCGCGCCGGACTTTACGTCGCGATCGAAGGGCTCGAACAGGAAGCGCGGAATTACGAGAAAGGGGGTCAGACCCGGTTGGCCGACATCACGCGCAAGCGGCTACAACGCAACAAGGACGCCGTCCACAACACCGACACCATCATCCGTTCCATCGAGGCGCACGGCCTCTACAAAGGCGAAAAACAGCGCTACAGGCCGGCCGCTGCTCGGGAGAAAGCGACGCCATGACCACGGGACCGGATCTGCGGATCGCCACCCTCAATGATGCTCGCAGCCGCCGCAGTGCTGAAAAGCGCGCTGCGGTCGAGGACGCGATCAAGCGCCTGCGTGACACCAGGCAAGCTGTGACGTTCGTCTCGGTCGCCCGTGAAGCCAAAGTCAGCCGCCAGTACCTCTACAACAACTTCGCCGATGAGATCGGC
>PKED01000062.1 GCA_002863155.1 Sphingomonadaceae bacterium | reverse complement strand
CGGAACGGGGTCGAGCCTTCGGTCTTGGCGTAAAACAACGGCGGCGCGTTGAAATGCGCATCGTGTTCCAGTCCGGCCCAGACAGCCGAAAGCGGCATCATATGCGCAAGGTTCAGCGTCGAGATCGGGGGCTGGCGAACATTGCCGTAGACATGGCCGGGCAGCGATCCGAGCCAGGCCTCGATCGCATTCATGCCTTCGGTCACGCAGGTAAAATCGCGGCCCTGGATGACCTTTTCGACCAGCCGCAGCTTCTCGGCGGCAAGCGCCGGTTCCTCGTCCCACACCGTAACGGTCGCGGTGACCAGCGCGAGCCCGACATGGTCGGCGCCCAGCTCCTGCAGCGCGGCATCGGCATCCTCGGCCTTGTTGGCGGCATCGCTGTCGACCAGCACCGAAGCCTCGTTGGTCATCACTTCCTTGAGGATCGCGGCGACCGATTTGCGCTTGGCGAACCACTGGCGGCGAATTTTCGAAAGCAGCTTCGTCGCATCGGATTTGTCGAGCATGATTGCCCGCGTCGACCAGCGATAGGCAAAGCCTAGCGCATTGAGTTCATCGAGCAGGCCGGGGAATGTCGCGCTCGGAAAGCCGATCACGGTCAGTGTCCGCAGATGGGCCGCACCCAGGCGCGGTTCGAGACCGCCGGTCAGCGGCTCGTCGGCAAGCAGCGCATCGAGATGCATCGGGGTTTCGGGAACGCGTACATCGTGCAGTCGCGTCGAGATGCAGCTGTGAAGATAGCTCAGGGTCTCGCCATCATCGAGCCATTGGACCTCAGGAAAGAACCCTTCGAACAGGCGCAGCAGCCGGTCGGTCCGATCGGCGAAGCCCTCGAGAAGCTCGCGCGGATCCACGCCTTTCTCGGCCTTTCCTTCGTAGAGCCAGCTTTCAGCCCGCGCGGCATCCTCGGCAGGCGGCATCCATAGGAAGGTCAGAAAATAGCGGCTCTCGAAATGCGCGCCCTCCTCTGCGAACTGCGCGGCGCGCTCTCGTTCGACCAGTGCCGAGGCCGGATCGGGAAATGCGCAGACGGGATAATCCAGTGCCGGACGGCGCACGGCCTCGACGAAGATCGACCAGCCCGAACCGAGCCGGCGCAGCGCACTGTTCAGGCGCGCCGTCGTTGCAACCAGTTCGGCAGGGGTCGCGCTGTCGAGATCCGGCCCGCGAAAGCGAGACGTGCGCTGGAAGCTGCCGTCCTTGTTGAGCACGACGCCGGGGGCGACGAGCGCCGCCCATGGCAGGAAGTCCGCAAGCCGGTCGGCCTTGTTCCGATATTCGCGCAAGCTCAGCATGGCTCAGACCTGCAGATGCGCGGGGAACCGCAGATGCCGCCGCGCGACATCGACGAATTGAGGATCGTGCCGGGCGGCCCAGACCGCGACCATGTGGCCGAGCGCGAAAAACGCGGCGCCTGCGATCCACAGCTGCAGACCCAGTCCGATTGCGCCCGCCAACGTCGCATTGGCGATAGCGAGCCCGCGCGGCGCACCGCCGAGCAGGATATGCTCGGTCAGCGCCCGGTGAACTGGAACAGCAAAGCCGTTCGGCAGAGGAGATTGACCGCTGTCCATCAGACCAGCGCTCCGCCGCCGAAGGAGAAGAACGAAAGGAAGAAGGAGGACGCGGCAAAGGCGATCGAAAGCCCGAAGACGATCTGGATCAGGCGCCTGAAGCCTCCCGATGTATCCCCGAAAGCGAGCGCCAGCCCGGTGGCGATGATGATGATCACCGCGACAATCTTGGCGACCGGGCCCTGGATTGATTCGAGGATCGCCTGGAGCGGCGCTTCCCACGGCATCGACGAGCCGGCGGCCTGGGCGG
The DNA here is from genome assembly GCA_002863155.1 of Sphingomonadaceae bacterium. Lineage (GTDB taxonomy): Bacteria > Pseudomonadota > Alphaproteobacteria > Sphingomonadales > Sphingomonadaceae > Sphingomonas. Next base: position 1,194 of record PKED01000062.1, on the reverse strand, counting down.
GCGCCGCAAATGCCAGCGCAATGACGCTCCCAACGATCAAAGCGGACAGGCGCGGTCGCGCCCGCGAAAAGATATGGGTCACGAATGGTCTCCTGTTGTGGATGGAAGGGGTGCGAGGACGTATTCGCCCGCGGCATCGAGTCCGCGCACCTCGGCGAGTTCGGCAAGGCGCCGCCCGGTGCCGTCGCGCACAAGCACGGCGATAATATCGATGGTCTCGGCGATCAGCGCGCGCGGCACGGTGACCACGCTTTCCTGGATAAGCTGTTCGAGCCGCCGCAGTGTGCCAAGCGCCGAGCCGGCGTGAAGCGTGCCGACCCCGCCTGGATGACCGGTGCCCCAGGCTTTCAGCAGATCGAGCGCCTCGGCACCGCGCACCTCTCCGATGGGAATGCGATCGGGCCGCAGGCGCAGCGCCGACCGGACAAGATCGGACAAAGTCGCAACGCCGTCCTTGGTTCGCAGCGATACCAGATTGGGCGCTGCACATTGCAGCTCCAGCGTATCCTCGATGAGGACGACACGGTCGGACGTGGCTGCGACCTCGGCGAGCAACGCATTGGTGAGCGTCGTCTTGCCGGTCGAGGTGCCGCCGACGACCAGAATGTTCTTTCTCGCAGCGACCGCACCGGCAAGCGCTTCGGCCTGCCATTTGCTCATGATCCCGGTCGTCACGTAATCGGCCAGCGAGAACACCGCGATGGCTGGTTTGCGGATGGCGAAGCTCGGGGCGGCAACCACCGGTGGCAGCAGACCTTCGAAGCGCTCGCCGCCTTCCGGCAGTTCGGCGGACACACGCGGTACGCTTGCATGCACCTCGGCGCCGACATGATGGGCGACCAGCCGGATGATCCGCTCGCCATCGGCTGCGCTCATCAGACATTCGCTCGCCGCGAGACCCTCGCCCAACCGGTCCACCCAGAGACGCCCGTCGGGGTTGAGCATGACTTCGATGACATCGGGCTCGTCGAGCCAGCGGGCGATGTCGCCGCCAAGCGCAGTGCGCAGCATGCGCGCGCCGCGCGATGAGATTTCGGACCTGAGAGGGATAACGCTCATGGACTGCCTCGAATGCGGCAACCGACCATCGGCTGCGTTCGCGAGGCAGATCAAAAAGACATTACTTTGCCCTCAGGCAATAGCGATCTGCAATGAGGGTAGAAGAGCGAAGAATAAGAAAGAAAGGAAAAGGCC
>PKED01000195.1 GCA_002863155.1 Sphingomonadaceae bacterium | reverse complement strand
GCCAACGATTCGCGAGCAGTCAGGCTGCTTGCGGATGCCGAAGGCGATGTTTTCCGCCACGGTGAGGTGGGGAAATAGCGCGTAGTCCTGAAACACCATGCCGATACGACGCTTCTCCGGCGCGAGGGTAAAGCCCGAGCGGGAGATGACCGATTCCGCCAGGTGAATCTCGCCCTGGTGCACCGGCTCGAAGCCGGCGATGGCGCGCAGCGTGGTGGTCTTGCCGCAGCCGGACGGACCCAGCAGGCAGCCGATGTCGCCGCGGTTCAGATGCAGGTTCAGGTGCTGGACGATGCTCTGCTCGCCGTAGCCGCAGGCCAGGTCACGCAGTTGCAGCAGCGGCGGCTCGTGTTTCATGCGTGGTGATAGGCCGGCTCGACGAGAAACTCCAGCAGAGCCTTCTGCACATGCAGGCGGTTCTCGGCCTGATCCCAGGCGACGGAGCGTGGATCGTCGAGCAGGTCATGGCTGATCTCCTCGCCGCGGTGTGCCGGCAGGCAATGCATGAACAGCACGTTATCGGCGGCGCAATCGAGCAGGGCGCGGTCCACCTGATAGGGGCGGAACGTCGCCAGGCGCGCGGCGGCTTCGTCTTCCTGGCCCATGGAGGCCCAGACGTCGGTGCTGATCAAGTGCGCGCCTGCAGCCGCTGCGCGCGGATCACGCATTACCTGCACGCGATCACCGGCGCGCGCCATCAGCTCGGCGTCGGGCTCGTAACCTTCCGGGCAGGCGACCTTGAGTTGGAAGTCGAACTGGATGGCAGCTTCTATATAGGTATTGCACATGTTGTTGCCGTCGCCGATCCAGGCCACCGTCTTGCCGGCGATGCTGCCGCGATGCTCATGGAAGGTCTGCATGTCGGCCATCAGCTGGCAGGGGTGCAGGTCATCGGACAGGCCGTTGATCACCGGCACGCTGGAATTGGCGGCGAAGTCGGTGAGGGTCGAATGGGCAAAGGTGCGGATCATCACCGCATCGAGCATGCGGGACATGACGATGGCCGAATCGCTGATCGGCTCGCCGCGCCCGAGCTGGGTGTCGCGCGGGGAGAGGAAGATCGCCTGGCCGCCGAGCTGGATCATGCCGGCTTCGAAGGACAGGCGGGTGCGGGTCGAGGCTTTCTCGAAGATCATGCCCAGCACGCGATTCTTCAGGGGTTCGAACAGGACGCCGCGCTCGCGCAGATCCTTCAGCTCGATGCCGCGGCGGACCAGGCTGTTCAGCTCCTGGGGCGTGCAGTCCATCAGTGAGAGAAAATGCCTTGCGCTCATATCAACTACCTTTATTGCCGCAGCGCGATCCAGTGCTTTTCGACAGAAAAAGGGGACCGACGACTGGGGGTCGCACGGGGAGCGACGAAACGGGAAAGGCGCGATCTTATCCAGAAAGCGAGCACAGGCGCAAATCCGCAGCCCGTGGCCTCCGGTGGGCTGAACCGCTGTATTGACGGCCTTTGCACCACAACAAAGCCGAGTCCTCCGCTCGGCTTTCCCGCGTGTTTTCCGTTACAATGCGCGGCAACCGTGTCTAGCCGAGGTACTCCATGGATATCATCGAAACCATCAAAGAACAGATCGCCAACAACCCGGTGCTGCTTTACATGAAGGGTTCGCCCAACGCCCCGCAGTGCGGCTTTTCCGCTCGTGCGACCCAGGCGGTAATGGGCTGCGGCGAGAAGTTCGCTTACGTCGACATCCTGCAGAACCCGGAAATTCGCGCCAACCTGCCGACCTATGCCAACTGGCCGACCTTCCCGCAGCTGTGGGTGAACGGTGAGCTGGTCGGTGGCAGCGACATCATCCTCGAGATGTTCGAGAAGGGTGAGCTGCAGACCCTGATCAAGTCCGCTGTCGGCAAGGCCGAAGCCTGAGCCCAGGCTGACCGCGTAGGTGTTGCCTGATGCCCGCATCTGCTTCAACAGTGACTCGCGATAGGTGTTGCCTACCCTTTTGATGGTGTTGCCTGATACATCACGGTGTTGCCTGATGTCACCATCTGCTTCAAATGTGATTCGTGGTAAGTGTTGCCTACCACTTTGACGGTGTTGCCTGATGCTGCTCTTGTGTTTACGCAATGAAATCCAACACTGCAATAACATCAAAGTGTCACTAAATTTCTTTGCTGGCCAGGTTTGCGTCATCTAGTTTCAGACTATCTCTATCTAGTGAAGCCAAACGAACATTCACTAAAAAAACAATGACGTCCTCTATTTTTGATTCGTTGCATTTTGTTGATACAGTAAAAACTTACATAGTTTTTAAAGTTGCTTTCAAAAGCTGCTCAAAATTTCTTTTCCTTGATATTCGTGTATATTCATAATCAGCTATTTCTTCTGTATTTATTATGGAAAGCAAAAGTAACAAATACATACTATTGTACCAATCTTTTTTGAGCTTCTTAACGATAGACTAATAGTCGGAAATTCTTATGCTGCAGGGCTTTCAGAATATCTGCGGAAAACCGAAAAGGTTATCGCAGAAAACTGAAGTAAATCTGGTGAGACTTTCGATTCTCAACTAAATTTGATCTTTTAATTATTTCTCATGAAAAAGGCATTACTGGCGCTGGCAATTGGAGGTTTTGGAATAGGAATGACAGAATTTGTGATCATGGGTATTCTGCCTGAGATCGCTAATGCTCTGGATGTTTCCATCCCGGTCGCAGGACATTTTATCTCGGCATATGCTCTTGGAGTAGTCGTTGGCGCTCCCCTGCTTACCATCTTCGGAAATAAATGGCCGCCTCAAAAGACTCTTTTAGGTTTGATGGTATGGTTCACTATATTCAATACCCTTTCAGCTTTTGCAGATTCCTACGAGCTTCTAATGTTTGCCAGGTTTCTATCCGGTCTTCCTCATGGTGCATTCTTCGGAATTGGTGCAGTGGTAGCTGGAAAACTCGCCCGTCCCGGGAAAGAAGCTCAGGCGATCGCGATGATGTTCACAGGGCTTACAGTGGCCAATGTGGTCGGGGTTCCTCTGGGGACCTGGCTAGGACAGAACTTCAGCTGGGGAATTGCATTTCTCGCGGTTGGTGTGGTTGGGATTTGTGCAATTCTAAGTAT
>PKED01000012.1 GCA_002863155.1 Sphingomonadaceae bacterium | reverse complement strand
TACGGCACCCGTCGCCGGATACTTCGCGGTACTGGCAGCGACGGCGCTGATCGGCGGCTCGACGATCGGTTTCGCGATGACATTGGTGGCGGGGTCGATCGGGCTCGCGCTGCTGCACCTGATCGCGTTCGGCACGGCAAAGACGACCGTCTACACGATCACCAACCGGCGGATCGTGCTGCGGTTCGGCATGGCGATCCCGAAATGCATCAACCTGCCGCTGCAGATGATCGGCTCCATCGATCTGCGCGCCCGCACCCGCGGCACCGGCGACCTGCTGATGCAGCTGACCGGCAAGCAGCGGCTGGGCTATATCGCGCTGTGGCCGCACGCCCAGGCCTGGCATTTCAACGAGCCGCGCCCGATGTTCCGCGCGGTTCCCGATATCGCCCGTGTCGGCATGATCGCCGCGCGAGCCACCCGGGCAGCCCAGGGCGACGGCCTTGTCTCGCCGGTTGCAGACGCACTGCCCCAGCCGAGCATCCCCGCTGGCACGGCGGTGGCAGCATGAGCATGAGCCACGACCACAGCAACATGCTGCCCAAGGGTGCGCTGGTGCTTGCGTGCGGCCTTGTCGTCGCGTCGCTCGCCGCGACGAGCGCGGCGCGGATTGCAGGTCTGCCGCCCGCGGCTATTCCCGCCGCCGTTCGCGCGGACGAAGGCGCGAAAATTGTCGAGAGCCGGCGCCTGCGCTTCATCGATCGCGCCGACGGGGCGGTGGTGATCGAAGACGTCAGCGCAAAGCGTGTTGCCGGCACCGTGGCGCCCTTCACCGAAAGCGGCTTCGTGCGCAGCGTGATGCGCGGCATGGCGCGCGACCGCCGCCTGCGCGGACTGGGGGCAGAGGCACCGTTCGAGCTGACGCTCTGGAATGACGGCCAGCTTTCGCTGGTCGACACAGTGTCGGGCCGTTCGCTCGAACTCGGGGCGTTCGGGCCATCCAACCGCGCCGCCTTCATGGCGCTGCTCGCATCCGGGAAGGGGCGCTGATGCCGTTCCGCCGCACCTCGTTCGATACGCCCTGCCGGATCGAGATCGATAACAGCGATGCGGCCTGCCACGCGCATGTCGAGCTGGCAGGCGATCTGCCGATCTATCCCGGCGACCGGGTGCGCGTGCACGGAGAACCAATCGTCGTGGGGTTCGGCGAAAGCGCCAGCTTCGAGCGGATCGCGACCATCGAGCGCGCGACCGCGATCGAGCGGCTCTGGACCAAATTCGCCGGTCATTTCGAAATGACCGAACTCTATGAAGTTAGCTTCTCGCCTGGGAGGGTTGCATGAACGCGCCAGCGAAGTTCCCGACGCCCCATTCGGCCAAGGCCACCGACACCGAATCGATGAAGATCGCCCAGCGCGAAACGGTGCTCTCCCCCCGTTTCTACACCACCGATTATGCCGCGCTCGATCGGATCGACGTGTCGAACGTCCGCCGGGAATGGGATAATCTGATCGCGGAGATGCAGTCCGACCCCAACAAGCGCCATTTCCGCCGCACCGAAGCGTTCGACGGCGTGATCGAAAGCCTTCCCGAGGAACTGCGCGCCGAGTTTGTCGACTTCCTCGTCAGTTCGCTGACGTCCGAATTTTCCGGCTGCATCCTCTATGCCGAGATCGCCAAGCGCGCGAAGAATCCGGACATCAAGCAGCTGTTCAAGCTGCTGAGCCGTGACGAAAGCCGCCATGCCGGCTTCATCAACGATACGCTGAAGGACGCCGGGATCGGCGTGAACCTGTCCTTCCTCACCAAGACCAAGCAGTACACCTATTTTCGGCCGAAGTTCATCTTCTACGCCGTCTATCTGTCCGAAAAGATCGGCTATGCGCGCTATATCGCGATCTACCGGCACCTCGCCCGTCACCCCGAGCTGCGCTTCCATCCGATCTTCAACTGGTTCGAACAATGGTGCAACGACGAGTTCCGCCATGGCGAGGCGTTCGCGCTGCTGATGCGCAACGATCCGAAACTGCTGCGGGGCCACAACCGGCTGTGGATCAAGTTCTTCCTGCTCGCGGTCTATGCGACCATGTATGTCCGCGACCATAACCGCCCGTCGTTCCACGCCGCGCTCGGCATCGACCCGACCGACTATGACTACCGGGTGTTCGACATCTGCTCCGAAATCTCCAAACAGGTCTTTCCGCTGACGCTCGACAGCGACAATGCGGCCTTCCGCGCCGGGATGGAGCGGATGCGGACGATCTCGACCGCGATGGACGCGGCGGCGGCGCAGGGCGGTATCGTCGGCCGCGTGAAAAAGCTCGCGCTGACGGCGGCTGCAGGCGCCACCTTCGTGCGGATGCTGTTCATCCCGGCAAAGCGCAACGCGCTGCCCGCCAATGTCCGGCTGGTCCCGGCCTGGTGAGCATGCCGCCGCTCCTTTTTGCCCTGATGGTCTGGTTCTTCGGCACAGCCGTCGTGGTCTGGCTCGACAGCCGACCGCAGCCCAGCTTCGCGCGCAGCTATCGCTGGGCGGGTGTCGTGGCGCTTGTCGGCCTTGGCGCGATCATGCTGAGCGCAGGCGCCACCGACATGACGTCGGTGTACCTGGCTTTTGCCGCGTCGGTCGCGATCTGGGGTTGGCACGAAATGGGTTTCCTGATGGGTTTCGTCAGTGGCCCGCGCCATCTGCCCTGCCCGCCGGGCGCGCGCGGGTGGGAACGCTTCAAGCTCGCCACCGCGACCGTGATCCATCACGAAATCGCGCTCGCCGCGACCGTCGCGCTGCTGTTCGCGGTTACCTGGGGCCAGCCGAACCAGACCGCGCCGCTCGCCTTCGCACTGCTCTTTGCGATGCGGCTGTCGGCCAAGCTCAACCTGTTTTTCGGCGTCCCCAGCCTGTCGGACGAGATTTTCCCGGCGCATCTCGCCTATCTGAAAAGCTATTTCCGCAAAGCGCGGTGCAACTGGCTCTATCCGTTTTCGATCGCGTTCGGCGCCGCCGCGACCTGGGCGGCATGGCTTGCGGCAGAGGCCAGCACCAACCCCGGCATCGCCGCAAGCTACACGCTGGTCGCCGGGCTCGCCTTTCTCGGCGTGGTCGAGCATCTGCTGCTCGCTCTGCCCATTCGGGACGCA
>PKED01000153.1 GCA_002863155.1 Sphingomonadaceae bacterium | reverse complement strand
GCTATCTGCCTCGCCAGACGCATGGCCGTGATACCTGAACACGGTTGCACGGTGGGGAAGGATGACGGTCAACGGCCGCACATTTTCCTCCTGCTGAGCGTCATCCGGTCCGGACCGGCAGCGGCGTACAATGTACCGCCAACCGGGTTGCCAGCGACGTTGGTGGACTTTTGCCGAGAGCGTTATGGGGCCGCGGCTGGCGGTCGCCTCTCCGCGATCTTGAAGTGTCCGAGCGCGTTCACTGGTGATGGACAATAGCTTTCCACGCAGCTCAGCAATCATTCAATCTCAGCGCAGCGCGCGACCCAACGCGATAACAAGCGGGCAATCAGTTCGCCCATGATCAGCGTAACAGCCAAGGCGAGCGTACCCAATACGGAGTCGTCGATCGAGAAGAACAAGATGCCGGCGATTATTAAAAAAAAGACGTTCACCGCGGCCCACACCCATTCGGACAGCGAAGGCCCGTTGCCGGTCAAAGCCGCAGCACCGCCACAGCGCAAATCGTGATACGTGTCGCGTCAAACAATGTATCTGTCCCAGCCGGCATAATGCTCGCTGCTGCGCTTGCCGCGCCGAAGATTGAGCCCGATGATAACCGCCCCGACCGCGATATCGCCGAGCGTTGCTGCAATACTCGCCCCAGCGAGAAACAGCGGCGCGGAAACGATCCAGACGCCGGCGACGATGTTCAGAAAACGAAGCGCGCGCGCCGCTTCCGCGGTCGCAATGATCGATATCGTGATGACCATCGCACCGGCGACGTGGTCGCTGTTGGCCATCGCCCCCGTCGTGCCGAAGGTCAGACGGGTCAGCATCAGCGACGCGCCCAAGACCATGCTCGCCGCCAATGGCCATGGCAGCGTGATGCCGCGGGTTGCGTTTTTCCAGAAGGCGACGGGGCTGGCGAGCGCATCAAAGGAGTCCACCTCGCCCTTTTCGACGGCATCGCCATGGAAGAAGGTGGCGATGAGCGGCTTGCCCTGGCAGCGTGCCCATTTCAGGAACTGACCCATGGCGATCACCTCGTCTAGCGCGAATGGGATCATCACCAGCATGGCGAGGCCTGCGATCAGCGCGGGCGTGCTCCATGTCCCGATGACGATCGGTTGGATGATGATGAAATAGATCGAAACGACCCCGAGCGGGATCACGAGGATGCCGAAGAAGGTGACCATCCACGGCATCGTACGCCAGCGGTCGCGCGTTCCCATGACCGCCATCAGAATTTCAAACGTATAGCTGACCGCGCCAAGCCCGGCATCGGGAATGGGCCAGGCCTTGGAGACATCCGAGGTAATGATCTCCTCGGTCCCGTTGCGGGGATCGGCGAGCGAGCCTGAGAAGAAGGGTTCCTAGACGCCATCGACATGGCCGAGCTGATAGGCGGTCAGCATGCGCGAGATCAGCAGCCCGATCAGTCCCAGCATCGCGATGGGAAGCCGCTGCGCGTCCGTCGATGGACCGTAGGTCCATCCCGGCGGTATCGATTTGGGGTCCATCATCCCCGCCATGCTCATTCCCGGCATCATCGGCACGAGGACGGAGAAAGCGATGGCAAGTGTGCCGACGAGCAGGTCGTTTTGATATTGCGCGGCGCTTGGGCTCCAGAAAAGCAGCGGTGCAAAAAGCAGCCATATGCCAACGAAGCACGCCGCCCATTGCCCGAACCAGGCGGTCCGCCTGGATAGCGAAAGCAGGCCGAACAGCGCCAACAACGTCCCGCTCGCGATGTCGCTCGCCATGAGCAGATCGGCCCGCCACTCGATTGGCGCAAGGCCGCGGTCTATCGTCACCGCGCGCACCGATGCCGCGACCGTCTCGTTAGTTACGGCATCGTAGACGAGCGGGCTCGCCGCCAGCCACGCGCCAAGTCCGATATTGGCATAATGTGCCCATCGCGTCTTTCGACCATCCGCGTCCATTACCGCCATGTGGTCGCCGCCCATCGAATGATCGCCGGGCGCCACGGCCATATTGTGGTCGTGACGATCGGGGCCGCGCGCTTTGCCCGGGCTCCGATCTTCGCTGGCGGCGTCGCCTTCGCCTTCCGCTCGATGGTCATGCCCCGCCGGAGGCCCCGGCCGTTGGCCATACCACGCGACCAGCGAAGGATTGAGCTTGTTGGCGGCATACCAGGCGACGGGGTCCCGCTTGAGCGCCGCCACCATCTTCGGGAGCGTCGTGCGGAGTTGGTGCACTGGCTCCCAATCAAGAAGCTGCCGCGCGCGGCTGATATCGAGGACATAATGGTCGTTGCTCGCCTCGACCATCCACGGCTTGATTTCGCTGTCCTCGCCCAGAAGCTTGTCCTGCACCCAGGCACCTGCCTTGGCGACCGGCTGTGGAATCCGAAGCGTGTCCCAGCGCTCCCCGCGCAACGCGCGGCCGATGACGTCCTGGACTTCGGCATAGCCAAGCGCTTCCGGCTCGCCGATGAGCAGCGGCAATTCGATCGGCAGCTCATCCCTGCGGTCGACCAGCCGCGCGATCGCATCGGTCAGATCGTCGAGGTGGACGAAGGACTGGCCGGCGCAAAGCATGCCCGGGTAAAGGTGGGCGATCAGCCGGTGCTCGTAGATCCGGGCGATCTGCTGCGCGATGAAGGGCTGATGGCCTTCGTCCTCATAGACGCCGGCAATCCTGAGAAAGACGACCGGGATGTTCCCATGACGCTCACGGAGCATCGCTTCGGTACGTACCTTGGATTCGGGATAGGGCCAGCTCGGATCGATCGGCGATTCTTCATTGATGCGTTCGTCAGGGCTGTCGGTCGGCCGGTGGACGAGCATCGTGCTGGCAAAGATGAATTGGTCGACCTCGAAGTCACGCAGTGCATCGATCAGCCGGCGCGTCCCCTCGACGGTGATCTCGTCGTAGAGAGGATTGGGTTCGCCGGTGACGTCGTAATAGGCGGCGAGGTGAACGACCGACGCGATGCGGCTGCCAAATTTTGCACGTACTGTTGATTGCCACTGAGAAGTGACCCGGGATTTCCATCGAGAATTGACCCGGGTGGATATGTGTCCCCCAGTGCGGGGGCAGGGTCAAGCGGGTGATTTGGCCTTTCGTGATTTGGGGGCTGC
>PKED01000199.1 GCA_002863155.1 Sphingomonadaceae bacterium | reverse complement strand
TGCCGAACGGCTGCGCGATCCGCGCGAGTGGATGCGGTTCGCGCGCGGCGGCGTGAGCCCGAACAAGCTTGTCGCGGGCTTGCGCAAATCACTCGGGCCCGCGCCAGCTGGCGTCGTCGCACTGGAGGAGGCGGTGTTCGGCGCGCTTGATCCGGATTGCACCACGATCATCCTGGCCGAGCGTGACGCCACGGCGATCGCCTTTCGCGCCGCCGCGCGCCGCCGAGGCTATCCGGGTAGGATCATCGCCATCGACACCGCCTCGCACAGCTTTTCGCGGACAGAGGACAAGGCGGCGCTGCTGGCCGCCATCGGCACCGCAATCGCCTGATCATTCGGCGGCGGCGGCAATTTCCTCGAACTCTGCTTCGGCCAGAAAACGCTCCGCATCGAGTGCCGCCATGCAGCCGGTGCCCGCAGCCGTGATGGCCTGGCGGTAAATCTTGTCCATCACGTCGCCGCACGCGAAGACGCCCGCCACGCTGGTGCGGGTCGAGCCCCGCTCGACATCGATGTAACCGTCATCGTCGAGCCGAACATGCCCCCGGAACAGTTCGGTGGCCGGGTGGTGGCCGATCGCGACAAATCCCCCTTCGACATCGAGCAGCATCGTTTCGCCGTTTTCGCGGTCGAGAAGTTCGATCCCGACCAGACCCTCGGGCTGGCCGCCGCCGACGAAGCGGCGGACTTCCTTGTTCCAAAGCACCTTGATCTTGGGATTGGCGAACAGTCGGTCCTGCAAAATCTTCTCGGCACGCAGCGAGTCGCGACGATGGATCAGGGTGACGTCGTCGCTGTGATTGGTGAGGTACAAAGCCTCCTCGACGGCGGTATTTCCGCCGCCGATCACCGCGACCTTCTTGCCGCGATAGAAAAAACCGTCGCAGGTCGCACAAGCGCTGACGCCCTTGCCTTTCATCCGCTCCTCGCTGTCGAGCCCGAGCCATTTGGCCTGCGCACCCGTCGCGATGATCAGCACGTCGCCTTCATAAACGTCGCCGCCGTCGCCGATCAGGCGGAAAGGGCGGCGCGACAGATCGACCCCGACGATCGTGTCGTACATCAGCCGCGTGCCGACATGTTCGGCCTGAGCGGACATCTCATCCATCAGCCATGGGCCCTGGATCACGTTGCGGAAGCCGGGATAATTCTCGACATCGGTCGTCGTCATCAACTGGCCGCCGGGCTGGATGCCCTGAACCAGGATCGGCTTCATGCCGGCGCGGGCGCCATAGATGGCGGCGGACAGCCCCGCCGGGCCGGAGCCGATGATGAGCATGCGGGTCGAATAGGTGTTGGGCATGGTCGTGATCCTGTCTCTGGGCGCGTCCGCCTCTAGAGAAATGCGGGAGCGAATAGCAACATGGTGTTCGCGCGGCACGGCGCAATCGTTACGGGCGGCTGGCAGTCGATTTAGCCGCCGCGGGAAAGTCTCTCACCCGTGTGAAGAACCTCGTTTTTACCGTAAAGATAACGGCTTGGTGAGCTTTGGAAAGAATTCGAGCTAAGTCCCAACTGGCCATCTGGCGGCGCTGTTGCTGGCGCACAGACCGAACCGGGTATGAAAGTGGTAGCGAAGGAGGGACTTGAACCCCCGACCCCAGGATTATGATTCCCGTGCTCTAACCAGCTGAGCTACTTCGCCCCAATCGGGTCGCCGCTTTGGCGAGCAGGCCGCATAAGGGCTGGCAAGCGGCGGGTCAAGCGGTGAACATTTGCTTCGATAGCGGCTCCCACGGGCCGCCGCGATACCACCAGCTGGCAAGCCCCGCGATCGCCACCGGCCGCGGCGCGAACCCCGCCTCCAGCCGTGCCTGAAGCGCTTTCGCTTCGACAGGCGACACCTTGTTCTGCACGGTGACATGCGGTCGCCAGCCTGCGCGGTCCTGTGGTGTCAGCATCCCGGCGAAGGCGTCGGCGAGGCGCGCACGGATCGCTGCGAGTTCGGGGGAGTCGATGCGGAAGGCGACCCCGCGCCCCAGATTGATCAGGCCGATCACCCGCGCAGGCGGCGCCGCTACGCCGCGCGTTTCGAATGCTAGCCGCCGCTTGAGCTCAGCCGCTAGTTCGGGGGCAAGATGGTGAAACAGCGTAAGATGCGCCGCGATGACATTGCGTTCGGGCGGAAAATGGTCACGCCTCAGCCCATCGAAGAATGCGAAATCGGCTGCGCCGAACAGCGCCGAGACGATAATCGGCGCCGGCCCAGCCGTCGATGTCAAATCTCCACCTGGCTGCCGAGCTCGATCACGCGGTTGGTCGGCAGGCGGAAGAACTCCATCGCTCCTTCGGCGTTCCTGAGCATCCAGGCGAACAGCTTTTCGCGCCAGATGCTCATGCCGGGCTTTGCCGAGGGCAACAGCGTCTGCCGTGCCAAGAAAAAACTGGTGTCCATCATCCGGAAATCGGCGCCGCAGCGATGCACATTGGCGAGCGCGGCGGGAACGTCGGGCTCCTCGACAAAGCCGTAGCGCAGGATCATGCGGTGGAACCCGTGGCCGAGATCCTCAAGATTGCAGCGCTCATCCGCGGGGACCACCGGAACATCGTCGATCTTGACCGTCAGGAGGATGATCCGGTCGTGCAGGACGCGATTATGCTTCAGGTTATGGAGCAGCGCGTGCGGCACCCCGATCGGGCTTGACGTCATGAAGACGGCGGTGCCGGGGACGCGCGTCGCGGCATTCGCGGCCGAACGGATGAAAACGCTCATCGGCATCGCGGTTTCACGCATCCGCTCGACCATCAGCTTGCGGCCCTTCGACCAGGTGGTGAGGACGGCAAAGATCGCAAAACCGACCGCCAGCGGAAACCAGCCGCCGGTCTGAACCTTGGTCAGGTTCGCGGCAAAATACGCTCCGTCGACAATGAAGAACAGCCCGAGCAGCGGCACCGTACGCACCGGCGACCATTCCCAAAGACGGGTCAGGACGACCGCCAGCAGGCAGGTATCGATCAGCATCGCGCCGGTCACCGCCACACCGTATGCCGATGTGAGGTGCGAGACGCTGCGGAACAGCAGCACAAGCACGATCACCATCGCCAGCATCGCCCAGTTGATCAGCGGGATGTAGATCTGGCCGAAGGTCGCGGCATTGGTGTGCTCGATCCGGAGCCGCGGCATGAAGCCGAGCTGGATCGCCTGCTGCGTCA
>PKED01000111.1 GCA_002863155.1 Sphingomonadaceae bacterium | reverse complement strand
CCGAGCACGAACTGATATTCGTCGCCTTCGTCAGCCATCGCGCGGAGCGTGTCGATCGAGGCGAAGCTGCCGGCGACTTCGGGGGCGAGCTTGCCCTGGATCGAGATGGTCTCGTCACCCGGCCCGGTGAACTGGAGCGCATCGCGCGCGCCGACGCGCGCAGCGGCGGCGTGCCCCCAGTCGCTGCGCCGCGACAGATCCTCGAACGGCCAGGTCGCGAACTCGAAAATGAACAGGCCGAGCGCGGCGAGGTGCATCAGCCATCATCCCGATAGCTGGCGCGGGCGTTCGCGGCCTGGATTTTCTCGATCTCGGTCATGATCTGGCGGGCGAGGACCGCGGCGTCACCCCCGGCGCCGGCGCCGATCGTGATCGCGTAATTGTTGACTACAGGCGTTGCCCGCGAGGTTGCGCGAACCGCAAGCGCCGAGCCGGGCCCGGCCGCGCCGGCCGCGATCGGGGTCGCGCCGATGGTGGCGGTGGCGAGCGCCGCCGTCAGCCTCGCGCCGCCGCGCCGCAACCGATCGAGCGGCCCGTCGACGCCGCGATCGAGCCCGACCGAAAGCCCGGCCATGATCTGATCGCCGATACCCATGAAAACGCGGCTCGGCGAGCGGATGCCGAGCACCTTGCGCAGCGTGGCGACGATCGTCCCGCCAAGCCCCAATATGTGCCGCACCAGCGTAAGCGGGTTGAGCGCGATGATGAGGCCCTGGAGCATCGCGGTGCCGATCTGGCGGAACAGCGGGCCGAGCGACCGGAACCACGCGACGGCGGCCGCGACGCGCGCCTGGATGCCGTTCCAGACACCGATGAAATAGGCCTTCACCTTGTCCCAGTTGGCGTAGAGCTGAAAGCCCGCATAGCCGAGCAGGGCGATCGCGGCGACCACAGCGAGCACGATCCCGCCGGCGGCCAGGAATCCGACGCCAAGCGCCGCCGATACCGCGCCGATCACGGTGACCAGGCCACCGATGACCGTAATCACAGGTTCTGCGGCGGCGGCGATTGCAGCGAGCGCGATAATGAACGACTGCGTCGCGGGATCCGCGTTATTGAACCAAGTCAACAGTGCCGTGAGCTGTTGGAGCAAAGGCGGGAGAAACTTAATGACGATGTCGCCGATCGTTTCCTGAAAGTCGCGCCACTGCACCGCCAGCGCGCCGCCGGTGTTGGCCTTGCGTGCCGCTTCGGCGGAGCCGCCCACTTCTCGGTTCAGTTCCGCCAGGATGACCCGTTGCGCACCGGCGACGTCGCCGGTCTTCACCAGTGTCTTGATGAGCTTCTGCTGCGCAGGGTCGAATGCGACGCCGACCCGCGTGAGCGCAGAGATCCCCTTGACCGGGTCATTGAGCGCCTTGCCCACCTGGATCGCGCGCGACTGCAAGTCTCCCCCAAATTTCGCCGACAGGTTTACTGCCGCGAGCTGGGCGTCATCGAACGTCTTTCCGCTGATCTTCCCGAACGTGAGCAGCGTCGATGTCACCTGCTTCAGGATATCGTCATCGTCAAACAACGACAGGTCCTGCAGTTTGCTCGCCATCTCCTTCAGCTGCGGCAGTGTGCGGCCCGCCGCTGGCCCCATCGAGGCAAGCGACGCATTGACCTGCGCCATCGCCTGTGACGATTCCTGGGCAGCCTTCACCGATGAAACCAGCAATCCAACGACAGGCGCGCCAATCGTCGCGCTCGCGATCGCGCCGGCACCGGCGATCCGGCCGCCGACTTCCTGCAGGCGCCGACCGCGTTCGCGGACGCGCTCGATCCGCGCGAGCCGCTGCTGCTGGCGCTCAAGCGCGCGGCCGGTGTCGTAGGCGGCATCGGCGAGGCGGCGCTCGTGCTGCGCGAGATCGGCGACCTCGATCCCGGCCGCGTTGAGACGGCGCTGGAGCTGCTGGAGCGCGTCGCCCTGTCTTTCGTGGCGTTCGGTCAGCGCCGCCTCGGCACGGTCGGCCTTGGCGAGGGCGGCGGCAAGCCGCTTGGGCGGATCGGCCCCGGCGCCAAGCTCGGCGCGCAGCTCGGCCGCCTTGCGCCTGGCGACGGCAAGCGCGGTCGCGGTTTCGCGCAGCTGCTTTTCCGCCGCGGTATAGGATGCGATCTGCGCCTGGCCCCGCCGGATATCGGCGAGCCGACGCGCGGTTTCGGCCGCGCTGCGGTTGAGCGTCGCGGTCGATTGCGACATGCGACGCAGCGGCGCGCTCAACCGGTCGAGCGTCGCAAACGCAATCCGGATCGCCAGCGTGCGGTCGGCCATGTCATTCCCCTCCCTGCATCCGGTTCCAGCGATCGGCGGCGCGGCGCTGCCACGCGAACAGCTCGTCGACCGGCATCGCGAGCATCACGTCGAGCGGCCAGTGGAAGATCGCGGCGATGTCCGCCATCGCCTCGGCGATCAGGTCGCTTTCGGTTTCCGCGCGGCCGGCAGCAAAAAATCGGCGACCTCGAGCGCGCAGGCGGTGAGGTCGGCCGGATCGAGCGCTTCCGCCTCAACCTCGGTGATCGGCGGCACGGTGATGCGCGGCAGAAGCTGGATGATCGCCGATACCTCCATGCCGAGAAGCGCGGTGAGCGACAGGCCGCGCAGCTCGCCCGAACCCGGCTTGCGCAGTCGCAGCGTCGCGATCGACGTGTCGCCCCGCTCGATCGGCGTTTCGAGCGTGATATCGGCAGAACCGGTCGGCATCGTCGTTTCCTTCACAGCTGGAGCGCGGCGCGGATGCCGGCCATGCGGTCGATGCCGTCGACGACATAGACGTTGTTGAGCATGTCGATCTCGACCTCGACGCGCCCGTTGAGCGTCCATTTGAGATAGGCGAGCGTGTATTTGCCGGTCCATTCGGTGTTGTCACCGGCCTTGGCGTTGCCGGGATCGAGCTCCATCAGGCGCCCGCGCGTCACGAGCTCGGCCGCGAGGATCCCCGACGCGACGTCTTCCTGGTACGAGCCGACGAAGCGCAGCATCGAGCCGGCGACGCCCACCAGCCCGAGGCGACGCATCACCCCGCGCACGATCCCGCCATATTTGACCTCGGCCTCAAGCTTTTCGAGGCCCATGTCGATATCGACCTCGCCGAGCATGCCGCCGCCACGATAGGCTTCGCCCTTGGTCTTGATCGGCGGCAGCGTGACTTCCGAAACCTGGCCGAGATAGGAATCGCCGTCG
>PKED01000167.1 GCA_002863155.1 Sphingomonadaceae bacterium | reverse complement strand
GATCTCGATGGGCGCAAAGTTGCCCTGATCGGAACCGGAGCGAGCGGTGTGCAGGTCGCCCAAGAAGCAGCCAAGCGGGCTGAAGCGCTGATCCTGTTCCAAAGAACCCCGATCCTGGCCCTGCCGATGCGGCAGGAGCGGCTGACGCGGGAGGATCAGGAACGCGAAAAGCACAGCTATCCTGCCCTTTTCGAACAGCGCAGGCAGACGAGCGGAGGATTTGAAAGCCAGTCACTTGAAGTCTCGGCGCTCGAAGTCGACGAGATTGAGCGCAATGCCCACTTCGAAGATTTATGGCAGCGAGGCGGATTGAGGTTCTGGTACCACAACTTCGCCGACTTGCTTACCAATCGCGCAGCCAATCGCCACGCCTACGATTTCTGGCGCGACAAGGTTCGCGCGCGGATCGCCGATCCCGATCTGGCCGAGAAACTCGCCCCATCCGAACCGCCGCATCCGTTCGGCACGAAGCGACCTTCGCTGGAACAGGGATATTACGAGATTTTCGCGCAGGACAATGTTGCGCTGGTTGATCTGAAGGCAAACCCGATCACCCGTGTCGGGCCGCACGCAATCACAACCGCAGACGGCGAGGTCGAATGCGATCTCATCGTTTTCGCCACCGGCTTCGACGCGGGGCGGGGCGGGTTGATCGACATGAACATCACCGGCAGGGGCGGCCTGTTACTGTCGCAAGCTTGGGACAACGGGCTGCGCGCCTATCTGGGAATGGCGGTATCGGGTTTCCCCAACATGCTGTTCGCTTACGGACCCCTGAGCCCCTCGGGTTTTTCCAACGGCCCGACAAGCGCGGAAATGCAGGGCGACTGGATCTGCGATTTCATGGTCTGGCTGCGAAACAACGGTTACGATCTTTTCGACGCCGATCCGCAAGCAGAGGCGGACTGGACCGAAATGGTCGCTCAGGTTGGCGCTATGACGCTCTTTCCCGAAGCGGACTCCTGGTACATGGGCGCAAACATCCCGGGTAAGAAGCGCCAACTCATCAATTTTCCAAGCGTGTCGACCTATGCTGCGATTTGCGGCGATGTGGCACGCGATGCCTACCGCGGCTTTGCCGCCAGCACACCAGCGAACAAGGACAGCGCAACCTGATGAATGAGATGTTCAGAATAAGTGACTTTCCAGTGGACATTGATCCTGTTTGGGCTGGCGACGGCTCACATCTGCCCGAATGGTTCGTGTCGGCGCTCAAGGTGCCCCGCGAAGAAGGTTATGTGGAAATAGATGGGGCCAAGGCGCACTATTTCCGCTGGGGTGACCCCAGCAAGCCCAAGGTATTGATGACCCATGGCTTTCTGGCACATGCGCGCTGCTTTGCCTTCATTGCACCGTTTCTGGCAGAAGATTATGACGTGGTGGCGTTTGATCTGGCCGGCATGGGCGACAGCGACATGCGTGGTCGCGCCGACCTCTTGGCGAGAGGGGGCGAGTTTCGCGAGATTGCCGAGGCGCTGAATATGTTTGCGGATGGCCAAAAGCCGACAATCATCGCGCACAGCTTCGGGTCGGGCGCAGCCCTGACAGCCGTGACCCAGTGGCCCGAGGCCTTTGCCGGAGTGGTGGTTTGCGATCTCATGATCATGCGGCCCGCTCTCCTGGAAGAGTACTGGAACCTCAGGCGGTCAAGCCCTGGTTCCGGCGATCCGGACAAGCCCAGCAAGCGTTATCCTTGCTATGAAACGGCACGTAAGCGGTACATCCTTTCCCCGCCCCAGCCGGTCGGCGAGCCATTCCTTCTGGACTACATGGCCTATCATTCCCTGCGACAGGATGGAGACGAGTGGACGTGGAAGTTTTCAACCGAGGTCTTTCGGAGGAGCAACAAGCCCAACGAATGGCTCACCATGGGCGAGCGTCTGGTGCAGGCACCGGGCCGGAAGGCCATCGTGCACGGCGGTATGAGCCAACTCTTCACCCCGGAATCGGCCGAATACGTCCGCGAGCTGGGTGGAGGTGACATTCCGATCATCGCGGTGCCTGAAGCCCGTCACCATCTGATGCTCGATCAGCCTTTGGCCTTTGTAACCGCACTCCGCAGCATTCTTGCCCTTTGGGATACGCACACTGCACCGCCACTTGCAGCCTGATCCTGGTTGTCCTTCGCCCCGGGTTCCCGCAGGTGCGGTGCTTGCCAGACCTTGCCTGCCGGGAAAGGGAGCTGCCACTCAGCGTTCGCCGGCCATGCCGTTGCGGCGTTCAAGCCATCGTTCGCGCCGCACCAGATAGAACGGGAAGGCGAAACAGTGCCAAGCAGCGAAAGCATGTAACCGGTGTTTTCAGGCCACGGTGGACCATGGCATGAGTTGGGCGAGATTGTTGGCGGGATGACCGTTGGCAAGTTTCACGAGGGTCTGGGTCATCCACCCGTGCGGGTTGACGCCGCTGATCTTGCAGTTTTCGATGAGCGTGGCGATCACCGCCCAGTTGTCGCCGCCTTCGTCGGAACCGGCAAACAGGGCATCTTTGCGATTCAATGCGAGGGGGCGGATCGAGCGTTCGACGGTATTGGAGTCGAGCTCGATGCGGCCGTCGTCGATGAACCGGGACAGTCCATCCCAGCGGGTGAGCGCATAGCGGATCGCCTCGCCGAGCTTGCTCTTGGCGCTGACTTGGCGGCCAGGGGCGGCAAGATATTGATGAAGATCACCGACGATGACGCGGCTGCGTTCGGTCCGAGCGGCACAGCGTTGCTCGGCGGGTGAACCGCGCACCTCGTCCTCGACACCATAGAGCAAGGCAATGCGGCGCAGCACTTCGGTGGCGACCGGCGACGTGTCGGCCAGTTCGTAGAACTTGCGGCGGACGTGCGCCCAGCAGAAAGCGAGCCGGATCTGCTGGCGCCGCCGGGCGAGCGCGGCGTAGCCGCCATAGCCATCGACCTGCAGGATGCCCGCGAAATCACCAAGGTGCGTGTGAGGGCGTTTTGCCTTGCGATCTGGCGCATAGACATAGGCAACGATCGGCGGATCGCAGCCGCCCCATGGTCGATCATCGCGAGCATAGGCCCAGAGCTGTCCTGTCTTGGTCGGCCCGCGCCCGGATCGAGGACCGGGGCGGTTATCTCGTCGGCGAACAACCGCTCGGATCGTCGTAGCTCGTCGAGAATGTGGTCACGCAAGGGGCGCAGATACCAGGCCGCTCGCCCGACCCAGTCGGCCAAAGTGGATCGGTCGAGCCGGATGCCCTGCCGGGCGTATAT
>PKED01000169.1 GCA_002863155.1 Sphingomonadaceae bacterium | reverse complement strand
CCTCGGCTTCGGTGTCGGGCTGGTGATGATGGTAGAGTGTCTCGTGCGCCTCCTTCACCGTCCGGAACGGCCGCTCGACCTTGCCCTTGGCGCGTGCGGTCGTGCGCGCACCGTCCGATCCGGCCGGCATGTGCGGAGTGACGATCACGTCCAGGCTCTCCATTACCCGCTTGAACACGGCTGACTTCGCGACGGGGCCGTTGTCGAGGTGGAGTTGCTTGGGGATACCCTGGAGCGGGTTGGTCGTGCCGTCCGGCTTGGCCGACATGGCGCGGAACAGGAAACCGAGCGCCGCCTCGACATCCTCACCATATACGCAGTGGTATTCGAGGTAGGCGAGCCCCGACCGGTCATCGACGACCGAGAACAGCATCAGCGTGGGCGCGCCGCCCCGTTCCAGGTCGACCCAGGGCGGGGGAACCGCGAGTTGCTTCAGGTCGGACGGGCTCAGGTCGAAGTGCCACAGGTCGTTGGCGTGCTCCGCCTGGAAACGGACGGCCGCGGGCTCTCGTGTCAGGCGCGCGTGGTCATACCCGAGCCGGCGCATATGTCGGTTGAGGGTCGAGATGGTGAGCAACCCGGGCGCGAGCTTGCGATGGCCATCGGGCGTGTGGACCCCATGCTCCTCGACCAGCCTGAGCGCCCGCGCGGTCGAGAGGTGGCGGCCCTTCCTGTTGGTGGTGCTCTTCTTCACCGCAGCGACGATCTCGCACCAGTGTTCGATCTCGCCGTCGCCCATGACGCGCGCGTGCCCGCGATCGGAGCGGTGCGCGTCGCGGGGACGGTGCTCGCCGCGTAGCGCACGGTACAGGGTGGCGCGCGACACGGCGTAGAGCCGGCAGGTCGACGCCATCATCTCCTTGCGGTCGGGGTGCCGGGGCGGCAGCGCCGCGAGGCGTCGTTTCAGGGTCGCGAGCGCCTCGGCTGGAACGGGCGCTCGCCAGACGGTCACGCCGCTTGTCGCTCTTCGCGAGCCCGGGTGGGAGGTTTGGGCATCGCCTTCCCGTCGAGGAGCGCCTGGCCGGGGGCCTTGGGCGTGCCGTCGCCGTTGATGTAGTGGTAGAGCGTCGTGGTCGTGATGCCGAGCCGCTTGGCCACCTCAGCCGCGACCGCCTTCCGGTCGCTCATCGCCGCCATTGCCATTTGCAGCGTCGAGCGGTCCATCTTGCGCGGGCGCCCGCCCAACCGGCCCCTGGCGCGCGCTGCAGCGAGCCCGGCGCGCGTACGCTCGGTGATCAGCTCGCGCTCGAACTCGGCAAATGCGGCGAAGATGCCGAACGCGAGCCGGCCATTGGCGGTCGTCGTGTCGATCTGCGCGCCGGCACCCGTCAGCACCTTCAGCCCGATCCCGCGCGAGCGCAGATCCTCTGCGGTGATGACGAGGTGACGGAGATCACGGCCGAGCCGGTCGAGCTTCCAGATCACCAACGTGTTGCCGGGCTGGAGCGCCTTCAGGCACGCGGTCAGGCCAGGCCGAGCATCGTGCCGACCCGATGCGAGGTCCTCGTAGATGCGGCTCGGGTCGACGCCGCCCGCGAGCAGCGCGTCGCGCTGCGGCTCCAGCGTCTGGCTGCCGTCGGCTTTCGAGACGCGGACGTATCCGATCAGCATGAGAAGGCCGGTTCACCCGCAAGGAAAGACAGCTACCACCCTGCATTCTGACGCTGGTTTCCGCAACGGCTTTTCTCGTTCTGAACGGCCGCGATCGGGTGGCCGATTGCGACCACAAGGAAACCGGACGTATTTCTTGCGAGCCGCGCGCGCTGTTGGGAGAAGCGGTAATGCACTGCCGTCTTAGGCAGGAGACAGGGCTTCAAGGATGCCGCACTCGGCAACGGTGCCGTGTCCGCATCGGTCGATGATACGCGCCAGCTCGCCATCCAGGGCTGCCAAGTCGGCGATCTTGCGCTCGATCGCCGCCCTGTGCTCGCGCGCGATCGTCTCGACCGCGGCACAGGACCAATCGCTATGGTCGGCCAAGCCCAGCAGCTCTCGCACTTGGTCGAGACTGAAACCAAGGCCGCGCGAGCGGCGAATGAATGACAGCCGGCGAAGGGTCGCCGAAGCATAGGTCCGGTAGTTGCCTTCGGTGCGCGCCGGCGCGGGCAGCAAGCCGATCTCCTCATAATAGCGGATCGTCTGCACCTTTGTGCCGGTCGCCTTGGCGAGGTCGCCGATTTTCAGAGCCACGGCCCTTGACCCTACAGTTGCTGGAGGGTGCATATAAGGTTTCGACTATGATCCTGTCGAGGAGCCAAGGCGAGCGCGGTGAGTCGCTGCGGCGGAGCGGGTGAAAGGAACGGCTGTGCCTACTGAGGACTCCCTAACGCGAACGGCCGATAAAACGGGTGTGATCGGCGCGATCATCGCCTCGTTCGGCTGTGCGGCGTGCTTTCCCGCCCTTGGCAGTCTCGGTGCCGGGATCGGCCTGAGTTTTCTGAGCCAGTATGAAGGCCCCTTTATCCGATACGTTCTGCCGCTCTCCGCGCTCATCGTATTGGCGGCGAACCTCCGCACCGGCCTTCGTCACAAGACCTGGCTGCGCCTAGCGTTAGGCGTCACTGGACCTGTGCTTGTTCTCATCGCCGCCCTGCTGATGTCGCTTCGCGGCGTTCGGGCGGAATGGGTGCTGTATGCGGGGCTGGTGTTGATGATCGGGGTGTCGATTCTCGATCTTGTTTCGCCTCCGGGGCGGCGGTTCAGCAATCCGATCCCATCGAGGAACAGATAATGACGGATACCGTCGCAAGGCAACCCTCAACACCGGGTGGGCCGCCCGTCCGGGGTGTCGCATCAATAGCGGCTGCGTTGGGCCTGGGCGCGGTCACGGCCGCCGCGGCCTGCTGCGTTCTGCCACTCGCGCTCGCCTCGCTCGGCGTGGGTGCTGGGCTCGCCGGCAGCTTCGTAGGGCTGGCGAGCATTCGCGCGCCGCTTCTGGTGCTGAGCGCGGTCGCGCTCAAGTTCGCGTCGTCGATCGACGAGTAGTTGTAGAATCGATGGCCGTTCAAATTTCGCTTCCCAACAATGGAAACAGGATCAAATTTTCCTGCGCCTTCAGAAATGTTTTATCATCTCGGCGTGAGTAGCTGATGTTGCTGCTGCTGATGCTGCTGATGCTGCTGCAAATGCTGCTGCTGCTGATGCTGCTGCTGCTGACGCTGCTGATGCTGCTGATACTGCTGCTGATGCTGCTGCTGCTGCTGATGCTGCTGATGCTGCTGATGCT
>PKED01000216.1 GCA_002863155.1 Sphingomonadaceae bacterium | reverse complement strand
GTCAGCCCGGCGTGGCGGCGGATCGTGTTCGGCATGACCCGCGACGAGGTGCGCGGCATTGCGGTCGAAGGTGCGAAGATCCTGCGCGACTGCGCCGCCGCTCAGCCAAACACCGACTGGCATTTCGAGTACAGCCCCGAAACCTTCTCGACTGCCGAACTCGATTTCTCGGTCGAGGTCTGCGCGGCGGTGATGGAGGTGTTGCGCCCCACCCCTGACTACCCGATCATCCTCAACCTGCCCGCAACGGTCGAATGCGCGACGCCCAATGTCTATGCCGACCAGATCGAGTGGTTCGAACGGCATATTCCCAATCGCGACAGCGTCGTCATCTCGCTCCACACCCATAATGATCGCGGCACCGGCGTGGCGGCGGCGGAGCTTGGCATCATGGCGGGCGCGGACCGGGTCGAAGGGTGTCTGCTCGGCAATGGCGAACGCACCGGCAATTGCGATCTCGTGACCGTCGCGCTCAACATGTACACACAAGGGGTGGACCCGAAGATCGACCTGTCGGACATCGACGAGGTCGTCCAGACGGTCGAATATTGCACCCGCATCCCCATCCACCCGCGCACGCCCTATGCTGGCGACCTTGTCTTCACGGCGTTTTCGGGCAGTCATCAGGACGCGATCAAAAAGGGTTTCGCCGCGCAGGAAGCGCGCAACGACGGGTTCTGGGAAGTGCCCTATCTGCCGATCGATCCCGCCGATCTCGGTCGCAGCTACGAAGCGGTGATCCGCGTCAACTCGCAAAGCGGCAAGGGCGGCGTCGCCTGGGTGATCGAACAGGACAAGGGGCTGAAACTGCCGAAGCGGCTCCAGGCCGATTTCAGCCGCCACGTCCAGCGCCTTGCCGACGGAGCCGGTCGCGAACTCAACGCCGCCGACATCTGGCAGCTGTTCGCCGCCACCTATCTGCCCGGCGCCACCGACCGGTTCGTCCTGCGCGATTACGAGGAGACGGGCACGGCCGGACAGCGCGTATTCGTCGGCCACGTCGCGATCGACGGCGAGGATCGCTCGATCGCGGGGCGCGGCAACGGTCTCATCTCGGGTGTGATCGCCGCCCTCAGCGACGGCGCCGGCATCACGCTCGACGTCGTCGACTATAGCGAGCACGCGATCGGCCACGGCGCCGACGCGCAGGCGGCGGCCTATGTCGAATGCCGCAATGCAGACGGCCGCACTGTGTTCGGGGTCGGCATCGACACCGATGTGGCAACGGCGAGCGTGCGCGCGGTGCTCAGCGCCGCCAACCGGCTCTAGCGCGCGCCCGCCGCCACGATCGGCACGAATTTCGCCGCAGTCAGGCTCGCGCCGCCGACCAGCGCGCCGTCGACATCGGTGACGTGCAGGATTTCGGCGGCATTGGCGCCGGTCACCGATCCGCCGTAGAGGATGCGGATCTCGGACGCCGTCGCGCCGACCAGCATCCGCAGCTTGGCGCGGGCAATCGCGTGGATCTCGGCAATCTCCTCCATGGTCGGCGTGCGCCCGGTGCCGATCGCCCAGCGCGGTTCATAGGCAAGCGTCAGCCAGTCGCCCATCGCCTCTTCGGGCACCGATTTCTCGATCTGCGCCTGCACGACGCGGGCGGCACGACCGGCATTGCGTTCCGCCTCGGTTTCGCCGACGCACAGGATCACCGACAGGCCGTGGCGCCGCGCGGCCATCGCCTTTTCCCAGACGTCCTGGCTGGTTTCGCCCTGATCGCCGCGCCGTTCGCTATGGCCGACGATCGTGAAGCGCGCGCCTGCTTCACGGACCATCGCCGCCGACACGCAACCGGTGTGCGCGCCGGAATCGCTGCCATGGACGTCCTGCGCCCCGATCGTCAGCGCGGGCACTCGCGCGGCCGCGGGCCCGATCAGCGTCGTCGGCAGAGCCATCATCACATCGACCGAGGGATAGTCTCGCGCCGCCGCCGCGATCGCGTCAAGCTCCGTCAGCGCCGCCAGATCGCCGTTCATTTTCCAGTTGCCCGCGATCAGCTTTTTCATGCCATCCCCTTTTGATCTTCGTCGCTGAGCTCCCGATAGCGTGCCGCGTCGATCGCACAAGCTTGATGCCAGCGGCGACCGCCCCTAAAGCGAGGCCGATTTCCTCGACATCCAGAAAGTTCGCATGCTCAGTTTCTTTCGTCGTTTGATCAATTCGCGGGTCGGCGTGGTCGTGACGTTGGTCGCGATTGCGCTCACGGTCGTGCTGTTCGCGCTGGGCGATATCAATGGATTGACGAGCGGTCTCGGCGGCGCTGGCGGAAGCGATGGCGGCGCCGTTGCCCGTGTCGGCAATGTGACGATCAGCGCGGCCGAACTCAAACAGCGCGTGCAGGGCGATGTCGAGAACTTCGCCGCGCAACAGCCCGGCCTGACGATCAAGCAATATATCGAAGGCGGCGGCTTTGATGGCACGGTCAACCGGCTGATCGACGGCCAGGTCATCGAGCAGTTCGCCGCCCGTCACGGCATGAAAGTGAGCAAGGACACGGTCGACGGCCAGATCGCCGCCATTCCGGCGCTGCGTGGAATCGACGGCAAGTTCGACCAGAAGGCTTATGAGCAGATCCTCGCCCAGCGGCGGATGACCGATGCCGATGTCCGCCGCGACATCGCGCGCAGCACCCTTATCGAGCAGCTCACCATCCCGACCAGCGGCGCGAGCCAGGTTCCGCAGCGGCTCGCGCTCCCCTATGCCGCGCTGCTGCTCGAAAGGCGCCAGGGCCAGGTGGCCTTCATTCCGACCCGTGCGATGGGCGCAGGCACGCAGCCGACGGCAGCGGAGCTGAAAACATTCTACGAGCGCAACCGCGCCCGCTATACGATCCCCGAACGGCGTGTGGTCCGTTACGCGCTGGTGAGCCCGGAAACCGTCAAGGCCGCGGCCACGCCGACCGAGGCCGAAATCGCCGCCGCCTATCGCCAGCAGGCCGCCAAGTTCGCTGCGACGGAAAAGCGGACGATCTCGCAGGTCGTGCTTGCCGACAAGGCCGCCGCCGACACCTTTGCTGCCAAGGTGAAGGGCGGCACCGCAATCGACGTCGCGGCAAAGGCGATCGGCCTGAGCGCCGCCAAGCTCGCGGGCGTCGAGCGCAAGGCCTATGGCGACGCGGCCGGCCCCGAGTTGGCAGGGCAGGTATTCGCCGCCGCTCGTGGCGACACGGTGGGCCCGGTCAAGGCACCGCTGGGTTGGACGGTCGCGCATGTCGACAGCATCGAGAAGGTTACCGCAC
>PKED01000223.1 GCA_002863155.1 Sphingomonadaceae bacterium | reverse complement strand
CCAAGCGCTCGCGCCGGCGCCGGATTTGGCGGGCCTTGGCCTCGCTCCGCCGCCCGCCACGCCCTCGGCGCAGGACCGGCAGAACGCGTTTTTGAACGCAGCGGCCGATCGCAGGACGGTTGCGCCCGATCGCGTCGCTGCGCCAGTATCGCCGAACGTCCTTCAGGCGGGCGCAGTGATATCCGCGGCGCTGATCACCGGCATCCGATCCGATCTACCCGGCCAGATCACCGCGCAGGTCACCGAAAACATCTACGACAGCCCGACCGGCCGTATCTTGCTTGTGCCGCAAGGCACTCGTGTGGTCGGGCAGTACGACAACAACGTGCAGTTCGGCCAGAGCCGCGTCCTGCTCGTCTGGACTCGGCTCGTCTTCCCGAACGGGCGATCGATCGTTCTCGAGCGCCAGCCTGGTGCTGACGCTGAAGGGTTCGCCGGGCTTCAGGATGGCGTCGATTACCATTGGTGGGATCTGGCCAAGGCTGCGGGATTGTCGACACTGCTGAGCGTCGGCGCCGAACTCGCGGTCGACAACGACGATCGGCTCGTTCAGGCGATCCGGAACGGTGGGCAGGACACCATCAACGACGCAGGGCAGCAGATTGTAAGGCGTCAGCTCAACGTCGCGCCCACGATCACTATTCGGCCCGGATTTCCCGTGCGCGTTATCGTGACGCGAGACTTGGTGCTGGAGCCATATGGAGGATATTGATGGCGAAGCTGAAGCTAGGCCCCATCGCGGACGAAAAGCCACTTAAGGTACAGGTCGAGCTACCCGCAGCTCTCCACCAGGACCTTGTTGACTACGCCCACCTATTGGGCCGAGAGCAAGGTCAGTCCGCTGTTGACCCAGCTCGGTTAATCGTCCCGATGTTACAACGGTTCATCGCGACAGACCGTGGCTTCGCCAAAGCCAGGCGAACGTTGACGCCGGGGAGCGCCGATTAATCCGTGGTCCCCGCTCTAATGCTAGAGGGGGTGTTGAAACACTTCAGCAGCAGCGGCAAAGTCGGATTGTCGTTGTCTCTGGAGGAAATTATAGCGGCAGTCGGCGCCCGCGCCGATGGGAGCGGGATCAACGCAATATCCGGCCGGTAGATCACGCTGGTGATGGTCAAGCCGAAGCCCTGTTCGACCATCGTCAGCAGGGTTTCTCGGCTGACTTGTTGGATCGAGAGTTGAACCGCTCCGTCTCCGGCGCCCACCATGCGCCGGAGTATGCCAGCGAGCTCACGCCCAGCGCCATCCGAGCGAACGAGGAAGACTTCGTCACAAATGTCCTCCCACGACAGCTGTGGTCGTGCTGCCAAGTCGTGAAGCGGGGATAATGCCACGAACAGATCTGGTTCGCAGAGACGTCGAACTTGGAACCGAGGGCTTTTGCTCGCACTCAGGCTGATTGCTGCGTCCAGTAACCCGCGCTTCACCCCCAAAGAGTTTTCTTCTGAAGTGCCTTCCTCAAGCTTTACCTCGATCGTCG
The DNA here is from genome assembly GCA_002863155.1 of Sphingomonadaceae bacterium. Taxonomy (GTDB): domain Bacteria; phylum Pseudomonadota; class Alphaproteobacteria; order Sphingomonadales; family Sphingomonadaceae; genus Sphingomonas. Next base: position 1,891 of record PKED01000223.1, on the reverse strand, counting down.
GATGTCGATTTCTGAATCCCGCGAGAATGTCGATGATCGGGCACGCCGGAAACGCTTCGAGCATTCCAAACCTCACTAGCCCGGTTTTGAGTTTTCGCGCGGAGCGGATCTCCGTTGCGGCGTTACGAAGGTAGCGCGCTCCCACCACCGCTTGTTGAAGGAAGCGCTCACCTTCTGGAGTCAGCCCTGCCCCCGCTCGCGTACGCTTGAAGAGAGAAAAGCCAAGCTGGCGCTCAAACAGCTGCACACGTCGGCTGACGGTGGATTGCGATATCGATAGGCGTTCCGCCGCTCGGCGGAAGCTGCCGGCCTCGGCGACCTGAACGGCGTATTTCAGGTATCGGAGATCAAGAGTCAGATCGGGCATGAGACCCGTCCGATCATACCGGCGATCTCATTGGCGAACCGCCTGCGCCCGGTGAGAGGCACCCATGCACGTCCATTCTCATCGAGCCCACCCCCGCTAGCGCCTGGGGTACAAGCACGTCCGTTGATCTCGGATGTGGAATCCGAGCTGAGCCCCTCAATGAGCATGACCATGTCCGAATCTGCCATAGATGCATGCGGCGGTCATACATTTTCACACGCTTGAAGTCTATGCGCGAAGCATATCTTATTGCGTTATGGAGCCTGAGGTCGCCAAGTACCATTTTGGTGCACTCGCGTTGGCGGTTGCTGACAGAATCGCCAGTGTCTCGGCCTCGTTTTCACCAAGCGGTCCGGCGACCGCAGTGATGGTGTTTCTCAGCTTGGAGCCCGGACTGCCGATCAGCGTGTTGGCAAGCCGGATCAGGCTTTCTCATGCCGGAACGGTGCGATTGATCGATAGGCTCGAGCACGAACAGTTGGTGGAACGACGACGACATATCGCCGACAGGCGGGCGCGCTTCATTCACCTCACCAATTCGGGGAAGAAGATAACGGGAGCCTTGCTCGAGGCACGGGAGCAGGTGATCTCCGAATGTGCTTCGCCCCTGTCGCCCAATGACCTCGACATTCTAGGCGTGCTGTCGGAGCGGCTCCTTGTGGCAAACGGCTTCGACAAAGATGGCTCGATCAGCCTTTGCCATCTGTGCAGCTACAGCAGGATCGCGCCTTCCCGTACTAAAGCGAAGCCGGGGCGCTCACGACGCCGGAACGTCGCACCGAACGGCTGACGATATGATCAGGCAGGCTTGATATAATGGGATCGTTGGCGCTCGAACTTCTTCTATGCGTACTTGCCTTCGGGTTCGGATATGCCGCGAACCAAGGCGGAACCTGTTTAGTGGTGGCCGCCCATGAGTTACACAGACGACAGCCGCCGAGAATGTTCGTCGGATTTCTCGCAGCGTCGGCAGCGGCAGGGCTGGTTGCGGTCCCGATAGTCTGGACGGGAATACTGGGCGCAACACTCGCACCCTCGACCAGCATCAATTTCCTCCTGCTCATCGGCGCTATCGCCTTCGGCCTCGGCGCACTCATTAATGACACATGCCTGCTCGGATCGCTGGCGCGGCTTGGGGATGGGGAGATGCGGCTTCTAGCTCTACCCTTGGGATTGGCGATTGGCATCTTGGCTGCCGACCATGGCAGGTTCGGCGATGGTGCAACATGGCCAAGCTTGATCTCCAGACCAAGCGTAACAGGCCTCGTTACTCTCCTAGCCTTCCTTGCTGTGCTCGTGCTGGCACTCGTTTTCGTTTCCATGAAGAGCGTTCTGCGAACAAAGCCGGGTTGGTCGTTCGGCGCTTCGATGATTGGACTCGGTATCACTGGTGGACTTCTATATGCACTCTCGCCGGCCTGGACCTTCGCAGACCTGATTCAACGCGGCCTTCCTCTCAGAATGTCGCCGGCCGGCGAGGTCACGCTCACTGCGGTGATCTCTTCGATCGCAGGCGCCCTTACC
>PKED01000200.1 GCA_002863155.1 Sphingomonadaceae bacterium | reverse complement strand
CTTGCGCCCCCAATCGCGGCACTTGTTGATCGCGATCGTCGATAGCCACGCGCGCATCGATCGATCGCCGTCGTAGCGGGGCAGGGCCTGATGCGCCGCGACGAAGGTCTCCTGCAGAAGGTCCAGCGCCTCGTCGGCCTCGCCGACGCACGCGCGCACCATGCGGAAGATTGACTGCCGATGGCGGCGCATGATCTCGGCGAAGGCGGCTTCGCGCCCGGCGATGCTGAGGGTCGCCAGCTCGCCGTCCGTAAGCGTGGTCCAGTCGAGGCTCACGCGCCGAACCTCAACGTGCGTCGTCGGTGAGCGCCTTCACCACGGCCTGATCGAACTGGCCGGTCTGATTGGGCCGCAAGAGCTGGCGCATGGCGAAGATGTGCGCCAGCGTCGCTTTCTGGAGCTCGCCCATGACGGCGTGGCTCTGGTCGACCGCTGCGGCGACGCGCGGCCCGTTGCCATGCTCGGCCTCGATCGCTTCAGCGAGCCGGGCATTGTTCGCCCGCAATTCCAGCTCGAATGCGCGCCGCTGCACGGCGAAACGCTGCTCCAGCACTTCAAGTCGCGCTTCCTGGTTGGCGTCCAGCGCCAGCTTATGATGCAGCACGTCGTGCAGCTCCGAGCCGGGCTGGGCACGTGGCGGAAGTAGCGCCCGCCCCACGAACACACCGATGATCGCGGCGATGAAGCACGCGACAATGCCAAGCAGAAGGCGGATGCGGCCGCTCATTGCACGCCGACGAGCAGCGTGGAGGGCGCGAGCGGCGACACCGGCCCCAAGGGCGATAGCGAAGCCGCGCTGGCTTCCTTCGCGGGCACACCGGCACCGAAGATGCCCATGACGAGCGCCGCAGCGATCGTCATTGCCCCAACGCCTAAGCCGGCGCGCGCCGCTGGACGTGCGGCGACCCGCGCCAGCACGCGATCTTCCATGCCATCAAGGCTCGCGGGCACGGGTGCTTGCGCCAGCCTCATCAATACTGCGTCGAGGTCCATGTCGTTCACTCCACCCCTCTAGCATGGATTACGCAAGCGACGCGCCCATCCCTCAAATCCATCCGTGAGGGGTGGTCGATCGGGGCGCGTAATGAAGGACAGGAACCCTCCTGTCGAAAGGCCCCCTATGCGCCGCCTATCCGTTCTGACTGCTGCTGCCGCTCTCGTCATGTTCGCCGGAACGGCGAACGCCCATCCTAAGCTGGTGTCGGCATCGCCGGCCGCCAATGCGACGGTCGCGAAGCCCGCTCGTATCGAACTTCATTTCAGCGAGAAGCTGATGCCAGCCTTCTCCAAGGCCGATCTCACGATGGCAGCGATGCCCGGCATGGCAGCCATGAAGATGGCCAGCGCCTCCGCGCTCTCGTCCGATGGCCGGACCCTCGTCATCACCCCGAAATCGCCGCTCCCATCGGGTCGGTATAGCGTCGCGTGGAATGTCGTCTCGACCGACACCCACAAGGTCGCAGGAACCTACGTCTTCGCGGTGAAGTGAGGCGATGGGGGACTGGTCGCTTATCGGCGTCCGCTTCGCGCTCTACGTGACGCTGGCTGCGCTGTTCGGCCTTGCCGCATTCAGCCTTTATGGGGTCCGGTGAGAGAATGTTCGAAAACGTACGCTAAGGGATCAGAGCGATTGCAGGGTGTGGAGCAGTTGGTATGAGGCCCGTTTGATTGCGCCATCGTAGCGGCCGAACGCGAACGCTGTCGCTTTCGCCTGTCTTTGGATCATGTCGGGATGCCGTTCGAAGGCTCGATCTACTGCAGCAAGCACATCGTCAGCACCTGATGCGACCTCTCCCAGATGCCAACCAGCGTACCTTGGATCGTCCTGCCAGTTAGCGCCATGCGCATTCACGAAAGCGACGGGCCGCGGCTTAGCGAGGAATTCGTAAAGCTGGCTCGACATGTCGCCCAGATAGATGTCGGCGGCCCGCGCATAGCTCATGTCGAACAGCTTGGGAGAATCCAGATCGACCGCGATGTGCTCTGGCACGGCAAGTTCCAGCCACCGCGCTCGCGCGATCGGATCGAGGTTTTCGAACGCGCGGACATGAGGGGCGAAGACCAAGTTGTACCGCTCCTGTTGGCGGAAACGGGCGATGACATCGCGAGCGATCCCGATCGAGGACAGCGCAGGATCAAAATGAGGGTTGTAGAAGACGGTCGGGCGATCGTTGTCGAACAATCGCGGTCCGGTGGGCAAGGCCTGCAAATAGTCGATCTTTATATAGCCCACGGCCGAAAGCCGCTTACGGCTGAGGCCTTGCGCGACGGCACGCTCGATGTCTTTCTGTCCGGGAACGAAGATGGCATCGAAGGCTCTCTGCTTGGCTTCGGAGGATGGTGCACGGTCGCCAGCGCCGTGGCGGAAATGTACCAGCGGACGCTTCCATCCGAGCCATCGCAACGCCGCAGAGGTGCGCTCGGGAACGATGATGGCCTGGGTCTTGCGGGCCTGCCATCGGATCCGCGCCAGCAGGGGCCCCTTCGCCGCCGAGCGGCTGCCCGTTATGCGCGCTGCAATCCTGCCCGCCCAAGGCCAGGCGATCTGCGTCACGGTCATCGTGCTGGCTCTCATCGCCGCAGCCACTGCGCGCAAGGCGGCGGCGGTGCGGTCGTCGGCGCAGATGCAGCGGACCGTGATATCCGGATGGCTCAGGCTAAGTTCTGCGGCGACCGGCGCGAGATGCAGGACCTGATGCTCCCCTCCGATGAATACGAACGTGAGATTGTTCAAATTCGTCATGCCTTGATCGATGGGCGCGCTTTTCGAGCGAGAAGCTTCTGTCCGTCCGTCCTGATCTCTCCGTTCGGCGTAACATGCCGGTAGAGCGTCTGACGCGTGATGCCCAGCTCGGCGCACAGCTCGGCGACCTTGGTTTCGGGTTTGCCCATAGCCGCCTGGGCAAGCCGCAGTTTGGCGGGCGTCATCTTGAACGGGCGACCGCCATGTCGGCCGCGCGCACGTGCCGATTCCAGACCGGCGCGGGTGCGCTCGACGATCAACTCGCGCTCAAACTCGGCGAGGCCGGCAAAAATCGCAAAGATCAACCGACCGTTGGCGGTGGTGGTGTCGATCGACGCGCCTTCGCCGGCCAGCACCTTGAGGCCGATGCCACGCTTGGTCAGGTCGCCGACTGTGTTAACGAGGTGGCGCAGGTCGCGACCGAGGCGGTCGAGCTTCCATATGACCAGCGTGTCATCACGGCGCAGTGCCTTCAGGCAGGCATCCAGCCCCGGCCGCTTGTCGAGCCGGCCCGACGCGGCATCCTCATAGATATGCTCGGGATCGACGCCGGCCGCGACCAGCGCGTCGTGCTGAAGGTCGTGAACCTGGCTGCCATCCGCCTTGGACACTCGCGCGTAACCGAGCTGCGTTGTCACATATACGTCCGT
>PKED01000228.1 GCA_002863155.1 Sphingomonadaceae bacterium | reverse complement strand
TTCCACAGGCGACCGGCCCTGCCGCAATGCGGAGGCATTGAGGCATGGATCAGGGATGGCGATTTGTTCGATTGTCGAATGTTCACAGCTTCGCACTACGAAGTCTGAGCGAGTTCAGGACTACCGATATGGAGGACGCACTCATCGCAAAGGCTGCGAACATTGGGCCAATCAGGATGCCGAAGAAAGGATAAAGAACACCGGCCGCGACGGGCACGCCCGAGGCGTTGTAAATCAGCGCAAAAAACAGATTTTGCCGAATATTGCGCATCGTAGCCCGGGCAAGCTTGCGGGCCCGGACGATCCCGTCGAGATTGCCTCTAACGAGCGTAATCCCCGCACTTTCGATCGCGACATCCGCGCCGGTTCCCATCGCAATGCCGACATCTGCCTGGGCAAGCGCCGGAGCGTCGTTAACCCCGTCGCCGGCCATGGCCACCTTGGCACCGCGTTCCTGCAATTCACGGATGAGCCGCGCCTTGTCCGCGGGAAGAACGCCTGCGCGAATGTCGTCGATACCAAGGCGGGCGGCAACCGCCTGCGCCGTCCGCTCATTGTCGCCGGTCGCCATAATGATCGTAAGGCCGAGCTTGTGCAGGTCCTTGATCGCCGCAGGAGTGGTTTCCTTGACCGGGTCGGCAACGCTGATGAGGCCAGCAATCTTGCCTGCCACGATCACGAACATGACGGTTTCGCCTTCGTCGCGGCGCGCATTTGCCTTTTCGCTGAGCGTGGCACCTTCCAAACCGAGGTCTGACAGGAGCGCAAGGTTACCCAGCGCGACGCGTTTACCGGAAACCGTGCCCATGACGCCTTTACCGGTTACGGCCTCGAACTCGCTGGCGGTTTCCATCGCGACGCCGCGTTCTTCGGCGCCGCGCACGATCGCTTCTGCGAGCGGGTGCTCCGACCCGCGCTCGAGCGACGCCGCCAGGCTCAACACCTCGATTTCATCGTGGCCCTCTTCGGGCATAACCGCGACGAGCCTTGGGCGCCCCTCGGTCAGCGTACCCGTCTTGTCGACGATCAGCGTATCGATTTTCTCGAAGCGCTCGAGCGCTTCGGCGTTCTTGATCAGAACGCCCGCTTGCGCCCCTCTTCCTGTCGCGGTCATGATCGACATCGGCGTCGCCAGGCCGAGAGCGCAGGGGCAGGCGATGATCAGTACCGCAACTGCAGCAATGAGGGCATAGGCAAGCGCTGGTGCGGGGCCCCAGATCGCCCAGGCGATGAAGGCGAGCACGGCTATGCCGATAACCGCGGGGACGAACATGCCGGCCACCTTGTCGGCGTACTTCTGGATCGGCGCGCGCGAGCGCTGTGCGGCCGCAACCATTTCCACGATCTGCGCGAGCATGGTGTCTGATCCGACACGTTTCGCTTCGATCACCAGGCTGCCTGTTCCGTTGATCGTTGCCCCGGTCACGGCGTCGCCCTCGACCTTTTCGACCGGGACTGGTTCACCGGTGATCATGCTTTCGTCGATCGACGAGCGGCCTTTGAGCACTACACCGTCAACGGGCACCTTGTCGCCTGGGCGGACCCGCAATTGGTCGCCAACAGCCACGTGCTCAAGGGGGATTTCTTCTTCAGTGCCGTCTGCCCTGATGACGCGGGCGGTTTTGGCTGCAAGATCAAGGAGAGCGCGAATGGCCTTACCGGTGCCTTCACGCGCGCGCAGCTCCATGACTTGGCCGAGGAGCACAAGCGTAACGATAACGGCCGCGGCTTCGAAATAGACGCCGACATGTCCCTCTGGATCGCGAAAGCCATCCGGGAAGATGTCCGGTGCCAGGACGGCGACGACACTGAAAATCCATGCGGCGAGAACGCCCATGCCGATGAGCGAGAACATGTTGAGGTTCCAGGTGCGGAACGAATTCCAGCCCCGTTCGAGAAACGGCCATCCGCTCCACAACACGACCGGTGTACCGAGCACCAGTTCAATCCATAGGGTGGCCCGCTCGCCAAATATTTCGCGCACGCCCGGCCAGCCCACATAGGGGCCCATCGTGAGAACAAGCAGCGGCAAGGTGAGGATGGCGCCGACCCAGAAACGCCTTGTAAAGTCGACGAGCTCCGGGTTCGGTCCGTCATCGACCATGGCCGCGGATTCGAGTTCGAGACCCATGCCGCAGATCGGGCACGACCCCATCTTTGGCTGCCGGACCTGCGGGTGCATGGGGCAGGTATAAACCGGTCCGTCATAACCAGCGGGAACGAGATCGTAGCGGCCATCATCGCCAGCAACGGCTTCGCCGTGGCCGCTATGGCTGCAATTAGAATGGTCCATCATAGTCTCCCTGGATCTGGCCAAAGGTGTGCCAGTGTTCCGCCGACAAGGCCGAACCGAGCTGACAGGTGGCGTACCCCGCTGAAAGTGACAGCGTGAAACGGGGAACGAGATCAACCCGACTTGCCGATTTATGGCAGAGGATCATCTCATGCCTGCCGTGCATATTCTTTTCCGCGCTGCGAAAGGTGAGTGTGCGCTTCGCGCGCATCCAATTCCCGTGTACTGTTGCCGGCGCGGAGCATGAAGCGCGCCACTCCATTGTCGAGAAAATAGATCGGTTCGAGGCTCTTTTGTGCGATCACGCGGCAAACAGTTCGGCCATCGAGATCGTGAAAGTAGCAATGGATCAGGGCGCAGGCGTTACCGCCGAGTGCTGATCGTATCGCGTCCATCAGCACGCGCTCGAACCCGTCCTTATTGGGGTGCTTGAGAGTCTTCAGATCGGCCTCGATTCCTACGATGCCCCCGCTATCGTCGACGCCGATGAGCAGCGTGCCGCCATCATTGTTGAGAAATCCGGCAATCGTTTTGACCACGACCTGTTGAAGGCTTCGATTTGCGCGCTGCTCACGCGTATCCCAACGCAGCGACGATTTGAATTCCAGCTGTGCGCCCTCGCCTCGGGCGATGAGCAGCGGCAGTTCTTCGGCCAATTGATGCTCCAGAGAGCGGATTATCTGGCGATCAGCCATGAGCCGCAGATGATAAAGACCAAACGCCAGGCCGATTGCGCCGCCGATCACCGCGAAAGCCAGGCTCATGGGCAGCATTTCGATTTCAAATGCCGCGCTCAGTCGATCGACCGCCGAGCCCAACTGCTCAGCAAATGGCACGCTCGCCGCTGCTGCCCCTCCAGACCCATAAACGAGCGCGGTGAGCGGATGAAGGATTAAGACGCCCAGCACTGCCCCGATAACCGTATGCAGGGCCAATTCCCTCTTTTTGCTGAAAGACGAACCGGAAAAGGGTAAGCTGTGCATTGTCATAGGCTTTGCGACCTGTGCGGAATTCGCGGCAGCGGATAAATCCACATTGCCGGTTCTTCACCCGATCCTTTTTCTGAAATAGCGGACGAGCGGGACCCCTAGGATCGCGAT
>PKED01000019.1 GCA_002863155.1 Sphingomonadaceae bacterium | reverse complement strand
TCTTATGCCAAGCGTCGAAAGCCTCGCGGGTAGGTGCGATCGAGTTGAATTTGAACTCGAAGGGGTCATTGAAGCCTAGCGCGGAGGTGAATTTCAGCGAGCCATTCTCGACGGCCTTGTCGAAGATGTCGAGCAGCGCGGGTTCGTCGCCCCCGACGAATTTGTAGAACATGGGCGGTCCGGAAGATCGAGGATCAAGGAAGGGTGAAATTGCGGCCGAGCGCATTGCAGAGGCGCGTCGCGAGCGCTTCGGCGGGCGCCCAGCCGGCGGTCAGGTCGTCGGTCGCGGTGAGTGCGATAGTGATGACACGGAAGGTCCCGGCCCGGTCGAGGGCGGCTATCGCGCTCGCCACCTGGTCGAAATAGACATCGTCGAGGATGCGCTCGGCGACATCGTCGTGGGTCGGGCCGAAGAAATAATCGAGGTCGATGTTAAGGACAACGGGAAGCCGGACTTGATTCAGCGCGCCGGTCAGGAAGGCAAGAAGTGCCACCGGATCAAGTTGGGTGACATGGGCATGGTTGGGCTTGTCGCCCTCACCATGCGTCGCGAAATAGGCGTGTTTCACGGCGCGGGCGTAGAGCGCGAAATAGATGGACAGATAATTGTCCCAGCGGAAGAGCATCCCGTCGCCGCCGAAATCCATAGGATAGGTCGCCGCGAGGTACGCTTCTATGGTCGCGGGGATGCCATTCGGTAGAGCTTTCAGCCAGGAGCCGAGTTGGGACTGCAGCGTGTCGTTGTGGCGATCGATGTGCACGAGCGCATGGCTTGTCGCGGGATCGACATGCTGCGCCCAGCACCAGGCGGCGGCGCGGTGATTGTCCATCACGTAGAGATGGCCGTCGTTCCAGACAAAATTCTGATTGTAGACGCCGGTGTTGTTGCGCCCCTTGAACGGGACAATCCATCGCATAGTCATGGCAACCTACTCTGATGGGGTCGCGAATTGCTGCTGGCACCCGCATAGAGCAGCGATCAGGTCCGTCAATATCTGGAGGCACGCTGAGATCAGCCGCCTACCAAAGGAACACATTTCGTTGGGCGAACGATGGCAACCCGCGATCTCGCGCGCGTGATCGCCACACGCAGCAGCCTTCGCGCTTGCGGAAAAGGAGGCTTCTCCTGGCGCACGTCGAAAAAGAAGGATTTGAATGCGCCCTCGACCAGCACTACCCCGTCGAACTCCTTTCCCTTCGATTTGTGGATGTTCATGACGAGCACGCCTTGCGGGTCCTGCTCGGTCGAGATAAGCCGCTCCTGATCGAGCACCTTTTTGACGAGGATCGTCGCTCCCGCATAGGCGCCGTTCGCGACCCAGGAGTCTGCCAGTCCCTGGCCAAGCGCATCGGTCGCGCGGAACAGGCGAACGAGGCGCACCTGTCGCTGAATCTCCGTGAGCGCTGCGATCTTCGCCATGGTCCGCAGCGCGGCACGCCAATCGACGACAGGGTCGCCGACCAGCTCGATCCCGCTCGCGACGGCGTCCGCGATCTCGCGCGCCGCCTTTGTCTTGATCTTCCCCGCGGTCTGAACGGCGTTCAGGGCCTCCGCGTATTTTCGCGCAAGGTCCTTCGCGGCCTGGGTGCCGTCGGTCGCTGCCTTGAGCCGGTAATATGCCGCTACGAGACGAAGCGTCTGGGCCTGCGCCTCCGCCACGCTAAGCCGCGGCCATTCGAGCATAGCTGCGAGCACGACGGCCGCGGCCGCGGACAGCTCGGCATCCCATACGACCTCATGTGGGACGGGCTTGAGCTTTTGCGTCTTGTAGCTGTGCTCCTTGCCGAGCAGCGACGAGATCTCCGCCACCACCTGGTTGCTCCGCGTAAGCACCGCGATCGTCGGATTCTCCACCTTGGCCTTGGCGAGCTGGCCGTACATCCAAATCACCGCCGCATGGACGGTGGGCTCGAACTGGCCCGGCGGATATCCCACCTGCTTCACCTCCATGCAGGACGAGGGCAGCGGGGCATTGCTCAGGACCGCGTCGGCGAACTTCAGGATGCCGCCGTTGGGGCTGCGGTGATTGTCGCCGGCGAGATCGACGACAGTCGGCTTCAGAAAGTCGGACGCCTTCTTGAGGCGCAGGGGATCCACCTTGGGGTCATACTGGAAGATGCTCTGATCGGGGTCCGCCAGGCAAAAGATCGTCGTCGTATTGGCAAGCGCTGCCACGATGCGCCACTGGTCGTCGTCGGTGTCTTGAAACTCGTCGAGAATGATCATCGGGTATTTGCGGCCGAGAAGGTCCCTGACCGCCGCGCACGTCTCTACGACCGTCGCCACCGCGCCGGCGAACTGGTCGAACTCGCCGCGGTCCTTCTTCACTGCCCAGCCCTCAGCCTCGGGATTGCTCAGCGATTTGTCTTCGAAGCTGCGAATCCACGGACTTTTCGCCAGTTCGATCTTGTCGCCCAGGCCTGGCGTTTCACGATGGCCGATGACCCGGACACCGGCGACCCGGCCGTCGGCGTGAATGCCCACCAGCAGGTGAATCGCGCCGCTGTACCCGTCTGGAGCGATGGCCTGGAGGATCACGGCGCTCGGCCGGCCATCCTTGATCGCGACATAAGCGGGCAGCGGGCTCTTGTTGCCGAGCAAGCGGTCCTGGATCAATACGCTGTCGTCGAGCAGGTGATTGTCATAACTGCCTGCAGGCAGAATTTCACCCAGTGCGCGAACCTGTGCGGCGCGTTCGGCGGCCTGAATGCGTTCGGCGGTTCCCTGCTGAAGCAGCGTCACCGCGCCTACGGTGACGATTGCGAACAGGCCCAGCACCGCGGCGTTCTTCAGCATGGAACGGCTGATTTCCGGAAGCATCATGTCATTCGCCCAGCTTGAAGCCGCGCTCGGCCTTGCGGTGGCCGTAGGTGCGCGGGCGGGTGTAGTAATCGATGGTGGGAGCGGCGAGATTCATCAGCAGCACGCCAAAGGCGACACCGTCCGGATAGCCGCCCCAGGCGCGGATGACGTATACCAGTACACCGACACCAGCACCGAAAATGAGGCGTCCGCTTGGGCTGGTGGCGCTGCTGACCGGATCGGTGACGATGAAGAAGGCGCCGAGCATGGTGGCGCCGCTGAGCAAGTGGAACAGCGGCGAGCCGTTGCTATCGGAGCCCGAGCCGTTCCAGAACACCAGGCTCATCAGCGCCAGAGCGGCGAGCATGCCAGCCGGCGCGTGCCAGCTGAACAGCCTTTTGTGCAGCAGGAACAGGCCGCCAGCGAGGAAGGCCAGGTTCACGACTTCCGAGCCGATGCCGCCGAAGTGGCCGAACGCCGGATTGCGCCAGAGCTCGTCGATGGTCAGGCTCTTGTTCACCTTCAGGGCGTCGAGGGCCGTGGCCTGGGTCCAGCCATCCGGTAGCGAGGCGATGCCGAGAATGTGTTGCAGGCCGGCGCTTA
>PKED01000046.1 GCA_002863155.1 Sphingomonadaceae bacterium | reverse complement strand
GGGAGGGGGCGGAATCCTACGCCAAGCTCGCCCAGATAGCCGGCGCGAGATCTTACTTGTTGCTGCCTTCTACGGTCGCGCCAGAAAGGCGACGGCTCAGTTCTATCCGGCGATGGCTACGCATTTTGAAGGTGTCTGGCCCAACGCGCCGATACTCAATGAAGCCGAGAGAACGCCAAAATCGCTCTGCCGCTTCATTCGCTTCCAGCACGGCCAACCGAATCTCTGTGGCACCTCTCGCAGCGGCCCAGCTTTCGACCGTCGAGTAAATTGAGCGTCCGACGCCACGACCACGCTGTGCGGCATCTACGATCATGAAGCCGAGATACCATGTGCCATCACGCGGATAATCGCGGAGGATGGCCGCGATTGCATATAGGCCGCCAGGCCCCTTCCATCCCAGGACAGCTTGATTGTGGGCGCTCTTTTCGGGCGGCACATCGGAGAAAAGCTCGCGAGCATCGTCCAGCGTGGGCGCGGCCCCGTCCTGCAACAGGAAATAGTCGCTGCAACGGTTGTACAGGTCTGCAACGTCTGCGGCGTCCGCTTGGGTAAGTTTGATCGGGGCTCCCGTCATCATCATCGCGTTTTGGCAGCAAGCACGCGCTGACCGTAATCCCGGAGTTCCCCGTTGGGACCGACATAGCGGTAGAGAGTGACGCGCTCGATCCCGAGTTCCTTGCAGAGGTCGGAAACGGACGTGTCGCGTTGGGCCATAGCAGCCTGAGCGAGCCGCACCTGGGCCTTGGAGAGGGCGAACTTGCGGCCACCCTTGCGTCCCCGCGCGCGGGCAGCGGCCAGGCCAGCCATGGTGCGCTCGCGGATCATATCCCGCTCAAACTCCGCCAGTGTGGCAAAAATGCCGAACACCATCCGGCCCGATGGCGTCGTGGTGTCGATCTGCGCGCCCTTGCCGGTGAGCACCCGCAGACCGATACCGCGATCCGACAGATTCTGCACCGTGCTGACCAGGTGGGTGAGCGTTCGGCCGAGCCGGTCGAGCTTCCAAACGATGAGGACATCGCCGTCGCGCAACGATTTCAGGCAGGCGGCAAGACCGGGGCGATCATCACGGCTACCGGATGCACGATCATCATAGATATTGCCTGGCTCGACACCGGCAGCGCGAAGGGCATCGTGCTGCAGGTCGAGCGACTGCGAGCCGTCGGCTTTGGACACGCGGGCGTAGCCGATCAGCATGGATCACAAACGAAGGTTTGAGGCGGTGACGAACATGAGCACATAAGATTGGGCTATTGTGTATCTTAACCGGCATCTCAATCAAGCTATCTCAAACCGTAGCTCGGAAAGAATAAGGAGCATGTATGCCGCGTCGCGTGACCCTGACCGATCGACAGCGCGAGGCGCTGCTTCACTTGCCGGTCGATCAAGGTGAGCTGCTGCGGCACTATACCCTCAGCGATGAGGATCTCGGGCATATCCGCCAGCGCCGGCGCGCCCACAATCGTTTTGGCTTCGCGCTGCAACTGTGCGTCCTGCGCTACCCGGGCCGGGTGCTCGCTCCTGGCGAGTTGATCCCGGCGCAGGTATCGGATTTCATCGCGGCCCAGCTCGGCCTGACCAGCGACGATCTACTCCTCTATGCCGCGCGCGAGGAGACCCGGCACGAGCATCTGGCGGACCTTCGCCGAATCTACGGCTATCGCTCCTTTTCGGGGCGGGGCGCACGGGATTTGCGCGAATGGATCGCTCGGGAAGCCGAGGCGGCGACATCGAATGAGGATCTTGCCCGTCGCTTCGTTGCGGAGTGTCGCCGCACCCGCACGATCCTTCCCGGCTCCTCGACGATCGAGCGCCTTTGCGCCGATGCGCTGGTTGAGGCCGAGCGCCGGATCGAGGATCTTATCGCCCATCGCATCACGCCAACCCTGAGCGAGAATTTGGCTCACCTGTTGGAGGATACGGTGGATGGTCGCGTCACGCGCTTCGTATGGCTGCGACAGTTCGAGGTTGGCGCAAATTCAGCAGCCGCTAACCGGCTGATGGATCGACTGGAATATCTTCAAAGGTTCGATCTTCCGGCGGATTTGCTGGACGGCGTGCCGGCGCATCGTGTGACCCGGCTTCGCCGGCAGGGCGAGCGCTATTACGCCGACGGCATGCGTGATCTGCCCGAAGACAGGCGGCTTGCGATCCTCGCTGTCTGCACCCTGGAATGGCGGTCATCGCTGGCCGATGTCATCGTGGAGACCCACGATCGCATCGTAGGCCGTCTCTATCGGGCCTCCGAACGCCTTTGCAACACCAGGATCGCCGACGAAAAGGCGGCCGTTCGGGACACGCTGAAGTCCTTTGCCGAAATCGGTGGTGCTTTGCTTGGAGCGCAGGACGATGGCACGGCCCTGGACGGGATAATCGCCACCGGGCCTGGCTGGGAACGGTTCAGAACCCTTGTCGCCACGGCCTCCGCGCTGACCAACGTGCTCGCGGCCGACCCGCTCAGCCGTGTGCTGGACGGCTATCACCGTTTCCGCCTCTACGCGCCCAGGATGCTGCGCCTGCTCGACATGCAGGCGGCGCCGATCGCCACGCCTCTTCTGGCGGCCGTTGCGATGCTGCGTAACGGGATCAAGGTCGATCCGCCGGTGGATTTTCTACGTCCCAACTCGAAATGGCATCGTCATCTTCGCGCTGAGCCCAGCGGCGACCACCGGCTTTGGGAAATCGCGGTGCTGTTCCACATCCGCGACGCCTTCCGGTCCGGTGACATATGGTTGGCGGGATCGCGCCGCTATGGCGACCTCAAGCAGCTTCTGGTCCCGCCACAGGCGATAGAGCAGACCGCGCGGCTCGCCGTGCCGCTGCGACCCGGCGAATGGCTGGCCGAGCGCAGGGCTCGACTGGATACACGGCTGAAGGAGTTTGGCCGCGCGGCGCGAACCGGCACGATCCCAGGCGGCATCATCGAGAACGGCAAGCTGCACATCGACAAGCTGAGGGCCGACACGCCCGAAGGGGCCGAGGATCTCGTGCTCGATCTCTATCAACAGCTCCCGCCCGCGAGGATCACCGATCTGTTGCTGGAAGTCGATGAGCGAACCGGATTTTCCGAGGCGTTCACGCATCTGCGCACCGGCGCGCCCTGCAGCGACCGGATCGGCCTGATGAACGTGTTGCTGGCGGAAGGCGTCAATCTCGGTTTGCGCAAGATGGCGGCGGCGACCAACACGCACAGCTTCTGGGAATTGCTGCGGATCGCGCGCTGGCATGTCGAAGGCAGCGCCTATGATCGGGCGCTCGCCATGATCGTGGAGGCCCACGCCGCCCTGCCCATGGCCGCCTTCTGGGGAGATGGGAACTCTGCAGAGCTGCCCCAGCAGATCCTCCCTCCCCGAAATCCCCCACCACCACTGGGGAAAAGGATGACATCCTCTGAAAAGATATGATATCCTACTACCACTGCTACTAGTAGTAGTAGTAGT
>PKED01000179.1 GCA_002863155.1 Sphingomonadaceae bacterium | reverse complement strand
CAGTTAACCTTTTGACCTCTTCGAGTTGCGCAGCAGCCACATAACTCCCCGTCTTGCGGATCGAGGGCAGGACTTCAGAGAAAAGCCAACGCGCAAACGATTCCGCAATCGGCTTGTTGCTGGCGAGGATCAGCGAATACACGCCAGCCTCGTTGACGATGATCGTGTTTCGCTGCCGGCCGATTGCGTCGGGAATCCCGACGTAATCGCGTTGCCAATCCCAAAGCCGGTTGGCTGCGTCACGCGGATTTTTGACACCCAAAATCCGGCATACATCGATCAGCACCCACCAGGGCTCACCGCCGCGCATGATCATGCGAACTTGATCAGCGGCGAAAGCCAGCGGGATTAGATCGTTCATAAGCGGCGGAGCTCGATCTCGGGGGCAAGTTCGTAACGCGGTGCACCAATCGGCGGCGCCGGAAGCGGCATCCAGTGGCTCGGCTCGATCGGATACCCTTCGAGGTCCCAAACTCCCGCGCTATTGGCGAAGCAGAACAGCCAAGGCGCGTGATCGGGCCAACGATCGACCGCCTCAACCGCATAAGCGATAAAAATCGAGTGGTCTTTTGGACAGGTCGTAATTGGTCGCCAACGCTCGGGTTGGCCATCATCCGGGTAGGAATAAGGGACCTCGTCGTCGAGCGGCATCACGTCGTCTTCACACAAACTCTCGGCCATCGCGCTTCCCTTCAGACCTGCATGAACGATTGTACCCGCAGGTGACTACGGTAGCAAAGTGTCGAAGCTGAAAGGTGCTTGCCGCCACCCGCCGCTATTGCTTGGGCAGCGATGAGAACACGACGACGAGGAACACGATCGCGATCAACGCGAAGGGCAGCGTGCATCCCACAAGCATCAGGCTCTTGCCGAGTCGCTGCGCCGCTTCGGCGTTCGATTGCGGTGCGGTGCAGTATCGGCACCGCGTCGCCGAATAATCGATCGTCGCCTTGCACGCTCGGCACTGCTTTTCGGTTGGCTTCTGCTTTTTCATTCTGCCTCCCCACGATAGTCGAATCGCCGCGCATGGAGCGTCGCCGACTCGGGCGGCATGCCAAGACCGTGCTTCAAAATATATCCGTCCATCGAGCGGGCGAAGGTCAAGAGCCCGGCGCGCATATCGGGCGGCATCGTCTGAAAAATCGTCACCAGTTCGGAGGCTTCGTCGTCTAGCGAATCGGGGCATCGTCGGCCTGTGAGTATGAACCTCACATCCACTCCGGCCGCGCAAATCGCGGCCAGATAGGCCGCATTCGGCTCGGTCTCGCCGAGTTCGTATCGGCTTTGGGTCTGCAGACCAACGCCGCCAATGCTGGCAAATTCGGTTTGATTGAGCCCACGCGACCGCCGCTCCTGTCGAAGCCGATCGGCGAATTCCGCACGACTGAACAATTTTACTTGACCTTTCTCCATGTCTGTAGAACATGGCTACCAGTTTCTACAGGAAGGCAGATTGCACGTGGCGGACGCCGGAGTCTTGGTACGATTTGCCGATACTGGGCATACCGAGCGTTCGCCGCGCCTGATCGAGTTGCGCCGTCGTCTCCGTGCCGATGGCGTCAACATTAGCGCCTGGGCGCGCGACAACGGCTTCAGCCCGAAGCTGGTGCACCAGGTGCTTCGCGGCGGGCGGTCGTGCAATTTCGGGGAATCGCATCGGATCGCGGTTAAGCTCGGCCTCAAAGATGCCCCCCAGAACGAATCGCTTCTTGAGGCGGCGGTATGACGCACGCCCCACACATCACCCTTTCGGCCGTCGGCGGACCGGTCGGAACGCCGCGCGCGACATCCCCCCGGTTGTCGCGCGTGGAGCCCCGGGGCTTTCAGCCCGTCCGCCATCCTCTCCCTAAACTGTGCGCGCGCCGGCCGTCACTTGCGGTCGGCGCCGCTTTTTGCAGGGGGGTTTTCGGTTCGGGCCGCTCCTGCCGGCTCGGTGATCGCGCTCCTGGCCGGGCAGATCACCAAATCCTTTGGATGCAGGAACTTTTCTCCCGGGGGGCGCGGGCATGACCAAAAGTCGTGCCCCGCTTTCCTATGACCTGGCGCTCGCCAAGATCGCCGCGCTGATCGGCTGGGAAGCGATGGCGGCGGTCACCGGTCGCAAGGAACGCACGGTGCGCAACTGGGGCGATCCCGATACCGGCGAATCCTGCCCGATCGACTGCGCCGAGCTGCTCGATATCGCCTATCTCGCCGCCGGCGGCGACGGCCAGCCGATGGCCGAGACGATGGTCAGCCGCCTCGAGCGGGCGCGCCATGCCCGCTTCGCCGACAATATCGCGCTGAGCCGCCAGACCGAGTTGCTGGTCAAGGAAGGCGGCGAGGCGTTCGCCGCGCTGATCGCCGCGACGCGCGAGGGGTCGAGCCTGCGCGAGATCGCCGCCGCCGAGCGCGAAACCCAGGAGATGATCGAGGCGGGCACCGCGGCACTCGCCAAGCTCGCCGCGATGAAGCGCGATCAGAGGAGCTAGGGCCATGCTGGGGGGCAAACGCAGAAGTTGCGGCGCGGGGTCCGATCAGCTGGTCGAGCATGGCGAAACCGCTATCCGGCGACGCGGCGCGAACGGCATCAACTGCCCGCACTGCAACAGCCCGACCCAGACGCGAACGACGCGCCTCGTGCTGCCGACCGTCCGCGAGATTTATCTGCAATGCACCAATGTGCGTTGCGGAGCGACCTTCGGCGCCCGACTCGAGGTGACGCACCAGATCGTCGCCAGTGCCTGCCCTAACCCGGACGTCTTTCTACGACGCTCGTCGCCGCGCATCGGCGCCCAGCCACCACCGATCAGCGGCCAGGAGGTGCCGCGAGCAGCGAATGACGATGCGGTCCGCCGCCTAGGCTGATCGCTCCACTCCCTTCCCGATCAACTCAAACACCGCCGCCCGCCGCACCCCCATGCGGCCGGGACCGAATTTTTGCGTCCATTTTTACAGGAACCACCGTGGCCATTGCCGACAACATCCAACGCCAGCTGATCGAGCGCCTGCAGCGCGACTACGGCCTGCGCGAGGCAAGCGGCAAATGGCTGCGCGGCGGCAAATGCCCGAAATGCGGCAAGAAGGAGCTGTTCGCCGCCGCCGAAAATCCGCGCGTCATCATCTGCGGCCGCAAGGACAAATGCGGCCACGAGGAAGCCGTCGCCGACATCTATCGCGATCTGTTCGAAGACTGGTCGACGCTGACCAGGGACGATCCGGCCCCAGGCGCCGCCGCCGACGCCTATCTGCGCCACGCGCGCGGCTTCGACCTGATGCACCTTGGCGGCGCCTATGCGCAGGAATTCTATCAGGACCGCAAGCTCGGCATCGGCTCGGCAACGGTGCGATTCCCGCTGCCCAACGGCAGCTGGTGGGAACGGCTGATCGATCAGCCCGGCCGTTTCGGCAAGAAGGCCAATTTCGCCCCCGGCGCCAGTTATGCCGGCCATGCCTGGACGCTGCCGTCCACGACGAT
>PKED01000081.1 GCA_002863155.1 Sphingomonadaceae bacterium | reverse complement strand
GCTCGCGCGGAGCTTCTCGACTTCACCGCGTCTCTGTACCCTCCTCCCAGTATGCCCTTGATAATCTACCCCAGCCTTGCCTGGGCGCCCCCGCCGATGTTTTCCGATGGAAATGGGCACTCCTAGTACTTCCCCGCCCGTTTTTATGGGAAGGGCCACCTGGGGGCGATAAAAAGAAAAAAATGCATCATGCTCAATGCTCATGACCCTTGCGCACAGCAGCCTTCCTAGCGAAGGCCACAGGCTCGTTCTGCAGCTGAGATCCGAGCTCCACGCAGGCATGTGCACTCGAAGTCGACCGGCGCAGCCGCTACTCGAACCGGATTGGCGTTCTTCCTCGGACCTGACCTGCATCTCGAGCAGCACGAGGACGTGGGATCGAGCAGCTGGAGAGCGAGATCAACGAAGCGGCGAGATCGAGCTAGCAGAGAAGAACCGCATCGAACCCTTTGTCCTCCTCGACCTCGCGGTGCTTGTCCTTGGTGCTCTCCCGGCTGTTCACGCTGGGAATATGAACGATCGTCTTGACCGCCGGATCGAGCAGATCGTTGATCTTGTCGATATAGCGGCCGGTGTAGAAGCTGTAGGCGATGTCGAGCGTCTTCAGCCACTGATAGCCGTTGAGCTGCTCATAATAAGTGTAGGTGACGGTGGTGAACTTCGCCTCGTCCTCGGGCGTCAGAACCGCCACGGAATCGCCGCGAAAATAGCTGCCAGTCATCGCGACTAGATGGACCTTGTCTCGAGCGATCAGCTGGCCGAGCTGCGCGCCCAGCCGGTTGTCCGGGTTGGCCGAGACGTGGTGGAATTCGTCCACCGCGATCAGCCGATCGTCGAACGCCTCAAGGCCGAGTTCGTCGATGGCGAAGCGAAAGGTCGCGTGTGTGCACACCAGCACCTTGTCATCGCTCGCCAGAAACTCGCCGACCGCCTTTACCTTGGACTTGGCGACCTTCACATCGTCGGCGCCGGGCACGTTGCACAGGTTCCAGTGCGGCTTCACCGTCCAGTCGGCCCAGAAGCCGTATCTGCTTAGCGGCTCGTCGGTGAAGCTGCCGCCGATCGAACGTTCCGGCACGACAATGATCGCCTGCTTCACGTCCTGATTCGTCAGCTTGTCGAGCGCGATGAACATCAGCGCGCGGGACTTACCCGATGCCGGGGGAGACTTGATCAGCAAATACTGCTCGCCGCGATGTGCATAGGCGCGCGCCTGCATCGGCCGCATGCCGAGTTCGTTGGCACTTGCCGAGGCACCAGTGTGTGCGGTGACGAGTCGGACGGCAGGAATTGGACGGCTTTCGGTCACAGTTTAGCCCACTCCGTTGCTTTGCTAATTCCGCTGTCCCAAGCCATTTCGATGGCGTGGTCATCGGCGAGGAAGAATTCCCCACTCAGCGATTGCCCGCCGTGTGCGATTAACACACGCTTCATTTCTGTCTCACCCTCGATCGCGGCACGCGAGTTCGGAAACGGCTCGGCGCCAATGTGTTCGTTGGACCTAAGCACACGCCACGAAAAGGCGCCCCGTGGCATCGCGCGATTGTGATCATCGCACCGGCCGATCGGCGTTTTCGATACGCCAACCTTGATGATGTTCTGCATACCGGCATCGCGGCCAAGGTATGCGGACGTATTGCCGTCGAGCACCAGAATGTAGAGACTTTTCGGTCCCTCTGCCTCACGCACCATGAACGGGTTCTGCGATACGGGGCCAGGCTTGCTCGGCGAGAGGACGTCGGCCCCTTTCCCAAAGGCAGCCTCGATCACCGGGATTTCACCGAAGACTGGCACCTCCTGCAGATCGAGGTGCAGGATCTTTCGCGCCTCCGCTGCCGTCAGCGGCATGCCCTGCGATCCGATCGCTTGCCCGCGGCCAGGTGTGTAGGTTTCGTTGGCAAAATCGGCGATAGGCGGGCGGCTCTCCGGCGCGACTTGCCAAGCACGAATCGCCTTCACGCCGAGATCCCATTTTCCAGCGGACTCGCTGGCACGTTCCTTTGCGATCCAAGCCACTGGCGACATGAACGCTTTGGCATTGTTCACCCGATGGGTGCACTGAAGCACGCCGATGACTTTGCCTAGTTCGTCCGGCGCGGCGGTGCCGGTTCCATAAATGACCACGAGAACGCCGGGTTCGCTGCGCTTGAGGAACCCGGTTCTTTGCCCTGGAGTGCTGAAACCGAGGTAGCCCCAGCTTCCCGGATCGAAGCCGTAAAAGCTGGTTAACCAGACATTGGGCGGATCCCGACGGATCGCATCGAGCGGATCCATCATGCAGCCTTGCCCTTTTTCGTGCCCTTGGGCGCGACGTTTGCGGTCATCTTGGTGTAAAGATCGAACAGCTTTTCCAGCCGTTCGGTATCGTTGCGGAAGCGGCGACCGATGTAGATGCGCTCCAGCAACTCGTCATTTTCCTCATGCGCGCGGCGCAGGTCGTCCGGCATTGCCGCCGGATCGTAAAGATCGGCGATGGTGGCCGGGAAATGCGCTTCGCGCGCTAACAAGATGTTCTCAGCGGTGCGGGTGAGATCGACCTTGTCTTGGTCGGTGAGCCTGTGCAACGGAAAGGTGTTCCAAGACAATGTGTTTGAGTAATTCAGGCGCGTCTCAAGCTTACCACTGGAAGTTTCTACCCATAGTTGATGCAGCTTTGACGACAAGACAGCTAAGTAAAATATAGGAGGATTATAAAGTCCGAAGCACCGGTTGGTTATTATCGAATTTTCATCCAGTAAAACGGGGGTTATGTATTCCCGCTCTTCGGAGGAAATGCAAGGCACCCCAATGAAACGCCCATCACTGCGCCTGATTTCAGTGAATCGGTGTGGTCGATCGGCAAAGGCTTGTGTGGCAACTTTTGAACTCTGAGCGCGGCTCGTCCGAACCTGCTGCAAACGCTCCGATATTGAAACTACAGCTTCGGCAGTCTTGACTTCTTTATCATCGATCCAAAGACAGTAACGAACCGCCCCCCCCGCAATTTCATCGGCTCCGTAAAGCCGACGTAGAAATGCAACCGCCCTGCCATCCTGTTCAAGCAGTTCGCTATGCTCAGCAGCAGAAAGGATCAGCGCACCACCACAGGTCGGCTGGTTGCCTTTCAGCATGGGTTGGAGCCCGTTGATTGGATCATTAAGTTTCGCGATCCACACGTTGTCCATTGGCAGAAGGTAAGGTGATATATTGCGAGTTTCACGCCTTGCCTCCCCATCGTAGAGATACCGCACGCGCGGAGATGCAAGGGCAAGGCCGATAATTACGCAAGTGACGCCGGCATTTGCAGTGGCGAGGTTCGCCCACTTGAACGGGGAGTGTGCGAAACTGATCACCACCCCTTCACCGAAAATCATGCTCCAAAGGGGATCAACCTGGCTGCCCTGAGTAATCGAGTTTGTGGTCACGAACGCGGCCGCTGAGGCGACGCTTTTCGTGTAGCCCGCATATTTAATCAGCCATCCG
>PKED01000036.1 GCA_002863155.1 Sphingomonadaceae bacterium | reverse complement strand
TGTAAACGCTCGCGCTAAATGGCGGCGTTCTGATCGCGCTATTTGTCAGTTGCCGGGTCCGATGACGAGGCAATCGCGCGCGGCCTGAACGATGTCAGCGGTGACCTCCTCGACGCGGTTGAGGGTCATGATCCGCCGCATCTGCGCGAACAGGCGCTCCATGAGCCGGAAGTTGCCGCGCGTGATGCGGATCACGGCTGCCTGCGCTTCGATCGCGTCGAGTTGGGCCGGGTCGAAGCTGATCCCGAAATCGCCGGCGTGGGTCGCGAGCAGCAGCCGCATTTCGGTCTCGGTAAGCGGTTTGAACTCGTGGACGAAGCCGATCCGCGAGTAGAGCTGGGCATAGCGGGCGAGGCGCTTCTCCAAGCCCGGCATACCCATCAGGATCAGCCCGAAGCCGTGGCGATCGGCCATGTCGCGGAGATGTTCGAGCGACTTTATGGTCAGGCGGTCGGCCTCGTCGACGATGACGAGGGGGCAGGCGATGCGGGCGGCGTCATGGGTGATTTCGTCCTGCGAGCCGCCCGCGACCGTCAGCCGGGCATAGCCCAGCTTAATGAGGTTGAGGCCCAACACCGCGTCGATCGTCTTGGGCGTGTTGCTGACCGACACGGTGTAGAAGACGGCGCGGCAGCGAGCGACCTTTTCGCCAAGGAGCGCGGCAATGGGACGGAGCGCGGCATATTCCCCCAGGTCGGGGAAGCTGGAAAACTCGCGCGCCGATCGCGTCTTTCCGACGCCCGGCCGGCCATGACACACGCCGATATAGCGGTAGTGCGCGCAGGCTTCGGCAAACTCGACGAACCGGGCATGTTCGCGGGTCGCCAGGAACGGCTGCTCGACCAGGAACTCAATCGTCAGCGGCGTAGAGCCGGAGCCCTCGGTAGGTGGTGGGCCGGGAAGCCGTATCCTCTTGGTCGCCATCGAAGGTCTCCGTGGGGGCAGGCACCTGCTTGTCGCGCTCCTTCGCGCCGCGCCGGGCGCGC
Source organism: Sphingomonadaceae bacterium (assembly GCA_002863155.1). GTDB lineage: Bacteria > Pseudomonadota > Alphaproteobacteria > Sphingomonadales > Sphingomonadaceae > Sphingomonas. The sequence continues at coordinate 2,497 of PKED01000036.1, read as the reverse complement.
TGGATCGCGCGCAACGACGGGTGCCCAGCGTGCTCGGAGCTGAGCGCACGGCAGACGAACCGGCCCTGGTGGTAGACGTGGATCTCGGTCAGGTCGCGGGGGTCATAGACCGCCTCGACCTGCTCGCCGACGAAGGCCGCGAGCGTGGGTTCGACATAGCGCCTGCCCATCAGACGGATGCCGTCGCGCAGCACTTTACGGGGCTTGGGCACGTGCACGAGCAGCATGTCGAGCTGTTCAAGGCTGTCGGGCATTGCGGGCAGGAACCCGCCCTTCTGCCAGCGCGTGATCGGCGGTTCGCCGGTGCTGCCATGCGGGCGACGATGATAGACGCCGCACACGAACGCCTCGAAGCGGGCGCGCAGCTCGTCGAGCGTGAGCACTGGCGCCGACAGCGGCTTGCCCGCGATCAGGTGGCCGGGCAGGTCGGGCAGGAACATGTCGTTGATGGTGCGGAACAGCCGCTCGATCTTGCCGCGCCCGCGAGGACGCCCCGGCAGCGAATGGATGAGGCGGATTTTGAGGGCGATGCACGCCTGCTCGATATGCTCGGAGATGAAATCCGAGCCGTTGTCGACGTAAAGCTGTTCGGGAATGCCGCTGACGATCCATTCGGGATTGGGCTTGCGCCAGATCGCCTGCCGCAAGGCGAGCGCCGTGTTGAGGGCACTGGGGGCATCGAGGCTGAGGAAGTAACCGGCGATGGCTCGGCTGTGATCGTCAACGATGACGGTCAGCCAAGGACGCACCGGGGTTCCGGCATCATCGAGCACGAGAATGTCGAGAACGGTATGATCGGCCTGCCACATCTCGTTCGAGGTCGCGGCTTCGCGCCGATGCACTAGCTCGTGCTGGTCGCGGTAGACGGCCGGATCGGAGGCTGCGGCGATCTGGCTTGCCGGTATCGCCCTGACGACACGCGCGACGGCCGCATAGCTGGGGGTTCGGTGTCCATGCGCGATGGCGAGTTCCTGCACCTTTCGGTGAATGGCGGCGACCGGGGGTCGCGGGCGCTTGGTGGCGAGAGTGCGGGTCAGTTCGACCAGATGTTCCGGCAGGTGCAGCCTGCCCCGATCGTTGCGCGGCAGACGCGCGAGACCGGCAAGTCCTTCGGCACGGTAGCGCCCGAGCCAGCGCTGCAACGTCCGCTCGCTCAGCGTGCCGGTGCGGGCGAGGTCCGCGAGCGGGATGCCATCGGCGAGGTGCGGTTCAAGGACGCGGTAGCGCTCGATCGCCAGCGGCGGGACAAGCGCCGGATGCGTCACCGCCGACGGTCCGTGTCGCAGGTAAGGAAAACGGAGATTTGCCTGCCCATCGCCATGCGAGTCCGCTCGCGTTGCCAAACCGGCCTGTTCGACGTAAATCTACCCGGTAAAGAAAACTAGGGCAACATAGACCTGCCGATGACGACTTTCTTCCCAAACCGCGCCCGATCGGGGCGCCACCGGCCCTACGCATGAAAATCGGTTACGCCCGCGTATCGACCGCCGAGCAGAACCTGGACCTCCAGCGTGATGCGCTGAAGGCTGCCGGCTGCGAGAAGGTCATCACCGACAAGGCCTCCGGGGCGACTGCCGCTCGCCCTGGATTGGAAAAGGTGAAGGAGCTGCTTCGCGCCGGCGACACACTGGTGGTCTGGCGCCTCGACAGGCTCGGCCGCTCGCTCCGTGATCTGATCGGATGGATGACCTACCTCGACGAGGAAAAGGTCGGGCTGCTGAGCCTGCACGAGGCGATCGACACGACCACCACGTCGGGCAAGCTTACCTTCCACCTGTTCGGGGCATTGGCGGAGTTCGAGCGCAACCTGATCCGCGAGCGGACCCAGGCCGGTCTCACCGCAGCCCGCGCTCGCGGCAAGAAGGGTGGCCGGCCGGCCGCACTCGGCAAGGACAAGCGCGACCTGGCCGTCAGGCTCTACCACGAGAACACGATGCCGATCGCCAAGATTTGCTCGATGCTCGGCATCTCCAAGCCAACACTCTACGCCTATGTGCGATCGGCCGAGACCAAGCCGGTAGCCGCGTAGCGACGCTCGCCGACAAATAGCGCGATCAGAATGCCGCCACTTAGCGCGAGCGTTTACACTTTGGCCGCGATCGGCGCGGCCCTCGCGCAATCGACCGTTTGACAGACATTGGTCGATCTGTGGGGTCTATCTGCTGCACGCCTCACATAGGCCGCAAACTTCGATCACCGGCTTTGTTGGCCGAAACCCCGCATTGGGAGAGAAGACGTCGGAACGACCGACGTAAGAATGGGTTCGCTTGAGGAAGGTGGACCCGATTGGTGGACCCGATCTATGTTTTGTAGGCTTCGTTAGAGCATAAATGTTGGTTGTGCCGTGGCAGTGCCAGAGAGAATCTCGTTTCCGCAGCAAGAGGAGCAAATTCTTGAGCTGTGGAAACGTATCGACGCTTTCCAGACTTCACTCAAGTACCCCCCCTCCCCCCCCCTCCCCCTTTTCCGCCCACCCATTCGTTCCGTGCGCGCCCTA
>PKED01000069.1 GCA_002863155.1 Sphingomonadaceae bacterium | reverse complement strand
GCGGACGTGCGCGTGTGCGCGGATGAGGAGACAGCGATTGACCCGTGGTGGGCGGCGAGGTTCTGGAGCAAGGTCTCCGAAATAGCTGCAGAAGGTTTGGAGGTACCGATCTTGTCCCTGATGAGGGCGCACGGCTATTTTGGAGACGGCACGGTGACGGCGCCGGGGGACTCGCTTGTCTCTGAAACGCCTCCATGTTGGGCCTCGGAGCTGGCTGTTCGAACAAAAAAGTTCAGCGCGACAACCAGCACATTTGAGGCCTGCCGCCGGACCTCGCCCGGTGTCAGCCCGAAGGTAACGAGATCGGCAGAACGCGGACGGATCTGGATTTGCGGGACCAGCACTTGTTGCTCGACCTTGAGATCGGCCACGCCCGCGATGCCAGCAACGCGCCCACGCACGCGCTCGGCAGCGGCGCGGAGTTCCTCCTGATCGGGTCCGAAGATGCGCACCACGATCGTCGCGCCTGCACCCGACAGCACTTCCTTGATACGTTCGCGTAAATACGTCAGCACGTCGCGGTAAAGGCCGGGATAGCCATCGATAGCCGCCTTGATCTTCGCGACGCTGGCATCGTAATCGGCCTTCTCATCCAGGCTGATCCAGAATTCGGTAAAGTTCGGCCCGACCACTTCGTCGGCGGCCTCGGCGCGACCAATATGCGCGCCGAAATTGCGCACCCCCGGTATCGCGCGCAATTCCTTCGAGGCGCGGATGCTGATGCGATCCATCGCCTCGATCGAGGTGCCGGGCTTCTCGACAAAATGCATCAGGAAATCGGTTTCGCGGAAATCGGGTAGGAACTGGTCCTTGAAGCCAGCATAGCCTATCCCGGAGAGCAGAAGTCCGCCCGCGACAATACCGATTGCGAGGCTCGGCCGGGTGATAAGCCGAGGCAGCGTGCTGACGTAATGCCGCTTCAACCAGCCGACCAAGCGCGTGTCACCCTCCGCCTTTACCGGCGCGTTCGGCAACAGGAACAGGCAGAGTGCGGGGGTGACGACCAGCGCGACCAGCAAAGACGCCGCAATCGCCAACACATAGGCAATCGCCAGCGGCTGGAAGAACGTGCCCGCCACCCCGCCGAGGAAGAAGATCGGGAGGAACACCAACATTACGATCAGCGAGGCGAACACCACCGCAGTCCGCACCTCGAGCGAGGCCGCCAGCACGACATCGAACGCCGGGCGCGGATTGCCCGCCTCGCGATTGAGCCGCAATCGTCGCGCGATGTTCTCGACATCGATGATGGCGTCGTCGACCACCTCGCCGAGCGCGATCACCAGCCCGGCGATCACCATCGTGTTGATCGTCGCCCCGCTCCACAGCAACGCCAGCCCCGCGCCGAGCAATGATAGCGGGATCGCGACCAGGCTGATCAACGCCTGACGCCAGTCGCGCGTGAACACGAACAGGACGACGGCCACCAGCAGGCAGCCGATCATCAGCGCACGCGACAGATTGTCGATCGACCGTTCGATGAAGGTCGCAGGGCGGAAGATCGTGGTATCGACCTTCACGTCCTTCAGGCCCGGCCGCAGCTCGGCAACCGCCGACTCGACATCGCGGGTCAGTTGCAGCGTGTTGCCGGTCGGCTGCTTCTCTACGATCAGCATAAGGCCGGGGCCATCATCAATGATCGCATTGCCGATCGGCGCGGCAAACCCTTCGGTCACGCGCGCGACATCACCAATTCGCACCGGCGCGTCGCCGGCAATCTTGATCACCGTGCGCGAGAGATCATCGGCGGTCTGGATCGCCCCTGCCTGTTGCACGGCAAGGCGCTGATTGGGCGTGTCGACAAAGCCGCCGCCGCCCACGAGCACCGCGTCGCCGGTCGTCAACCGCAATTCGTTGAGCGTCACCCCTGCGGCATTGAGCCGGTCGGGATCGGCGAGCACCTGCAATTGCCGGTCGCGATAGCCCCAGACGGCGACGTTGGCGACACCAGGCACCGCCATCAGCCGGGGCCGGATCGTCCAGCGGACCAGCTCGGAAAGCTGCATCTGGTCGAGCTTCCTGGACGACACGCCGATCTTCATCGCCCGGCTGGTCGAGGACAGCGGCGGCAGCATCACCGGCGGTCGCGCAGCGTTCGGCAAGCGGCTCTGCACTTGCGTCACACGCTCCTGCACCAGCTGGCGCGCGCGGATCACATCAGTGCCGCGATCGAACAGGATCGTGACCGACGACAGGCCGAGCACTGATTTGGAGCGCAAGGTTGCGAGATCGGGCACGCCATTGACGGCAGTTTCGATCGGTACGGTGATGAGACTCTCGACCTCTTCGGTCGACAGGCCCGGCGCTTCGGTCTGGATCTCGACCTTCGGCGGCGCGAACTCAGGGAAGACATCCAGCGGCACATCGGTCGACGCGCGCACCCCGAGCACCACCAGCAACGCAGCGCAGGCAATCGCCAGCACGCGCTGGGTAAGCGCGGCACGAACAAGCCACGCCAGCATCAGTGCGCGACGCCGAACTCGGTGCCGAACAATTCAGCCGCTCCCGCCGTGACGATTTCCGCGCCAGGTGTGAGGCCGCGCGATAGTATCGCGCGATCGCCTTGCGTAGAGGCGACTTCGATCCGCTGGCGGATGAAGACGCCGGGCGCCGTCTTCGCATAGACCCATTCGCCACCGTAGATATCGCGCACGATCGCCGACGTCGGCACCGACAGGCCATCGGTCATGCCGCCCGCGATCGGCAGCGTCGCGCTAACCCGCTGGCCGACGCGGTAAGCGCGGTCGCGATTGTCTAGCTCGAAATACAGGTCGACCGTCCCGGCCACGGCATTGGCCGACGGCGGCGCCTGAACCGAACGGGCAGCGCGGGCTGGGCCGGTATCCCCCAGCGGCCGGATCATCGCCGCGCGCCCGCGCTCGACCGCACCGAGATCACTGCCGAACACCGGCACGCGGACCCACAAGGCCGGTTGATTGGACAGCGACCTAATGGCTGGCCCCAGCAGCCGTCGTTGTGCGCTGGCCGCGTTGGCGGCGGCCTTGGCGGCGGCAAGCGCAGCAGCCGCTTCATCGCGCGCGCGAACACTGCCCGCTTCCTCGCGCACCAAGGCGGCGGCACGATCAAGCGCGATCCGGGCCAAGCCAAGCTGAGCCCGCGTCCGCGCGACCTCGCCATCCGCGGCCACTTGCTGAATACCAAGCTGCTGGAGATTACTCACCGAATTGGTCGGCACGCCACCGACGCCTGCGGGCACGACGATCTCGCCGCTGGTCGCCCGCGTCACGGCGGCGCTGCTCGTGCCTACTCGCACCGTGGTGATGCCCAGCCGCGCCTGCGCCTCGCGCGTCAAGTTGAGCCGCAGCAGGTCGCTTTCATGCGCGACGGCCTCGGCCTTGGCCGGTGTCGGAGGCGAGGCGCTCGGTTTGCTACCACAGGCCGCCAACAGGCATGCCGGAACCAAGACAAGGATTAAGCGCAACGCGGTCATTGTCCGTCCCTAGCTGCCAGTGATTGGGGCCAGCTTGGCGCGCGTATACGATATCCCAATGTTGTG
>PKED01000003.1 GCA_002863155.1 Sphingomonadaceae bacterium | reverse complement strand
TGCCCTGGCGGAGGCGCTTGCGGTCGCGCGCGATCTGATGCTTGCCGAGGAAACCGGCGCCGCACTCCATCTGCGCACCGTCACGACGGCGGCTGCCCTTGACCTGATCCGAGCGGCCAAGCGGCGCGGCGTCCGTGTCACCTGCGGCACGACCCCTGCCCATCTGCTGCTGTCGGATATCGCGATGTCGGGCTTCCGCACCTTCGCGCACCTGTCCCCGCCGCTTCGCTGCGAAAGCGACCGACTGGCGACGCTGGCTGCGCTTGCCGACGGGACGATCGACGTGCTCGGATCGGGCCACGACCCGCGCGGGCCGGAGGAGAAGCGGCTTCCGTTCGCCGATGCCAGCCCCGGCGCTGCGGGAGCGGAGACGCTGCTCGCCCTCGCACTCGGTCTGGTCCGCGACGAGGTGATTACCCTGCCCCGCCTGTTCGAGTTGCTGTCGACGAACCCGGCCAGGATCCTGGGCGTCGACGCGGGTTCGCTTGCCGTGGGCATGCCGGCGGACCTGCTGGTGATCGACGACGAAGCGCCGTGGCAGATCAGCGCCGACGAGTTCGCGGGGCTTGCCGGCAACACGCCATTTGACGGGTTGCCGACGCAGGGGCGCGTCCGCCAACTTTACAAAGGCGGAACGCGCCTGGTTTGAGTTTAGTTTTTGCCCAGCGCGAGGCCAGCTGGCGAACCGGCTGCTTGGCGGCAGCGAGCCAGGTCGCGGCCTGATCCCCAGCCCCTTCGCGAACGAAGCAGCGACCGCCATGCGCGCGATAGCGGACGCACATCGCGACCGCGTCTGCGCGAGTAAAGCCGCCGACCGAGAGGCGGTAGAAGCTGCCCGCGGCAGTCTTGAACGGCATGCCGGTGGGGCTTTGGCCGTTCAGCGCGGCGAAACGGCGCGTCGCGCGCTTCCAGCCATCCTGCGCCACGGCGGCATTCTCGTAAGCGCCGAGCTGAACATAGAAATTGCCGCGCGCGGGCGGCGTGACCGTGGCCGCGCCCGTTGCAGCGACCATCTTCGACGCCCTGGCAAGCTTGACGACGGCCGGCGAAACGGCAACGCGTCCGGGCTGGGCGTCGGCAACGGGTACCGCCTGCACGACTTCGCGACGTTCGGCGAAAACGATTCCAGGACGCGCTGCCTCGCCGACCGGTTCCACGCTGCGCGAGGTTGCGACAGCGGCGACGTCGACGGGGACGGGCTCGGCGACGGCGATCGGCGCCATCGCTGGCGCTTCAACCTTGGCGACGGACACGCGACCGTTGAGCGCGAGTGCGACCGGCTGGCCGGCGTCTTGCACCGGAATGACCTTGAGCAGCGACGCGACCTGATCGGCGGCACCTGCCGGACGAGCGAAGATCGCCCAATCGACCATCCGCTTGTCGAGCTCGTTCGGAGCGAGATCGACTTCGGCCACTGCGCGCGATTCCTGCCAGCGTCCGGCGAGTGCCAGGCTCAGCGCAAGATTCTGGCGGGTCTTGGCATCGGCGCCAGGCGTCCGCGCCGCGTTGGTCAGCAGCTCGACCGCGCTGGCCGGATCGCCTGCCAGCGCCACGGCCAGGCCGCGATCGGCAACGGCAATAGTCTCCGCATTGGCGTCGAGCGTCTGGCGCGCGCCCGTCCAGTCGCCGCTGGCGATCTGGGCAAGCGCCAGGCTCAGCGCGCTGCGGCCATCGTTGGGCATCAACGCGAGCGCGTCGCTGAAAGCATCACGAGCGGACGCGAAGCGCCCGGACATCAGATAAACCTGGCCGAGCAGGGCGCGATACGAACCATTGCGCGGGGCCGCCATGACGGCTGCCTCGGCATGTCCGATACCAAGGACGGCGGTCCCGCTCTCCAGCGCCTTGCGCGCCTGCGCTGCACTGGCGGCCGCCGCCTTGTTGTCGACGCTGTCGTTGGGACCACCGGCAAAGGCCACCCCGCCCGTCATCAGTCCGTTCGCGACCATGGCGGTCGTGGCCAGCAACAGCGCGGAGGCGCCCAAGGTCGCAAATGCCCGGCTTTTCATCGGATCAGTTCCCCACATCCAGATCGTTCTTGGCCTTGGTCGAGAGCTGGCGCGCCAGCGGTTCGATTTCGGGCAGCGTTTTCAGGTAATTGTCGAGCGCTTCGGTCACGATCTGCTGGGCCGATCGATTGGCCGACGCGCTGGCCAGGCGCAGCCGCAGATGGCGCTCGTGATCGAGCCGGAGGGTGAAGGCGGCCTTCGCCTTGCTGCCCGCGGGCGCACGAACCACCGGCGGACGGACCGGAGCCGCTACCAAAGGCCGGTCGTCGACAGGCGCCGCAACAGGCTCGACGACGCGATCCTCGACGAGCGGCATCGACGGCTCGAATTCCTCTTTCAGGACTTCGCGCTGGCGAAGCACCGACGGAACGGGCACGGGCGTAGCGACGACGTGGTCGCTGGACCCCATGTCGTTCCAGCCGAGATCATCGATTGCCTCTGCGACGTGCCCGAAGCCGGGAAAGCCCTGGGGCCGCATCGCCGGGCGCGCCTGGCCCTTGCGCGCCAGCAGCGTCGAAGAGAGCGATGCAAAGCTTTTCGTCTGGCCGATCAGCGAACTCATTTCAGCTCACCACCCGGCGACCAAAGCCACCAGCCTGACGGGTCGGGATATAGCCGTTCGGCGCGGCAGGCGCGCTGAACACGGTCCGACGGAAATTCTTTTCGAGCCGGTCGGCGATATACGTCCAGAGCTGCTGGACCTCTGCCGCCGATTTGCCGCGCGGATCGACCTCCATCACGGTGCGGCCGTCGATCATCGAGGCTGCGAAGTCGGTGCGATGATGGATCGTGATCGGTGCGACGGTGCCGTGCTGCGAGAGCGCGACGGCGGCTTCCGACGTGATCTTTGCCTTGGGGGTGGCCGCGTTGACAACGAAGATCAGCGGTTTGCCGGCGCGATCGCACAGATCGACCGTCGCGCCGACCGCTCGCAGATCGTGCGGGCTCGGGCGCGTCGGGATGACGATCAGCTCGGCGACGGCGATCACGCTCTGGATCGCCATGGTGATCGCAGGCGGCGTGTCGATCATCGCGAGGCGGAAACCCTGCTGCCGCAACACCTCGAGATCGGCGGCGAGCCGCGCGACCGTGGTTTGGGCGAAGGCAGGGAATTCGCTTTCGCGCTCGTTCCACCAATCCGAGAGCGATCCTTGCGGATCGATGTCGATAAGCACCACCGGCCCGGCCCCTGCGAGCTGTGCCTGCACGGCGAGGTGACCGGACAAGGTTGTCTTGCCCGAACCGCCCTTTTGCGAAGCCATTGCCAGAACGCGCATTATTTCCCCTGGTCTTGCCCTATTCGCTCAGGGGAATGGCATGCCGAGGTATAAGAACTGGTTAACATCGCGCAGGCCGGGGGCGTTTGCGCACAGGGAATCTTTGCCAACCGAGCTCCATCGGGATTAGGCACGAGTTGAAGAGCGGCGCAGGGAGAGCAGCGTGATGCGATTGTCGGGCTGGGCCCAATCGATTGGTGGGCCCCGGGGACCCCCAACGGATATGAAATGAGGGGTATTTCTAGCGGTGGGGCTCCTACCCACCCTTGCCTCCCATCGGGTATGTAGCGTTATGTTGTTGTGGATTCATTATTGACTGCCATAATTGTATTGAAA
>PKED01000117.1 GCA_002863155.1 Sphingomonadaceae bacterium | reverse complement strand
ATTGCTGATCTAACCACACGCTCACGGGAGACGGATGCTGCACGATTGGTTGCCCTATTGCGGAAAAGCTCCAGATCCTGGGGGCTGGTTAACCAATTGGAATTTCGCACCCGAATTGGTCGCCTGCCTTCTGGTCGTGGTAGGGGGCGCATATTGGCAACGCGAAAGTCTGAGAGCCACGCCGACATACGCAATCCTGATCGTCTTCTGCCTTCTCTACATCAGCCCCTTCTGCGCGCTCGGATCCGCATTGTTCACAGTTCGCATCATCCACGATGTCATACTCGCAGCGGTCTTCGCCCCATTGCTCATTGCGGCCTTTCGGCTCGAGGACAAGAGCTTGCCCGGGACGTTGACCGTATGGACTGCGGTACATGCCATCACCTTCTGGGCCTGGCATGCTCCTCAATTGTACGAACTGGCGATGAGTAGCGACGCGGTTTTCTGGCTCATGCAAATCAGCATTGTCGCCACGGCAGCAGCCTGGTGGGTCAAGGTCATTCGATCGCCGTCTCCAGCTGCCGCGACAGGGCTGTTGGCGACGATGGTCGCAATGGGGGCACTTGGCGCGCTACTTACCTTTGCGCACCGTGCGTATTATGCCCCACATTGGCTAACGACCCGCTTGTGGGGTCTCTCGCCAATAGAGGATCAGCAGATTGCGGGTATCATTATGTGGGCCCCCGCGAGCCTGGTCTATCTAATCGCTGCATTGACGATACTCTATCGATCGCTTGGTAACAGAGCGGCTGCATGAGGCTTCATGACCTGATCCGAAGATGGGCGGTCAGTTATACCGAGCATGGAAAGTATTCTCCGGTCGGTGTCTGGTTTCACTGGATAATGGCAGGGTTGGTTCTCTTTCAGCTCGGCTCAGGTTGGATGATGTCGCGCTATCCCGTCGGGGCAAGCAAGCTTGCCACCTACGAATTGCATAGCGAGCTGGGGCTGACCATTCTGTTCCTCGCCATCTTGAGGTTTGGCTGGCGGCTTTTTGTCCCCGATCCGGTCAACGACGCCGATGCGCCAAGCTGGCAGAGCACGGCAGCACATATCACACAGTACCTTTTCTATGGCCTGTTCGCGCTACTTCCGCTGAGCGGATGGGCGATGTGGTCGGCGATACAGCCGGTGCAGCCTCTGCGGCTTGCCGGATTGGTCGCTATACCCCCGATGCCCTTTCATACACTCTCCCCAGCGTGGCAGTATCAGGTACTCGACTGGGCGGAGAGCCTTCATGTGCTAGGCGTTATCGGCCTCGCATTGCTGGTGCCGCTGCATGTCATTGCGGCATTGAAACACCATTTCTGGGATCGCGATGATACAGTCAGGGGCATTCTTCCGGAAATCCGAGACGACGAGACGGCTCCGGACCATACGCAATATACGCCGCGAGTGGGCTAATTTCGCTCTCTTGCAGCTTGCTGGCCGCATCGTGCATGACGTTTAGTGCATCGCCGTATCGCTCACCGTTGCGCCAGCGTCGCAATTGTTCGGCGTGGTACTCAGCGCTTTGACCGATCAGGGGTGGGTTGCCGCCACCCGAGCCCAGACCGGTTTCCCCATGGCAAGATGCGCAGGACGATAGAGCGCGTTCGGGTAAGCCTGCATGGTAGATCTCGTATCCTTTTGCGATTTCGCACGAGGGTCCAGTCAAAGTCGTGCTTCCCTCCATGCCCTCCGGAAAGTCCATGGCCGCGTAATAGGCTGACACAGCCAACCGCTCCTCGGAATTTAGACGGCCTGCAAGCCAAGTCATTTGGGGATGGCTACGTTGGCCGTCCGCGTAAAAGCCCAGCTGCCGCACAAGATATCCCGTATCCATGCTCGCTATTCTCGGCACCAACGCTCCGTCGCCGCCGCCGTCCAGCCCATGACAAGTGTGGCAAGCGGCCTGCGGACCCGCGTCCCCGCCTGATAAGGCAATCAATTCGCCGGTGTCGTCGAATGGATCGTCGATCGGGGCAGGAGTGCATGACGCCAGCGCCATAGCAAAGGCGGCGACGGACAGGTTAGAGCGGAAAAGCATCGTCTGGCGGGAACGAAGCATGCAATTGTCCGGTTCCCATGGGAATGGGGAGTGTGGAGCATCGGAATTGGAAAGCCATCGTGACCGGCGTAGCCTTAGCCGCTTGTGCAGCGCTTGCCGCATGCAAGGACCCGGTCGAGACGCGGCGAGAGCCGGCTATCGGACCGAAGGATCGCGGCTTAATAGCAATCAAGCGCGCAGGCTGTGGATCTTGCCACGAAATTCCCGGGCTGGACTGGCCATCCGGGCGCTTGGGACCATCGCTTGATGGCTTCGACGATGTCGGCTTGATAGCTGGCCAATTGCCGAACCGGCCGGACGTATTGGCGGCCTTCATCCGCAACGCACCTTCCGTGAAGGAGGGCTCTTCCATGCCGCCAATGCCAATTAGCGAGACTGAGGCGGCAGATATCGCAGCCTATTTGTATGGTCTCGACCATGATTGACGCACTCTGGGGTTGGCCACCTCCGGTACTCGACCCGGCAGGTCCGTATTCAGGCAAAGTTACAACCCTGGCCTGGTCGCTTTTCGGTTTGGGCGCTTTCGTCACATTGGTCGTGGTGCTTGCTCTTTGGGTCGCCATCAAGGGACCAGACAAGTGGAAGGCGAAGCTAGGAGGCGAACGCGCGATCTGGCTCGGCGGGGTGGCCTTTCCGGGCGTCGTATTGACCGCGCTACTGGTGTGGGGACTCACACTTACGGCCAGCCTGACAGAGCCGATCCACGGGGACGAGATGCGTATTCGCGTTACCGGTGAAATGTGGTGGTTCCGTGTGCAATATCTGGACCCATCGGGCGCGGTTGTGATGGAAGATGCGAATGAGATTCACATTCCCGTCGGACGTCCGGTGGTGCTCGAACTGGAATCCGCCGATGTGATTCACAGCTTTTGGGTGCCGCATCTCTCGGGAAAGAAGGACATGATCCCCGGGCGACGCACACTGCTGCGGATCGAAGCAGATCGCCCAGGAGAATTCGGCGGGGTGTGCGCAGAGTATTGCGGGCGGCAACATGCGCTGATGGGCTTCGTTGCTGTAGCGCATGAGGACGACGATTTTCGAGAATGGTATGCCGAGCGGAATGAGCGCCTCGTTTCAGCGGGGCGCGGCATAGCCACGCCAGAAGAACCACTATCCGCCTCAATGACGGTCGCTTCCGAGCAGTCAGCGGATTCGCGTCCGGATGCAGGCGCTGACGCAAATTCTGATCAGCTGTCCGGGCAGCAACTATTCATGCAGTCTGGGTGTGGTGCGTGCCATCGTGTTGCCGGAACAGAGGCGAACGGTCTCGCTGGACCGGATCTCACCCATATCGGATCGCGCCGGACATTGGGTGCGGGTATCTTGCCCAACAATCGCGGTACGCTCATCGGCTGGATCGGCGACAGCCAATCGCTCAAGCCGGGAAATCGTATGCCGAGCTATGACATGCTCAATGCCGACGAGCTCGAAGCTATCGCCATCTGGCTCGAGCAGCAGAGATGAGATCCGAGACGGGTTTCGATTATTCGCTCTATGAGCGCTTCCCCACCGAGAAGCGTCCCGATAGCGAAGTCGAAGAATTGAACCGCATCTGGCGCGCGCCCAAGGGGTGGGCACGTCTT
>PKED01000135.1 GCA_002863155.1 Sphingomonadaceae bacterium | reverse complement strand
ATGCTGGTGTTCCTGCCGATCTTCTTCCTCGGCGGCGTCGCGGGCACGTTCTTCCAGCCGCTGGCGATTGCCTATGTGCTGGCGATTGCCGCGTCGTTGCTGGTGGCGCTGGTCGTGACGCCCGCGCTCTGTCTGTTCTTGCTGCCGAACGCGCCGATCAAGGCGGAGGGCGACACGCGCTTGGTCGGCTGGTTGAAGCAGCGTTACGCCAACACGCTGCCTCGCCTGATCGCCCGACCGAGCCTTGCGATGGGGATCGTCGCGGGTGGGCTGCTGCTCTCGGGCATCGGCTATGCGAGCTTCAAGGACCAATTCCTGCCCGACTTCCGCGAGACTGATTTCCTGATGCACTTCGTCGAAAAGCCCGGCACTTCGATCGAGGCGATGGACCGCATCAGCATCCGCGCCTCGAAGGAATTGCGCGCGATACCGGGGGTGCGCAATTTCGGCGCGCATATCGGCCGCGCCGAGGCCGCCGACGAAGTCGTTGGGCCGAACTTCACCGAGTTCTGGATCAGCCTGGACGAGAAGGCCGACTACGATGCCAGCGTCGCGAAGATCAAGGCGGCAATCGACGGCTATCCTGGCCTCTACCGCGACGTGCTGACCTATTTGCGTGAGCGGATCAAGGAAGTGTTGTCGGGCGCTGGCGCGACGATCGTGGTGCGCATCTTCGGCCCCGATCAGGAGGAGCTCCGCGCCGCCGCCGAGCGCGTGCGGGGGCGTGTCGCTGGCATCGCGGGCGTGGCCGATCTCAAGGTCGAGCAGCAGGTGTTGGTGCCGCAAATCCAGATTCGCCCGCGTCCCGCCGATCTCGTCACCTTTGGCCTGTCGCCCGGCGAGGTGCGGCGGCAGGCGCAGACGCTGGTGGCCGGGCAGAAGCTCGGCGAAGTATATCGCGATCAGAAGGCGTTCGATGTCGCCTTGTGGGGCGAGCCGGCAATACGCGGCGACCAGCATGCGCTGGCCGACCTGATGATCCAGACGCCCGTCGGCGCGCCGGTGCGGCTGCGCGATGTCGCCGATGTGCTGGTTGTGCCCGCGCCCAACGAGATCAAGCGCGAGAACAGTCAGCGCCGTATCGACGTGACGCTCAATGTGAAGGACGCCGATCTCGGATCAGTCGCGCGCGCGGTCGATGCAGCGGTGGCGCAAGTGCCGTTTGCGACCGGATACCATCCGCAGGTGCTGGGCGAATATGCCGCTCTTCAAGAATCGCGTCAGCGACTCTGGACGATCGGTCTGGCCTGCCTGGTCGGCATCCTGCTGCTGGTGTGGCTGGAATTCCGCTCGACACGGATCACCGCGCTGGTCGGCGTGAGCCTGCCCTTCGCCTTGGTCGGCGGAGTGGTGGGCGTGGCGCTGACCGGGGGTGTGTTGTCGCTTGGCTCGCTGGTCGGCTTCGTCACGGTGATCGGCATCGCGGCGCGCAACGGCATCATGCTGTTGTCGCATTATGACCACCTTCGTCGGTTCGAGGGCGAGGCATTCGGCCCGCAGCTCATTATCCGGGGTGCGGCGGAGCGGCTGGTGCCTATCCTGATGACGGCGCTGTGTGCAGGGCTCGCGCTGCTGCCGCTGGTCGTTGCGGGCAATGCTCCGGGACATGAGATTGAGCATCCGATGGCGATCGTCATTCTGGGCGGGTTGGTGTCGTCGACGGCGCTCAACCTGTTCCTGATGCCCGCGCTTTATGCGCGCTTCGGCAAGGAGCGTATGTTGCCCGATGCTCAGCCGCTGGCGGTGACGACGTGAAGCGCCTCGCTCCCCTGATGGCGCTATTGGCGAGCGGCTGCATGGCCGCGCCGTCGCCGCCGCCGACCATCGCGCCACCAACCGCGACCGGCCCTTTTGCCGCTCTGCCGAGTGCCTCGATCGATCCGGTGCCCGATGACTGGTGGCGGCTGTATGACGACCCGGTGCTCGACCGGCTGGTGCAATCGAGCCTCGCTGCCAATGCGGACTTGCGCGTTGCCTATGCCAATCTCGACGGCTCGCGCGCGGCGGTGCGTCAGGCACGGGCGGCGCGGTTGCCGCAGACGACGGTCGAGAGCAGCCTCGCCGTAGACAATCCGGCGGGCCAGCCGAGCGCGTCCGCCAATGTGCCGACCACCGACTATGATCTGGCGCTCACCGCGAGCTGGGATGCCGATCTCTTCGGACGGCTGCGATCGGCGGCGCTGGCGGCGCGGGCCGATGCGGCGGCGCAGGAGGCGGCACTGGACGGCGTCCGCGTCGCCGTGGTGGCGGACACGGTGCTCGCCTATGTCGAGCTGTGCGGCGCGACGCAGGCGCTGGCCGCCGTCGCCGAGCAGGTTGGGGTTCAGCAAAACGCGGTGTCGGTGGCGGGGGATCAGTTGAACGCGGGCGAAGTCTCGCCGCTCGAAGTGTCGCAGGCGGCGAGCCTGTTGGCCTCGACGACTGCGCTCCAGGCACCCCTCGAAGCGGCACAGGCCAATGCCCGCTACCGCCTTGCGACGCTGGCCGGGCGGCCACCGGCGGAGGCGCGCGTCGATCCCGTCATCTGTGCGGCGCTACCCAAGTTGCGCACCGCCGCGCCTGTCGGCGATGGTGCTGCCCTGTTGCTGCGCCGCCCGGATATTCGCGAGGCCGAGCGCAGGCTTGCTGCTGCCGCCGCACGCATTGGCGTGGCGCGCGCTGACCTCTATCCGCGCGTCAATCTCGGCGGCGCGATCGGGTTGCTGACCGGTCGGCTGGTCGCGACCGGCTCGCCACTGGTCAGCTGGGCCTTCCCTAACCAGGCACCAGCACGGGCGCGGCTAGCGCAGGCACGGGCGAGCGAACGTGCTGCGCTTGCCAGTTGGGACGTTGCCGTGTTGCGCGCGCTGCGCGAGGTCGAGAGCGCGCTCGTGGTTTATGATGCCGAGCAGCGCCGCAATCGGACGCTGGTGGAAGCGGACAAGGAGGCCCGGCTAACCGCCCGCCGCGCCGCCGCACGCGTTCGCCTCGGCGATGCCGCGCCGCTGCTGCGCCTCGATTCCGATCGCACGGTGGCGCAGGCGTCGCTCGCCGTCGCCCAGTCCGATCTTGCCATCGCACAGGCGCAAGTCGCGCTGTTCCGTGCGCTCGGCGGAGGCTGGCGCACTGCTGCGTCGCCGTTAGAATGACGCGATGCGCATCTTGATCGTCGAGGACGACGCCGACACCAACCGCTTCGTTGCCCGCGGCCTCACAGAACTGGGGCACCAGATCGTGGCCAGCTCCGATGGCCGCGACGGACTGTTCCAGGCGACCGAGGGCGGTTTCGATGCGCTGGTGGTCGATCGGATGCTGCCCGGCCTCGACGGCTTGTCGCTGGTCAAGGCGCTGCGGGCGACGGGCGACACCACGCCCGTCCTCATGCTCACAGCGATCGATGGCATTGCCGACCGGGTCGAGGGGCTAGAGGGCGGTGCTGATGACTATTTGGTCAAGCCCTTTGCGTTCAGTGAACTCGCCGCACGGCTGATGGCGCTTGGGCGTCGCCCGGTTGCGTCGGTGCAGCCGGCGCGGCTGGAGGTCGGCGATATCGTCCTCGACCTCGATCGTCGTACAGTCACGCGCGCCGGTTGTCGTGTCGCGCTCCAGCCGCGCGAGTTTGTGCTGCTGGTCGAATTGATGCGCAACCCCGGCCGGGTGATGACCC
>PKED01000132.1 GCA_002863155.1 Sphingomonadaceae bacterium | reverse complement strand
GCGGCGAACGACTTCGACTCGATCTTCGCGATGAACCGGATCGTCGCGGCGATCGGCGCCAAGGCCAAGAATTACGACGTGCGGATGGCGGGCGTGATCGCCAACCGGTCGGCCGCGACCGACGAAATCGATCGCTTCAACGAGGCGACGGGCCTCAAGCGGCTTGCCCATTTCCCCGATCTCGACGCGATCCGCCGCAGCCGCCTGAAGAAATGCACGCTGTTCGAAATGGAGCAGACGCCCGAAGTCGCGGCCGCCTGCGACGAGTATAAGCGGCTCGCCGCGACACTGTGGGCGGGCGCCCCGGCGCTGGATGCCAAGCCGATGAAGGATCGTGACATTTTCGAATTTCTGGGCTTCGAATGATGACGACGGCGACCTATTCGCGCTATCGCGGCCAGCTCGAAACCTATTTCGACCGGACCGCGAGCAAGGCCTGGGAGCAGCTGACCAGCGACGCGCCGGTCAGCGGCATCCGGGCGACGGTGCGCGCGGGTCGCAACGAAATGCGCGACACGCTGCTGGCGTGGCTGCCCGCCGACCTGACCGGCAAGCGCGTGCTCGACGCAGGCTGCGGCACCGGCGCTTTCGCCGTCGAAGCGGCGCAGCGCGGCGCCGACGTCGTCGCGATCGATGTGGCGGGGAGCCTTGTCGAAATCGCGCGCAAGCGGGCACCCTGCAAGCTCGCGATCGACTGGCGGGTCGGCGACATGCACGACCCCGCGCTCGGCACTTTCGACCATGTCGTCGCGATGGACTCGCTGATCCATTACCCTGCATTCGACATGGTCGAGGTGATCCGCAGCCTGGGCGAGCGGACGCGTGGATCGATCTTGTTCACCTTCGCGCCGCAGACGCCGCTGCTGATGGCGGCGCTCGGGCTCGGGCGGCTGTTCCCGCGCAGCGATCGATCCCCTGCGATCCTGCCGGTCCGCGACCGGTTGCTGCGCACCCTCATTACGAATGCCATGCCTGGGGTGACGCTCGGCCGCGACCGGCGGGTGTCGGGCGGCTTCTACACCAGTCATGCGCTGGAGGTGATGCCGGGATGAGCAGCCGCCGCAGCCAGTTCTGGATGCGCATGGGCACGCGGTTCCTGCCGTTCGCCGATGCCGCCACGACCGAGCTGCCGCTCGGCCGGCTGCTGCGGCTGTCGCTGTTCCAGGTGTCGATCGGCATGGCGTTCGTGCTGCTGAACTTCACGCTCAACCGGGTGATGATCGTCGAACTCGGCGTGCCCGCGACTCTGGTTGCCGCGCTCGTCGCGCTGCCGCTGTTGTTCGCGCCCGCACGCGCGCTGATCGGCTACAAGTCCGACAATCACGTCTCGGTGCTCGGCTGGCGGCGGGTGCCCTATATCTGGTTCGGCACGCTGATGCAGTTCGGCGGGCTGGCGATCATGCCCTTCGCGCTGCTGTTGATGACGGGTCGCGGCGCGGTCGGCGGCGCCTGGGTCGGCATTCTGGGCGCCTCGGTCGCCTTTCTGCTGGTCGGTGCAGGACTGGCGACCGCGCAGACGGCGGGCCTCGCGCTCGCGACCGACCTGTCGCCCGAGGCCAAGCGCCCGCGCGTCGTCGCGCTCCTCTATGTCATGCTGCTGATCGGCATGTTCGTCTTCTCGCTGATATTCGGACGGATCCTGAGCGGCGGCTTCGATCCCTATCGGCTGGTCGGCGTGATCCAGGGAACGGCGATGCTGACGATGCTGCTGAACATCGTCGCGCTGTGGAAACAAGAAGCGCGCGTCGTCGGCGGCACGCGCCGGATCGCCGCCCCCGATTTCGCCACCCAATGGCGGACGCTGACCGGCGAGCCGCGGATGCGGCGGCTGTTGATCGCGCTTGCGCTGGGCGCGGCCGGGTTTTCGATGCAGGACATCCTGCTCGAACCCTTTGGCGGCCAGGTGCTCGGGCTGAACATCGGCGAAACGACCGCGGTCTCCGCGCTTTGGTCTGCGGGGATGATCGCGGGCTTTGCCTATGCCGCGCGCGCGCTCGACCGCGAGAGCGATCCGCACCGGCTGGCGGGCATGGGCGTGCTGATCGGGATTGCCGCCTTTGCGATCGTGGTGCTCGCCGCGCCGCTGAAGTCGGTGCCGCTCCTGTGCCTGGGCGCGAGCGGGATCGGGCTCGGCGGCGGGCTGTTCACCGTGTGCACGTTGATCGCCGCGATGGACCATGTCTCGACCGACAAATCAGGGCTCGCACTTGGCGCCTGGGGATCGGTGCAGGCCACCGCCGGTGGGGTCGCGATCCTGCTGTCCGGCGCCTTGCGCGACGGGTTCGAGGCGCTGTCGATGTCGGGTAGGCTGGGCGTCGGCCTGGTCGATCAATCGAGCGGCTACAGCTTTGTCTGGCATGTCGAAATCGCCCTGTTGTTTGCGACCCTGGTCGCCATCGGCCCGCTGGCGCGGCGGACCGACGAGAAGCGTTCGCGTCAGCTGCCCCAACTCACCGAACGTCTCGCCTGAGCGCTAGAAAGAAGGATGGTCCGATGAACTTGACCCTCACCCCGCATATCGATGTCGCCCTGGTTGTGCTCAATGCCTTCTTCCTCTTCTTCCTAGGGCTGGTGATCTACCTGCGCCGCGAAGACCGGCGCGAAGGCTATCCGCTCGAGCATGAGCTGACCGGTCGGGTCGAAAGCGACGGCGGGCCGATACTGCGCGCCCTGCCCAAGACCTTCCGCCTCCCCTTCGGGCGCGGCACCGTGAGCGTCCCGAATGGCAGCCGCGACGACTTCAAGATCGCCGCGCGCCCGGCGGAGAATTTCGCGGGCGCACCGCTCGTGCCGACGGGCAATCCGATGATCGACGGCGTCGGCCCCGCATCCTTCGCCAACCGCGCCAAGCACCCCGATCTCGATTGGGAAGGCCATGCCCGGATCGTCCCGATGCGCGTCGCCGAAGGCTTCACGGTCGAACGGCGCGACGCCGATCCGCGCGGCTACAAGGTGGTCGGCGTCGACGGCAGGGTGGCGGGCACCGTCGCCGAGCTCTGGATCGACCGCGCCGATCGCCTGATCCGCTATCTTGAGGTCGAGATCGAGGGCGGGCGCCACGTGCTGGCACCGATGTTCATGTCGAGCATCAGCCGCGCCCGGGCGACAGTCACTGTCGATGCGATCACCGCCGCGCAATTCGCCGATCAGGCTCATGACACGCGGCGGGCCACCATCATCGCCCTGAGCCCCGCCGTGGCCGAGGCTCTGGACCGCACAGTGGTTCAGCAGATGCTCATCGCCCCTGAACCAACCGCCACGTCACTGCGTTTTACGCTTGAAACTGCGGTGGATTGGAACAGGTTAGCTTGAAGATCGACCTAGATGCCGTCTAAGGTTGTGCAATACGTCTGATATCAGGTCAGAATCGGAAAGGTTTTTAAGCGTGGCGAAAGCGAAAACACCCAGTTCAGGTGACGACACCCCGAAGACATCTTCGACATCAAGGGCGTCTGCTGCCGCCGCCAAGCCGAAGACCACAGCCAAGAAAACCGGATCGTCCACCGCGACAAAACCGGCTGGGACAACGGCGAAGCCATCAACGGCCAAGCCCAAGCCCGCGGCCAAGACATCTGCTGCAAGCGCGGCGAGCGCTGATAAAACCGCGACGGGTAAAGCCAGCGATGACAAAGCGAGTGCCAAACCGGAAAGCGTGAAAACCACCGACACAGCATCGAGTGCCGCGAAAGCAA
>PKED01000034.1 GCA_002863155.1 Sphingomonadaceae bacterium | reverse complement strand
CAGCCCGGCGGCAACCCGCAACAGGCTCGACTTGCCGACGCCGTTCGGGCCGCTCACCAGCAGCGCCTCGCCGGGGCCGACCGAAAAACTGATGTCCGTAAACAGCATCCGCCCGCCCCGCGCGCACGCGACACGCTCGAATGCGATCACGCCTGGCCCTCGGCGGCATCCTCGAGCGCGTGCATCGCGTCGTCCGACAGGCCGAAATGATGGCCGACCTCGTGAATCACGACATGCGCGATCAGATGGTCGAGCCGTTCGCCGGTGTCGCACCATTCGTCGAGGATAGGACGGCGATAGAGGTGGATGCGATCGGGCAGGCTGCCACTCGCGCTCGCTTTCTCGCCGACGGGCGTACCGTGGTACAGCCCGGTCAGCGCGAACGGATCGTCGATCCCCATCTCCTCCAGCGTTGCCTCATCGGCGAATTCCTCGACGATCAGCACGATGTCGC
The DNA here is from genome assembly GCA_002863155.1 of Sphingomonadaceae bacterium. Taxonomy (GTDB): domain Bacteria; phylum Pseudomonadota; class Alphaproteobacteria; order Sphingomonadales; family Sphingomonadaceae; genus Sphingomonas. The sequence continues at coordinate 3,241 of PKED01000034.1, read as the reverse complement.
GCAAATGGCTTGCGAACGGCTCGGGCAAGTGGCGCAGCACGGCACGCGCGCGGCGTTCGATATCGTCGATACTCGGCGCTTGCCCCATCATGCCCCGGTGATAGGCATGGGCACCGAGCCACGGCAAGAGAGGAAGCATCCATGATCGAGCCCCCGATGATCGAAGCTCTGAGCGAAGCCGAACGCGCAGAAGCGCTCGATGGCCTGCCCGACTGGGACTATGACGAGGCACGCGACGCGATCAGCCGCAGCTTCACCTTCCCCGATTTCGTCGAGGCGTTCGGCTTCATGACCCGCGTCGCGCTGCTGGCCGAAAAGGCCGACCACCACCCCGAATGGTCGAATGTGTGGAACCGCGTCGACATCCTGCTGACGACCCACGACGCCGGCGGGCTGAGTTCGCGCGACATCGAACTGGCGGAGGCGATCGAAGAACTGATCGACTAGGCGCGATCGAACCCCGGGGGGCGGTTCGCGCACCCTTGCGCTTGTGCATTGCAGCGCGCAGACTGGCAACGACAGGAGGCGGGGCATTTGGCAGTGACAGCGTTCGACGAGATGCAGGGGGACGGATCGGCGATCCGCGATCCCTATGCGCTCATCGCGCAGTGGCTGAACAATGCGTCGGGAGAATTCCTGCAGACCCGCCGCGCCCAGGCCGAGCTCTTCTTTCGCCGGATCGGCATCACCTTTGCGGTCTATGGCGATGCCGATGCGAGCGAGCGGCTGATCCCCTTTGATATCGTCCCGCGCATCCTGGCCCGGCGCGAATGGCAAAGGCTGGAGGCCGGGCTGGTCCAGCGGGTCGGCGCATTGAACGCCTTTCTCAACGACATTTACGGCCCGCGCGAGATTCTGAAAGCCGGGATCATTCCCGAAGCATTGGTGCTCCAGAACCCGCAATTCTGCCTTGCGGCGATGACGCTGCGGCCCGCGCACGGCGTCTACACCCACATCGCCGGGATCGATATCGTGCGCACCGGACCCGACCAGTTCTATGTGCTCGAGGATAATGCCCGCACGCCGTCCGGCGTGTCGTACATGCTCGAAAACCGCGAAGTGATGTTGCGGCTGCTGCCCGAATTGTTCGACAAACACCGCGTCGCACCGGTTGAGGATTATCCGGAAACGCTGCTGGCGACGCTGCGTTCGGTTGCGCCGCAGCATTGTTCGCGCGAGCCGACCGTCGCAGTGCTGACGCCCGGCTTCCACAATTCGGCCTATTACGAACACAGCTTCCTCGCCGACAAGCTGGGGGTCGAACTGGTCGAGGGCAGCGACCTGACGGTGCGCGACAACAAGCTCTACATGCGCACGACCGAGGGACCGAAACAGATCGACGTGCTCTATCGCCGGGTGGACGACGACTATCTCGATCCGCTGGTCTTCCGCGCCGATTCGGTGCTCGGCGTACCCGGCATCATCGCCGCCCACGCGGCCGGCAATCTGACGATCGCCAACGCGATCGGCACCGGCATTGCCGACGACAAGGCGATCTACAGCTACATGCCGGAAATCGTGCGCTTCTACACCGGGCAGGACGCGCTGCTCGAAAATGTCCCCACCTGGCGCTGCCGCGAGCCCGAATCGCTGGCCTATGTGATCGGGCATCTCGACGAGCTGGTCGTGAAAGAAGTCGACGGATCGGGGGGCTATGGCATGCTCGTCGGCCCGCATGCGTCGTCGGGCGAGATCGAGGCTTTCCGGGCAAAGCTGATCGCCAATCCGGAAAAGTTCATCGCCCAGCCGACGCTGGCGCTGTCGACCTGTCCGACACTTGGCCATAGCGGCATCGTGCCGCGCCACGTTGATCTTCGCCCTTTCGTGCTGACCGGCGCCAACGGCACCCGGATCGTCCCCGGCGGCCTGACACGGGTCGCGCTGAAGGAGGGATCGCTGGTCGTCAATTCGAGCCAGGGCGGCGGCACCAAGGACACATGGGTGCTCGATGATTGAGCGCGGCGCCTAGATGCTTTCCCGCACCGCCTCCGCGCTGTTCTGGACGGGTCGCTATATCGAGCGCGCCGATTTCGTGTCGCGGCTGATCGATGCGACGCATCGGCTCGCCGCGCTGCCGTCGAGCTATGGCGGGGATGTCGCGGCATGGACCGGCGCGCTCGCCGCCGCGGGCGCGCTGCCGGCGTTCGAAGCGGTGCACCCGACGCTCAGCGAGCGCGCCGCCGTGCAGTTCCTGTCGCTCGATCCCGGCAATCCGTCGTCGATGCGCAGCTGCATCGAACGCGCACGCACCAACGCGCGCGCCGTGCGCACCGCGCTGACGGCGGAGGGATGGGAAGCGATCAATGCCGCATGGCTCGACATGCAGCGCTTTGGCGTCCTGCTCGACAGTCGGCCGACGCTCAACAGGCTGCTCGAGTCGGTGCAGTCGGCGGCGCTCAGCTTCGACGGCGCAACCCACCGGACGATGCTGCGCGACGACGCCTATTGGTTCATCCGCATGGGCGCGACGCTCGAACGGGCGGACAACACTGCACGGCTGCTCGACGTCAAATACCATCTGCTGCTGCCGCGCGACGAGCCGGTCGGCGGCAGTCTGGATTATTTCCAGTGGACCACGATCCTGCGCACCGTGTCGGCGCTGACCGCCTATCGCCATGTCTATCGCGACAGTGTGAAGCCGTGGCTGGTCGCCGACCTGCTGATCCTCAACCGGCGGATGCCGCGCTCGCTCGCCGCCTGCGCGGGCGACATGGTCCGCTATCTCGACCTGCATGCATCGATGACAGGCAAGCGCGGCCCCGCCCACCGCCAGGCGACGGCGCTGGCCAACAAGCTGAACAATGCGAGCATCGACACGATCTTCGCCAGTGGTCTGCACGAGGCGATCCAGGATTTCCTTGGCGAGAACAATCGGCTCGGCATGCTGATCAGCGAACAGTATCTCTTCTGATGCGGCTGCGCGTCGATCATCGCACCCGCTACCGCTATGACAGCGCCGCGTCCGACGTCATCCAGGCATTGCGTCTGGCGCCTGGCGAGCATGACGGCCAGCATGTCGTCGACTGGCGGATCGAAACCGATGTAGACGGGCGGTTCCGCGAAAGCGTGGATGCGTTCGGCAACCGCGTGACCATGTTCTACGCCGACCGGGCAGTCGCCGCAGTCACGATCGGCGTGACCGGCATTGTCGAGACGACCGACACCGCCGGCGTCGTCCGCGCGCCGGAGCCGTTGCCGCCGGCGATCTTCCTGCGATCGACCAAATTGACCGCGCCCGAAC
>PKED01000016.1 GCA_002863155.1 Sphingomonadaceae bacterium | reverse complement strand
GATCCGGCGTCCTGCGAGATCGGCATCGTTCAACCCGGTCAGCAGTGCGATCTCGCGCGGGAGGGGATAGCCGGGATCTTCCAGCCAATCATGGACCGCTCCGATCGCGACGATCCTCCCGCGTGCGTCGAACGTGATCGAACAGATTGCGAGTTCGATGATCGCACCGGTCGCCGGATCGAGCGAGGTCGTCTCGGTGTCGAGGACCGCGGCGGTGCGCAGCCGGCCTTCGCCTTGCGGCAGCGGCAGCAGGTCGAGTGGTGGCAGCGAGCGAAGCACGCGGTAATCAGGATGGGCTTCGAGCAATGCCGCAGCGCGCTCGGTGTCGGGTGACAGCCAATCATGCATGGATGGTCTCCAGAGACGACAAAGCCCGCCGAGGCGGGCTTTGTCGGAATTCAAGGATGGTGGTCAGGATCAGACGTAGGAAAGGCCGTCCTCGAAGGTCAGCCAGCGCGCGTCATGCTCGCCGCCGTCGCGCCTGGCGCGATACTCGTGGTAATAGCCGGCGAGCGATGCAACCCGGCCAAAAGGGCGCATTGCCAGAATTGCCTTGAGCTCGGGACGCTCACACTCGATATCCAGCAATCGCTCGCGCAAGGGAATGAGCGTCTCGAAGAACGCATCGGGCCGCCCGCTGCGGAATGCTGTGCCATGTGCCCACAGCATCAGCCGTGCAATCGCAGCGGTCAGTGCGAGGCCCTCCGCCACTGCCGGCGCCGCGCGGTTCCACCAGCGCGCGATGTCATTGTCAGACACCAATGCGACCGGAAATCCCAGGCGATGGCATAAAGCGGCCTCGTCGTGATCGTTGCCGAAGATGGCGACGGGGTCGATCAATGTGTCACCGTCGGCCAACGCCGCAAGCCGAGCTTCCACGAAGAACCGGCGCGATGTCGCGTCGACAGCAAGCGTCTCGCAGTCGGCGGCGGTGATGATCGTTGGGGCCGTTGCTACCAGCGCATCATTCACCAGCACAGGTAGCGGGAACTCCATGTCGCGCGCGTCCGACACGCACGTTATCACCACATCGCGGTGGCCGTCGCCGCGCTCGATCAACGAAATGATCGCGGCCGCAACCGGCTTGCGCGCCAAGGTGCTGCCCGGCGGCATGTCGGCGATCGGCACGCACGCCAATCCTACCGCTTGGATCACAGGCGGGACATCAGGGGTGTTCATAGTTGGTCTCCTTGGAACGGAGAACAGCAAGGCCAAGAGCTGCATATCAGCCCTTTTCCTTCACCTTCCTGTTCTCAACTCCCAAGCGTCAGCGCCCTAAAGTCCTAAGCTGTATAATCGTGACGATCATGCCCGGCCGCGGTCACACCGCTGCGGGACTGGCTTTTCCACGCCGGAAACACGGAAATCGGCTATGAGGTGACGATCCTTATGACCCATAAGTCACCGTCCAAGGCACCCGTTCCGCTCCCCGAAACCGGCCGCTCGTTCACAATCTGATTTTGGCTGAAACTGGGCCGTATTTCGTTCGCCCATTAGCTACCAAGCCCGGCCATATGGCGCGCCTGAAACAACTATGACAACTCCGCTATTTTCATTCTTCTTCGTCAGCAGGCGCCGGGATGAAGTCGAGCATTCTTGCATCAATATGAAATATTGTCATCAAAGTAGCGATGTCGCGCGAATCTGGATACCACATACCTTGGCGAAATGAATCCATAATTGTGTACATCGCGGCCTTATGGGAATCGTCGCGGCCGGCTATCGTTCCGGGTCCCCAGCCACATTTATCTGGATTATACCAGGCTACGATAAACTGTGCGCAATTCAGGGCGGTACTTGAACAATGAGTTGTTGCCGAATTAAAGAGCAAACGATATGCCGATTTAACAGCCTCTGGTTGATCATGAAGACTCATTGTAATTCTCCTGCTAGACAATTAGTTGTGGGTTATCCTCTACGAGGCAGACCACAGCACCTAACAGCTTGGCCGGATCATTACTGAGCCTTTCCTACCGATCTTACCAACCGGCATATTCGGCGGCGGCGAGCACCCGGTCCGAACTATAGCGCATTAGGTTCGCGCTTTTTTTGCCGACGTTCGCAAGCGATCACTATCGCTTCTCACTGCGCAACTGGGCTCAACAACATTGGTTGCAGCATTATGATCGCACGTCATGATTGATTGCGCAAGAATCTGATATGTCCTGTTTTGCTACATTCTTTTGCATTTCGGTCGCTGCATTTTGGGGCTTCAACTTCCGCCGGTCGATACGGGGTGCGTAGGTTTGGCCGCCCCCGGATCAGCCAGCACGCTCTGCGCGCGACCGAAGTTGGGCCGATTGCCGACCGGCAGTTTAGTTTGGCGATACCGAACAAGCAGACCTTCGTTTGTTGGTAAGGGACTGCTGACCGCAGACGTTAGATGGCAAGTTTTTTCGGATCGTTTCTCGTCAGGAGATCGCCATACTCATCATCAACCGCAACCGAATTTTTAAGCCCATTTTATAGCAAACGCAGGGCGTCGAGCGTCCTCTACAATTCCAAGAATCGAGATGTCGACACTCATCCAGCCCGTCGCTTGCCTCCACGTCGCTGAACCGCCCGCTTCCCGACCACCTTTGGCTTACGCAGGAAGTGGCCGCGTATCCAATCGCGCAGATACGACCGCGACAGGTCGGGACGAGTGCCAGGGACCGCCGCTTGGCCGAACATCCGGTTGAGCAGCTCCAGGGTCTCCCACCATTCGGTCCGCTTAGAGATCAAGCGCGCGATCAGCACGCTCGCTGCGGCCCCGGCCCTCCAGGATGGCACGCCGCTTGACCACGCCTTGTTCATGAAGTCGGCCACTGCGTAGGCGTGCGACACGATCTCGGCACGCGGACCGCCGATGTAGTTGGCTGCGGCGTCGATCAGAACTTTGCTATGCTCGTGACGGAGCATCGCGATCAGGGCGTCGCCGTCCAGCGACACGTGCCCGTGGCGACGCGAGGCCAGGTGGGCGACGCAGAGTGCGTAGACAGTCCAGTCGATGACGTCGCCCGCGAGCATCGAGCGGGCGGCCGTCTGCAGCCAGGCACCTTTCGCGAAACCCTGGGACGCTGCTAGCTGACGGAGGTGCAGGTCCTCCGATAGCAGCAGCCGCCCGGTTTGCTTCGCGACCAGAAGGGGGTCGAGGATGCTCTCGACCACCTCGCGGTGGAGCAGGCGCGCCAGCTCGGGATCGTCCGAACCCTCGACCGGAAGCACCTCGCAGTTCGCGCGCAGCGCGTCGATGGCTTTAGTGAACAGGTTGATTCTGTTCTGTGTATCCTCCGGCGAGTGTATTTGGCGAACCGCCTGATCCCCGTCGTAGCCGAGCGTCATGTATTCGCGCCCGGCGTGAAGCTCCTCCTTCGCGCGCATCTCCAGCAGCTCGTCGAGGGTGGTCTGCGGAACCGCGATGGTGCCGAAGTACTCGCGCATTGGCCCGAGCAGGTCCATGTGGTGGGCGCACCAAGCGGTAAGCGTGTCGAGGACGACTCCCTTGCCGCGCGCACGGGCGCAAGCCCGCTCGGCCGCCTCCCGCTCCTCATGCTCGCCGAGACAGGTCCGGATCTCACCCCCGTTCTGCGGGATCAGTTCCGCGACCTGGAGCACGCTGACGTGGTTAATCGCCGCCAGCGCCTCGAGCGGCAACGACATCTCGCGGTAGGTCCGACAGATCTCGAGCCCATGCTGCTGATGCTCGCGCACCATGTCGAGCACCGGCTGGACGTCGCCCTCCCGCATCGTCATCGAGCCCATCGACCGCGATTGCGGGAAGCGTGTC
>PKED01000212.1 GCA_002863155.1 Sphingomonadaceae bacterium | reverse complement strand
CGGCGACGTATGGACAAGCAGATCATCGGGGACCGGGGCCGCTGCCGATCGCAGATGCTGGGCGGCGTCGGCCATGTAGATCGTGTTCCAATAGACGATCGCCGCGATGACTAGGTTGAGGCCTGATGCCCGATATTGTTGAGCTTCATGGCTGCGGTCGATGATGCGGCCCTGGCGGAAGGTGTAGATCGCTTGCGTCAGGGCATGGCGCTGTTCGCTGTTGTTAAGGCCGGCATGGCATCGCCGGCGCAGATCGGGATTTTCAAGCCAGTCCAGCATGAACAGGGTCCGTTCGATCTTGCCGATCTCCTGTAGTGCGACGTCGAGCTGGTTCTGCCGTTCGTAGGCGGCGAGCTTTCGCAGCATGACCGACGGCGCGACGTGGCCAGCCTTGATCGACCCCACGAGGCGCAGCACGTCGTCCCATTGTTCATTGATGATGTCGGTGCGGATACGCTTGCCCAACAACGGGGCGATGGACGGATAGGCCGAAACCGGCGCGATCGGCGCAAGCCGCCTGTCCGGAAAGTCGCGCAGGCGCGGGCAGAAGCGAAATCCCAGCATCGCGCACAGGGCGAAGACATGATCGGTCGCTCCGCCGGTGTCGGTGTAATGCTCGACGATCCTGAGATCGGTGCCATGGCTGATGAGGCCGTCGAGGACATAGGGCGCTTCATGCGTGGCGGCCGAGATCACATTGACGTGGTAGGGCCCGCGCTGATCGGAAACATGGGTGTAGAAGCTGAAGCCATGATCGACGCCATAGCGGGCGTTGATGTCGCCGCCCGATGCGCCGCGCTTCGCGCCCCTGAAGAACTGACCATCGGAACTGGACGTTGTGCCGTCGCCCCATACCCGCGAGAATGGCAGGCGGTGGTGCGCGTTGATGAGGACGGCGAGCGCCGCGCGGTAGCTCTCGTCGCGGATATAGGCGTCATGGGTCCATAGGAGTTGATCGCGCGTGACGCCCTGGCTCGCGGCGGCCATGCGCGACAGGCCGAGATTGGTGGCGTCGGCGAGGATCGTGGCGAGCAGCGCATTTTCATTGGGACATAGCTCGCCGGTGCGCAGGTTGGTGAACGCCGAAAGAAAGCCAGTTTCCTGCGCCACCTCATGTAGCAGTTCGGTGATACGGATGCGTGGCATCATCGCATCGAGCCGGTCGGCCAGGGCTTCGGCGTCGGGCGTTGCGATCGTGCGAACGGGGGATATCTGGAGGCGGCCGTCGCGGTATCGCACACCCTCCAGAGCGTCGCGCTTCAGGCTCCGGGCGAATTTCTTCAGCCGCCAGTCCAGTTCGCGGCCCCGCTGTTCGAGCCATTCGCGGGCTGTGGGTGGCAGACCAAGAGCCGACACGATCGGCTTGGCCTTCGGTTCGCTTAGCAGGTAGCTGTCGAACTGGCGGTATCCCGTCGATCGTTCCACCCAGACATCACCGGAGCGCAGCTTGTTGCGCAGATGCGCGATAGTCGCGATTTCCCAGAGCCGCCGATTGATCTTGCCGTCATCGCCCATGACGATTTTCTGCCATTCCTTGCGGAAGGGCATCGGAGCGTCGGCAGGCAGATCGCGCTTGCCCGACCTATTGAGGTCGCGCAGCATCTCGATAGCGGCAATCGTTTTCGCGCTGCCCTTTCCGGCCCTGAACTGCAGCGCTTCAAGCAGATCAGGGGCGAACTTGCGCAACGTCGCATAGCGGTCGGCCGCGACCCTCAGCGGATCAAGATTGGCGGTTTCCGCGATCGTCGCCACTTCCGGTCTGGCCTTCAGGAGGGTGTGCCATCCTACTGAGGCATCCAGGACCTCCATAGGATCTTCGCCAGTATCGACTGCATCGGTGAGCGCGTCGATCGTCCTGCGGAAGATCAGCATCAGCCGGGCCACGTTCTTCGACGTGGCGGCATAGCTGCGCGCCTGGGCGTTCTTCGCGCGGGTGAAGATGCCGCCGATCAGCTTGTCCGCCATCTCCAGGGCGCTGTCCGTCAGCCGTTCTTCAAGATCGAGCAGGAAGGCAACGAGCGTGGCGCGTCGCCGGGAGGGAATATAGCGCTCGATCATATAGGCAGGCGACGCACGGCCTTCCCTGACATATTGCCGAAATCGGTCCGCGTGGATGCGGCCCGCGACGTCGGGGGAAATGCCGATCTTCCGCACCTGCCTCAGACGGTCGAGGATCTGGCGGACGTGATCGGGCTTGGCCGCGACGGGGATGGTCTTAAGCAAGGCGAGATGGCTCATGCCGCCGGCGGCGTCGAAGAGCTGATCGAGGGCCTGGACCTGTTCGGCGCTGAGATCGGCGATCAGGGCGTGGGCGGCCTGCTTGCGCGCGCGGGCACGTCCCGCGCTGCTGGCGCGTTCGATGGTGGAGATGGACGGCAGCAAAATCCGGGCCTCGCGCAGGGCGGTGACCACGCCCATCGCAATCGTCATCCCCTTGTCGGTCGCCCATGCCGTTCTCGCGGCCGCCTCGACCATGAAGGGAATATCGGCGCGGGTTGGCCCCCGAAGCCCCAAACGCGCCGCCAGCTCACGGGCATGATCCGTCATTGTCTGATCCCGCGCCGCATAGTTGGCCAGCTCGGTTACGTGCAGACCAAGTTGCTCCGCGACGAAAGCGGCGAGATCATGGGGTATTGCTCCCCTGTCCTGTATCAACTGCGCAAGCGTGATGCCCGGGTGCCGCAGGAGCGCGAGTTGCAGCGCCACGCCCAACTGGTTCCGTCGCTCCCGTCGCGCGCCGATGATCTCGATATCGGAAGGCTCGAAGGTATAGAGCCGGGCCAAATGGTCGCGATCGGTCGGGATGGCGAGTATCTGATCGCGTTCGCTCTCGGTCAGGAGTTGATGCTTGCGCTTCGTCATGCCGTTTCCTGTCCACAAAAGGTCATCTGGGCCTATGGACAGCGAGGAGTAAAGAGACATAGTATGTGGACGGATATGGGTGGGGCGCAGCGGCTGCCCTCCATAGCGTCCACAGAACGACCGTTTGGGAGACGTGCGGCATGGGTGATATTCTGGGCTATGCCCGCGTCAGCACCGGCGATCAGGACGTTGCGGGCCAGACCATGCGTCTGGAGAAGGCTGGCGCCATCAAAATCTTCACCGATGTCATTTCAGGTAAGAGCATGGAACGGCCCGGTCTGGCTGAGCTAATCGCCTATGCCCGCAAGGGTGACACGCTGGCGGTGGTCCGCCTCGATCGGCTTGGGCGCTCGCTTGCCGAACTTCTCACCACGGTTGAGACGCTACGCGGTCAGGGCATCGCGCTCCTGAGCCTTGAAGAAAAGATCGACACTTCGTCAGCTGCCGGCGAGCTCATCTTCCATGTGTTTGGGGCCATCGCCCATTTTGAGCGACGGCTGATTTCTGAGCGAACCAGAGATGGTATTGCCGCCGCCCGTGCTAAGGGCAAACAGCCTGGCCGTCAGCCGCTGGACATGTCCAAAGTGGATGCGGCCATCAAGCTGGTCGAAGCTCGTATCTCGCCTACCGAAGCAGCGCGGCAACTCGGCATCGGCCGATCGACCATTTATCGCGAAATGCGTAGGATGGGAATCGAACGGCCCGCCTGATTAAGCGCCCGTCCGTTCGCATCGAGCGTTCGCCATGCGTTCTCGCTTAGCGTTGTTTAGCGTACTTTCCACGCTATGCCCTCAATTTGGGGCATAGCGTCCGTCGGGCGTGCGCGGTTTGGCGGTGGCCGTGATGCCGATGGGGTGTCTGAGCAATGATGATGGCGTGTTCAGAAAACGACCGTGTCGTGACGGCGTGACGTTG
>PKED01000185.1 GCA_002863155.1 Sphingomonadaceae bacterium | reverse complement strand
GCACCGAGGCCTAGATGCAGGGTGTCGATCATCCCCGGGTTACGCCGCCTGTTTCATTTGCGGCTTTGCCAGCCACTCGTGGCCCTTGAGCATGCCGTTCCAGTAAATCCACGGCAGCGCCTCCGACTTCAGAAGCCAGCTCAGCTTGCGCGGTCGCGTGCCGTCGATCACCCACATAGGAAAACTCGGCAGAAGCTTTCCGTCATATCCGAATTCGGCGAGCACGATCTTTCCGTGTTCGACGGTCAGCGGGCAGGAGCCGTAGCCATCGTAATCGGCCACAGGCTGCTTTGCATCGAGCTGGGCGAGCGCATTGACCGCAACGATCGGTGCCTGCTTGCGGGCAGCCGCCATCGTCTTGGCATTGGGAGTGGATCCTGCATCGCCGATGCCAAAGACGTTCGAATAGCGAATGTGCTGGAGTGTGAACTTGTCGACATCGACGAAGCCGCTTTCGGAATTCGCGAGAGGACTGTCGGCGACAAACTGCGGGGCAACCTGCGGCGGAACCGCGTGAAGCATGTCGAAGTCGACTGTTTCTTCACCAGCCTCACTCCTGAAGACGGCCTTCTTGCCGGGGCCATCGACCGCGACGAGCGTCTGGTTGAGTTTGAGGTCGATGCCGTATTTCTCGACGTATTCCATAAGGGCCGGGACGTATTCCTTCACCCCGAACAGGACGCCGCCCGCATTGCGAAACTCGACGTCGATGTCGCCTAGCATGCCGCGCTTCAGCCAGGCATCGCACGACAGATACATCGCCTTCTGCGGCGCGCCTGCGCACTTGATAGGCATCGGCGGCTGGCTGAATATTGCGCGGCCCGATTTGAGGTTGCGCACGAGCTCCCATGTGTAAGGAGCCAAGTCGTAGCGATAGTTGGATGTGACGCCGTTCTTGCCGAGCGCCTCCTCCAGACCGTCGATCTTTTCCCAAGCCAGCCGGATCCCCGGGGCTACAATCAGAACCCGGTAGGTGATCGTCGTGCCGTCCGCGAGAGTGACTTGGTTACTTTCGGGTTGGAACGAGGCGGCGGCTTGCTTGAGCCAGGTAGCCTGCTTCGGCATCACGCTCGCCGTGGTGCGGTGCGTAGCGGGCGCGTCGAAAACGCCTCCACCAACCATCGTCCAGCCGGGCTGGTAGTAGTGATCTTCGCTCGGCTCGACGATGGCGATGTCGAGCGATGGACGCCGCTTGAGCATCGAAGATGCTGTTGCGATCCCTGCCGATCCGCCTCCGATGATAACGACTTCGTGGTTCAGGCTTCGGGCCATGACAAACTCTCCAATATGTTTTCGTTATTCGCCGAGCCGATCGCGCAAGCCGGAAAGATCGTAGCCGGCGCGCTGTGCGCGCTCGATGCGCTCGTCAGCACTTTCATTCTCGATGTTGGCGAGTGCATCGAGCGTGATGGAGCGCGAGCCGGTCCGGCAGAAGGCAAGCACCTTGCCGTCCGCTTCTCCGCGGATCTTGGCGAAAGCCTTGATCGCAACCAGCGGAAACTCGCCCCCCGAGACCGGGATATGATGGAAGTCCAACCCGGTGGCTTCGGCGGCGTCTTGCAATGATGCGACCGTGGGCTGGTTCGGCTCTTCGCCGTCCGGCCTGTTGCAGATCACACCCTTAAATCCAGCATCGGCAAGCCCGCGCATGTCGCTGGGTTTAAGTTGAGGAGAGACGGCGAACGTCTCGCTTACATGTGCGAGCTTCATGACGATGCTCCTTCAAAAAGCCGGACAACAGCCATGCCTGCAAGCATCGCAACAACGAATATCGCGGCCGCCGCAGGTTCGATCACAAGAGCAGCAATTCCAGGGCCCGGACACAGTCCGGCAATTCCCCAGCCAATACCGAACAGGGCTGCCCCGCCTATAAGACGAGGGGTGAGATCGGATTTGGTCGGCAGGTGGAACTCGCCCGCGAACAGTGGCTCGGCCATGCGCGGCACCAGTCGCCAAGCGATGGCCATCACGATAACGGCGCCGCCCATGACAAAGGCGAGGGTGGGGTCCCAGTCGCCAAAGATGTCGAGGAAGCCCCGCACGCGGGCTGGGTCGGTCATACCGCCTAGGGCCAGCCCAGCGCCGAAGAGGACGCCGGAGACGATCGAGGTGAGAGCGATCCGCATCACAACACCTCCAGTCCGAAGGCGTTCATGATCGCGACGGTCGCAATACCCGTGGCCATGAAGGTCACAGTGGCGGCGATCGATCGCGCCGACAGGCGGCTGACGCCGCAAACCCCGTGCCCGCTGGTGCAGCCGCTGCCGAGGCGCGTGCCGACGCCCACAACCAGACCCGCAATCGCCAGGACAACCGGGCTGGCGAAGGTGGCGGTAATTCCGCCCGATGCCAGCACCACGATCAGCGCCCCCAGCGAAAGGCCGATGACGAACATCCATGCGCCGCCGCTTGCAATGCCGCTGCCGCCGAGCCCGACTGCCTTCGCAGCCAGGCCGGATACGCCGGCGATCCTGCCAAGGCCGAGGAGCATGACCGCCGCAGCGAGGCCGATCAGCACTCCGCCCACCAGTCCGGCGAGGGGTGCGGCTTCAGGAAACCCAGGCAATGTCATACGGCGTTGACCGGAATCTTGATGTAGCTGACGCCGTTCTCCTCGGGGTCAGGCAGCCGCCCACCACGGATATTCACTTGCACCGAGGGCATGATCAGCTTGGGCATGGAGAGAGTCTTGTCGCGGTCGGTCCGCATGGCGACGAAGTCCTGTTCGGTGACGCCATCCTTCACATGCACGTTCTCCTCGCGCTGCTGTTTGACCGTGGTCTCCCAGGCATACTCATCACGGCCCGGCGCCTTGTAGTCGTGGCACAGGAACAGTCGTGTCTCGTCCGGAAGGGAAAGCAGCCGGCGGATCGAACGGAACAGTTGTCCCGCGTCACCGCCGGGGAAATCGGCGCGTGCGGTCCCGAAGTCCGGCATGAAGATGGTATCGCCTACGAACGCGGCGTCACCGACAATGAACGCCATATCTGCAGGCGTGTGACCGGGCACGTGCAGAGCGATGCCCTCGAGCTCGCCGATCCTGAACGTCTCGCCATCCTCGAACAGCTTGTCGAACTGCGATCCGTCGCGCTCAAAATCGGTGCCCGCGTTGAAGAGCTTGCCGAATACCTCCTGCACGCGGATGATGTCACGTCCGATGGCTAGCTTCCCGCCGAGCCGTTCCTGAAGGTAAGGTGCGGCCGATATATGATCTGCGTGGGCATGGGTCTCGATTAGCCAAGTCACTTTCAGATTATTAGAAGTGACATACTCGATCATGCGGTCAGCCGAACCGTTCGAGGTCCGGCCGGAGGCTGCATCGAAGTCCAGCACCGAGTCGATTATCGCCGCCTCACCCGTCTTGGGATCGTGAACGACATACGACACGGTATTCGTCGCTTCGTCGAAAAAGCCCGCAATAGAGGGGCGAAGGCGTTTGTCAGCCTGCGCGCGTTCGATCTGTGCGGTGGCGCGATTGAGGTTTCGATCGCCGACCATAACTTCATCTCCAAACAATTACATAAAGTGTTTATATGTATTGTCATTGGTCTGTCAAGTGGTATGGGGGACAGATGACAGAGACGATCAAAGCTGATGCCGAGCGCGCAGCGCCTTGCGCCGGGCTTCGTATCGGAGATGTGGCGCCAGACTTTTCGGCACGAAGCACGACGGGAGATGTCCGTCTTTCGGATTACCGGGGGCGGTGGCTGATTCTGTTTTCGCACCCGGCCGACTTTACGCCGGTTTGCACGACCGAGTTCGTCGCCTTGGCTGAGGCGGCAGGCGAGTTCGAAGAACGTGACTGCGCTTTGATGGCGCTCTCTGTAGATAGCCTGTTTTCGCATTTCGCGTGGCTGCGGCTGATCCGTGACCGCTACGAAATCGAAGTGCGCTTCCCGATC
>PKED01000131.1 GCA_002863155.1 Sphingomonadaceae bacterium | reverse complement strand
GGCAGCCCTTGCCACACCAATGATCGAGGAGGCTCAGCCGCTACAGATTACACCCAAGGCCGCCTGACCATGCAGCCCGGTGACCACACCCCAAATTACACCTCATTGACGGACGTGACCGAACTGGGGCTGGCAAAACGCAAGGTTTCGGAGGCTTTGGCCCATTCGCGAGGTGCTCAGCGAATGAGTAATGGTGCCCAGAAGAAGCACAGGGACTCGAACCATAGCGCCTCATGCTGACTGCTAAGTGATTGATTTTACGTGCCGGACCTCCTCATGCCACCTCATGCAAACGCACTATAACGCACGCTAAAAGGTGGGCTGGAAGGTGGGCTGGATTAGGCCGCTTTCGCTCCCTCCGTCGTAATCTCACATGGCTTATACACCTTGCGGTTCGGTGCCATCTTTTCCTCAAGCCCCCCAAGAATTTTCAACCACTTGGATAGGATGTGCGGGGGGATTGACCTTGTACCTCGCTCAAAGTGAGATATCGCCATGGTCGAGTACCCAAGCTCTGTGGCAATTTGCTGCTGTGTGTAGCCTCTGATGATGCGCGTTTCTCGTAGATAATTATTCTTCATACTGTTTAATTGTAACATTTGGATATGTTATGGCACAACCACTCACTGATGAAGAGCGTGTACTACTAGAAACTCCAGACGAGGAGATACATGAGAAGTACAAACCTCTCAGTTTTGATACTAAACGGTTCAAGGAACGTATAACGATTGGTGAACCGTGGCAGCAACTCATCCAAACCCACTTGTACCTAGACCATACAATCAGCTTAATGATTGCGGATGCACTTTATAAACCCAGCGCCATCAACACCGGGCGTATGGGATTTGTGCAGAAGCTCCAACTCGTTGAGGGCATGGGTCTGCTGAGGGATGATGTCATCAGCGCCATCCGCGTTGTAAACGGCTTGCGTAATAGCATCGCGCACGACCTCAACTTCGAGATAAGTGAGACGGATGTCCGGAACGTCGTGAATGCCATCCCGAAGTTTCTGCGAGAAATCATGAAGGCTGAGAAGGGGAGACCAAAAGGCCCGCTTTCGTTCGTAGAGGCCCTGACAGTGCTAACGCTCCATTCTGAAGTGGAGCGAACTCGTCACATTATCGTCAGGGTCTTGAACAAAAAAGGCGAATTGCGCCTTCGCGACGTCCTCAATAAGACGCCTGTGCCGCGAAAATCACCTTAGCTGAAAAGGTGGACCAGAAGGTGGCCTGGCGCTTTCTAACTCGCCTAAAAATCTAAGCATTTCAAATGCTTAGATTAGTAGTGGTGCCAGAAGAGGCATCACATTCGGCCTATTTTTCCGCGTATTTTCAAATATTTATGGAATTCGGTTTATGCAAAGAGCCCACAAAAGGCCCGCAAAGACCGTCTAATGCATTGGTTCGATGCCTTTTTCGGGACTCGAAATTGAATTTTTCCTTTTGAAAGTTGGGCTAGATCAATATCAGCTTTGCGCCCCAACCCCTGCCATTCAGGGCTCATTGCGAAGTCGCTGATGGCCGACGTATAACCATAAAATACTTGCAGGGCGAAATTGGGTTTCGCAACCAATCGAATTGCCAATTGCGTCATTGCAACCTAATCAGGCAGGTATGTTCGCCCGTTTCGCTCTCCTCCTAATAGTTTGCGCGCTTGTCGTGCCCAAGGCGGCGTGGGGTGCGCATCTCGCGGGACATGAGCAGATGGCCTCGGCTTCTGCGGTGCACACGCACCACGCCGATCATGCGCATGAACACGCCGATGATGGCGTTGCGGCCGATGAACATGGTTCTGGCGATAACGCCCCCGATGAAGGCCTGACCCACGACCATAGCCCTTCGCTTTCGTTGGCAACGGCGATGCTGACGCCTGACGATCCGCAACTGTCATCCTGGTTTGCGCCTACAGACCTGCGTTTCGATCGCAGCTTTGCGGAAGCGGCGCTTTCACGCCCGGAATCCCTCCTGAGACCTCCCCGCACGGCCTGACGCATGTGCCGGGCGAGCGCCCGGCGTGTCAGCTCATGTGGAGGAATTCATGCCCAAATTGCGGATGCAGGTCGCATCCATCGCCCTCATCATAGGCCTGTGCTCAGCGCCCCTGCCGCTTGCCGCGCAGGAAGTTCTGACCGAAGATCTCGCGATCGCCCGCGCACTGGCGCGCGAAGGTATTGCTGCGCGCGACGATGCCAACCGGGCCGAGGCTGCAGCGGGAGTGTCGATCATCGGCCCGCTCGACAATCCCGAGCTTGAACTGTCGCGCGAGAGCGCGGGCGGGGAAAGCGAGTGGCAGCTTGGCATCATCCAGCCCATCGACCTGTCCGGCAGGCGCGGAGCCTTGCGCGATGCCGCGCGCAGCGAGGCCGAAGCAATTGAGAACGACATTGCATGGCGGCGTCAGCTGCTCGTTGCCGATACTCGCCGTGCCTATGTTGGATGCGCGGCAGCGGGCGCAGAATTGCAGGTCTGGCAAGCTCACGCAGCCGACCTAGCCGAAGCCACGCGCATCGCAGAAGCGCGCGCCCGCGAAGGCGACACAGCGGTCTATGACGTGCGCCGTACGCGCGTCGCGCTGAGCAGCGCGGAAGCGGAACTGCGACTGGCAACAGGTGAACGCGAAGCAGGCTGCGTCGCGCTGGCCGCACTGACTGGGATCGAAGACCCGCAAATCCCGCCCTCTGCCATGACCTCTCTGCGCAGCGGCGCTGCCACCGGCACCCGCGCGGACCTTGCCGCGCAGGAACAGCGGCTCCAGGCCGCGAGCCAGCGTGTCACGGCGGCACGGCGGGCAAGACTCCCGCAGTTCTCGGTCGGCGCAGGCGTCCTTCGCCGCGACGACGGGATCGACACGGCCTATGGCCCCACGGTTTCCATCGGCGTGACCCTGCCGATCTGGAACGGTGGCGGCGCGGCAGTCTCGGAGGCAGAAGCCCGGCAACGCGCGCTCGAAGCCGAACTTGCGATTGCCCAGCGCACCGCCGAAGCCGAGCAGCAAGCCGCCGCCACCCGCGCCGTTGCAGCGCAGGAAGCCGCCGTTGCGGCTGCCCGGTCTCGCGATGATGCTGCGCGGCTTGGGACCATCGCTAGCACTGCCTACGAGGCCGGAGAAATCGGCGTCGTCGAACTTGTCGATGCCTACGAAGCCCAGCGCGATGGCGAACTGACCGTCATCGCGCACGCACGGCGCGCCGCAGACGCCGCCATCACTTTCGACCTAGCAACAGGAAGGACCTACCCATGAAGAAGACCCTTATCCTCGCCGTCATCCCCGCCACTTTGGCGCTGGCCGCTTGCGGTGAAACCGCCACGGAAGAGGCAGCACCCGCCGAGGCCGCCGTGGTCGATGACGACAACGATGCGCCTGAGCCGGTCGCCGAAGAAGCCCATGACGATACCGAGCCGCACGACGAATCCGTGCCGCACGATCATTGATCTGCGGCTTTCATCTGAAACCCAACAAGAAGACCTGAACACATGACCCGATCCCGCCTGCTCGTGGTGCTCGCCGCCACCCTCCTGCCCCTCTCGCTCGCTGCTTGCAGCGGTGCCGATGCGCCTGCCGAAGAGGCGCACGGGCACGGCGGAGGCGGGATCAAGGTCACCGATTATGCCGATCTGACAGAGCTGTTCGTCGAGTACCGGCCTCTGGTGATGGGCAAGGACCGCCGCTTCGACGCGCACCTTTCCTGGCTCGATGATTACCGCGCGGTCACCGAAGGCACACTCACCGCCGAACTGACCTGGCCCGATGGCACGGTCGATCGCGCCGAGGCAGGACCGAGCGATGTCGAAGGCATTTTCCGTCCGCTGCTGAAGGCGTCCAAGTCGGGCAAGGCACGCCTTCGACTGGTGCTCGATTCCCCGCGCGGGGTTTCTTCGCACGATCTGGGTGAAGTGACTGTCTGG
>PKED01000172.1 GCA_002863155.1 Sphingomonadaceae bacterium | reverse complement strand
TAGATGGCGGATCGTCGCGCAAATAGATCCTGAGCTGTTCACGCGTTCACCTCGCGTCCCGGCTGCACTCCGCGCGCTGCTTCATCAGTGCCAGCAGGTTGTTTTCGATGTCGCCTAGCAGCAATTCGCCCCACAGCGCGGAATAGGCGTTGACCGGTGTTCTGACGCGATAGCGGGTATCCAGGGTAAGCCGGGTCTGCCGCGGGCCCATGGGCTCCATCGTGTAGCCGCCGGTCGTGATGCGGAAATAGGGGCTGTCCGGCATCAGATGCCGGTCGGTATAGCCCCAGCCAGCGATGTCGTCGAAGATGAAGCGCCAGCCGATCCGCCGCGCCGGTTGCCATTCGATGATGCGCTCGCGGAAGTCGATATGTTGCCCCCAGTTCGCTAGCCGCGCTGCACCGATGCCGTCGCCGACGAGGCGAGCGCCGATCGGGCGCGGAATGCCGATCACGTCCTGCGACAGGTTCCATTGGCCCTCGCCAGGATGGACGTCGGGAATGCCTTTCAGCAGCGGCCATATCGCGTCGGGACTTGCGTTGATGACGATCGATCGCGTGACGCTGTGCGTATCGATCGGCAGCGGTATCATCGGCTCGATCTGCATCGCCAGAAGCGGCAGGATGAGCAGCGCGGTGCAATAGGTCGGATCGTTGCCGGTCCGCTGGCGTCGGCGCAGGCGATAGGCGATCGTCGCGCCGGCCGCGCCGCTCCCCGCCCACAAGGGCGACAGGATGAGGACGCAAATCACCCCTTCCCGTAGGAAAACCAGCGACGTTACGATGACGATCAGCAAAATATAGAAGGGGATCAGGAGATAGTCGCGATGCGACCGCTCCTTCCACGGATCGGCGACATAGCAGACGAATGCGGAGATCGCAGCGGGGAGGATCAGCAGGAAGGAAAAGCTGATCAGCCCCAGTTCGGGTCGGACGGCTTCAAGGAGCAGATAAACACCTAGCGCAAAGGCGAGCGCGACGGCGATCGCCGCGACAATCCGGACGAGGGCAGGCCGTATGGGGCGGGGCGACATCGGTTCCTCGTTCATGGCGTTCATCCTGCACTGTCGGTCATTACGGTAATTCCAGAAATGCTTGACCACGGCTCATATGGCTGCACTGAACTGGCTAGGACTTGCTACCCGGAATGAACCGCGCGACCTTGCTCCCGAGCTTCATCAGCGTGACCAGCGTGGGCTTGGGGAGGTAGCGCACCTGTTCGTACCAGTTGGCGAGCGTCGAGATGAATTCGTGCATCCGCGTTACGCGCTCGCGCAGCTGGGCGGGGGCGTCGGCATCGGCCTTCAGCCGCTCGGTCAGTTCGGCGAGCAGCTGGATCGTGGGGTCGATCTCGCGCCTTTTACGCTCGGCGGAAATGCGCATCAGCATTTCCCAAAGGTCGGTTTCGGCGACGAAATGGTCGCGGCGATCGCCTTCGACATGGACGCGGCGGACGATCGAATAGGATTGCAGTTCCTTGAGCCCGGTCGACACGTTCGAGCGGGCCAGGCTCAGCGTCTCGCAAATCGTCTCGGCATCGAGCGGCCGGTCGGAGAGGTAGAGCAGGGCGTGCACCTGCGCCACCGATCGGTTGACTCCCCAATAGGTGCCCATCTCCCCCCAGTGGAGGATGAAAGCCTTGGCATCGGGGTGTTCGAGCAGTGACATATCGTACCCTTCTGTAAAAACAGAAATAGCCGAATATGTCGAAGGGATCAAGCGCCGATTTCGGTTGGCTGGGCGTAACTTTCGTAACGGTTCACCGGTCGGCCACAGCCTTTCCCCGGTCAATCGTTTGAGGCAGGAAAGGGCGGCAATGCGGTTTCTGTGGCTCTTCTGGATCGCGATCGTGGCGGGCGCGAGCTATTTCGTCGCGACGCGGCTGCTGCCCGACGGCGTCGTGCTCACGGCCTGGAAGGGGTTGGGGGTCGGGTTGCTTGCGGCATGGGCGGCGCTGAATGCGCGGTCGGCGGGCGGCTGGGTGATTGCGGCCGTGCTGGGGCTTGGCGCCATTGGCGACGTGCTGCTCGATGCGGTCGGACTGATGGCGGGGGCGGTCGCTTTCCTGGCCGGACATCTGCTTGCGGCGGCGTTCTACTGGGCATGGCGCCGTGACGATCTGCGGGCGAGCGCGCCGATCGCGATCGGGCGGCTGGTGCTGATCCCCGCAATCGCCTGGTTCCTGCCCGCCGATCGCGCGGCGGCGCCGGGCATCACGCTTTATGCAGCCGGTCTTGCGCTTATGGCGGCGGCGGCGTGGGTCAGCCGTTTTCCGCGCCTGCTCGTCGCGCGCGGCGCGCTGTTCTTCGCGGCATCCGACCTGCTGATTTTCGCGCGGATGGGGCCGCTCCACGGCTCGGCAGCGCCCGATCTGCTCGTGTGGCCGCTCTATTTCGGCGGGCAGGCGATGATCGCGTGGGGTGTGGTCGGTTATCTGCGGGGCGCGCAGGGTGCGGATACCGTCAATTAGCGTCGCTGGCGGCTGCTCGGTCGGCATGGGCCTGCCAAGCCGCCGCGATGGCTGCCGCCGACTCGGCGGGCGGGGTGGCGGTCGTGTCGATGTCGACGTCATAGTGCATGCCGACATGGACCAGATCGACTTGCCCGCGCGTCAGACCGATCAACCGGTCGCCGCGCTGGCGCTCACGTCGTTCGAGCTCGGGCAGCGCGTAGCGAACGCCGACGCGAAACACATCGAGGCTGCCATGCGCCGCGCGCCACTCGGCCCGCAACGTCGCATCGAGGACGACTTCGTCGAGAATGAGGTCCAGCCCGGCCTTGGCGAATGCAGCCGCCGCCCAGGCATGCACTTTCAATGTGGCAAGGCCGAAGGCGCCGTGGTTCAGCCGGATCTCGCCGCGTTCGTCAGTGTCGAAGAAGAAGCCGTCGGGGTGATTGTGCCGCGACGGGGGCAGCATCGCAAAAGCGTTGTCGATGCCGAGGCGGAGGAAGGGCCGCGGCAGCGCGGCCTGCAGGGCGCGTGCGATGCTCGTCTTTCCCGCCGACGTGCAGCCGTTGAGGAAGATGATCGCCACCGTGCCTCAGCCGGCCATCGGCGGCACCACCTGGCCCGAATTGTCGCGGCGCAGCGGGCCTTGGGCGATCACCGCTGCAACCGGCAGCGCGGCATAGATGTGCGGGAAGAGCTGGCCGCCGCGCGACGGTTCCCACGTCACGGCATCACCCAGCGCGTCGAGATCGACGGCGGCGACCCACAAATCGGTCTGTCCGGCAAAATGCTTGTCGACCGTCTCGGTCAGCTGCGCCGCCGTCGACAAGTGGATATAGCCGTCGGCGAGGTCGATCGGCGCGCCTGCGAAACTGCCCTCGCGCTGGAGAGTCGCCATCTGTTCAGCAGTCAGCACTTTGTACGCGATCGACATTTGAATGTGTTACCCAATATTGGTAATATTGGCGGCGGAGGTATGCGAGCATGCGCAACACGTCAATCGCGCTGAGCGATCACTGGGTCAAGTTCACCGCCGATCTGGTGGCGAGCGGACGCTATGGTTCGACCAGTGAGGTCGTTCGCGAAGGGCTGCGACTGGTGGAGGCGCGGCAGAAGCGGTTGGATGAGCTCGATGCCGCAATCGATGCAGGGCTTGCGAGCGGCCCCGCCGTGCCATTTGATGCTGATGCCTTCGCGGTTCGAATGCGGGCGGCATGGGACAAACCCGGCGCGCGCGATTGAGATCGATCCAGATTCGGCCGGCTGCCGACGCCGATTTGACCGACATTTTCAGCTACAGCGCCACGACATGGGGCTGGGATCAGGCCGAACGCTATACTGGCGAGATCATCGCCATCTTCTCAAGACTTGCTGCTGATCCTGCCGCTGGGAAGCCGGCAAGCGAGCGCCATTCGTCGCTTCGACGGCACCGTTGCGGTTCGCATCTCATCATCGTCAAATCAAACG
>PKED01000104.1 GCA_002863155.1 Sphingomonadaceae bacterium | reverse complement strand
GACCAGTTGAGGGCATTGACGAAGACGCCGAGCGGATTCTTGCGCAGGGCGTCGGGCGTGCGCGGGGGCTGCACGACGACGGTGAGGATCGCGGACCAGCGCTCGGTGGCGGTGAGGCTGCCGTCTTGATAGCGGCGCTCGGTCCAGGCGACGCGGAAGCTGTCAGGCGAGGCCCGGATCACACTGGAGACGTCCACCGCTACAGCCACGCGGCCGACATTGGCGAACGGGTCGTTGGCGCGCGCATAGTCGTTGAGGAACAGCGCCCCCTTGTCGGTGGTGAAGTCATAGGCGCGGAGCCAGTTCTGGCGGACGATGACGGGATCGGCGGGGATCGCGCGGACCTGCTCGATGAAGCGGGCGAGATGGAACGCGACCTGAGGATCGGTCGGGCGGTAGCCGCCCTCGGCTGGCGCGACGGCCTGCGCTTCGCCGAGCCGATCGACCTCGACCACCCAGGGCACGATATGCCCGCGCGCAGACTGCCATACGAGGCCGCCAGCCAGGCCGCTCGATAGCGCCAGCGCGCCGAAGAAGGCGAGCCGCCAGTTCCTCGCCTGAACGCGAGACGAGCCGATCCGGTCGTCCCACACCTGCGCCGCGCGCTGGTACGGGGTCGTCGGCTCCGGGGTTTGTCCGTATCGGATGCTGGGGCGTCGAAACATGGATCAATCCTTCTGGCTGAGATCGACGGACGATCCGCCGCCGCCGCCGTCGCCCGAGCGCAGCGTATGGGCGGCGACGGTCGCGCCGTGGGTCATGGTCTGGCGGCGCTTCATCGCGGCGGCCCAAGCGGGCGAGCCGCCGGAAACCTCGGCCGCAGGTGTGGGGCTGCCACCCGAAATGGTTCCGCCCGTCGCAGTGACGGCGGCACGGCCGCCCGAGCGATAGCTGTCCTTGAGCGAAGCGGCGGCCTTGCGCAGCGGCGACATGGCTGCGCCGGCAGCCGCGCGGCCGACGCCGGCGGCGCCGCCCACGACGGCTGCGCCGCCGGTCTTGCCGGCCGAGCCAAGCGCGTAGGCGCTGTTCGCAGCGCCAGAGGTGAAGGCCGCACCGCGGGCCGCGCCAGCGACCGCACCAACCGCCGCGCCAGCACCAAGGCGGGCGGCGGCCGCGCCGCCGACCAGCGCGCCGCCAGCCGCAAGCACGGTTCCGGCTGCCGCGCCCGCACCGAGCGCGGGACCGCCAGAGACGATGCCGTTGGCGATGCTCGGGCCAAAGATTCCGAGGCCGAGCAGGCAAAGCGAGACCAGGCCATCCATCGTGGTGCGCGCGCCGTCGATAACAACGCCCTTCGGCAGGATCGCCAGCATCTCATCGTTGCGCTTGAACGGCGCAGCCTTCTTGTGCCGGGTCCAGTCGGGCTGGAACGGTATCTGCGTGACGCTGCGATGATCGGCCCAGCGGGCGGCGATGCGCTCATGCGTATCAACTCGTCGGCCGAGATGCCGATCCATTGCTCGACGACGGGATGGTCAGGCGAGCGGCGGCGGGTCAGCCCCACCAGCTCGCGCACCTTCCGGCGGATCGGGACGATCTTGTAGTCCTTGGTGCATTGGCGCCGGATCATGCCGATCTCGATGCGGTGCCGCTTGAGCGTGCGCGTGAAGGCGGGGATCGAGGCCCAGCGTTCGCCCGATCCCGCGCGCAGCAGATCGGCGCGGATGTCGCCGGCCGAGACGATATGCACCGGGAACGGTAGCACGCCCGACGACATCAGCCAGGCGAGATGTTCACGCACCGCGCGCGGCTCCCAGCCGGTGTCGGCGAAGATGGCGCAGTCGGGCATCGGCCCGATCTCGCCGTGCGCGGCCATCAGCGCCAGCGTGGTCGACTGGACGCCAGCCCCGAGGCTGAGGACGCGCAGTCGGACCCGATCACGGGATGGGTTCTGGCCGAGGGTGATAAGGCCCGCCTGATCGTGACCGGCGCGGGCGGCGGTGCTGGTGAGCGCCATCGCATGTCTCCGCGACGGGCCGGCAGGAGCCACTCCCTCTGCCTCGTGGACCCGTCACGGCTGACCGGACCTGGCTCTCACTCTCGGGGCGTTGCGGGGTGTCCCCGCTCGAAGGGGTAGCGGGGGACCGCAGGGCGCCCGCTCAGGGGAAGGCTTTCCCCAACAAACCTTCGCAACTCCTGGCGATGCGCTCATACACCTTGCCCCAAGAGGCGAATTTGATTAGAATGCAATCACTCTGATTTATGGTGATTGACATGAGCGATACAAAAGTGCTGACCGCACATATCCCTCTCGGCCTCGCCGAGAAGGTCGATGCGATGGCGACGCGGCTCGAACGCTCGCGCGGTTGGGTGATGAAGCAAGCGCTCGCCGCTTGGGTCGATCAGGAGGAAGAGCGTCACCGGATGACGCTCGAAGCCTTGGAAGATGTGGACGCCGGGCGCGTCATCGACCACCAGGCCATTCAGGCATGGGCGGATAGCCTCGGCACGGACAAGCCCTTGCCGCCGCCCGTGGCATGAGGATCAAATGGACCGGCAAGGCATCCTCCGATCTCGTGCGGTTGCACGAGCATCTGCGCCCGGTCGCGCCCGATGCGGCGGCTCGCGTGGTGCAGCAGCTCGCCCGTGCGCCGGATCGGCTGCTCGACTATCCGCGGATCGGCGAGAAGCTGGACGCCTATGCGCCGCGCGAGGTCCGGCGGATCATCGTCGGCAATTACGAGCTGCGCTACGAGATCGCCGACGCGACGATCTTCATCCTGCGGCTTTGGCATTGCCGCGAGAACCGCAGCTTCGAGTCGGACGAGTGATGATCGCGCCGGCCGACAACAGCGCTACAACGCAGCACGCCGCAGTTCGCCCCTATCTGCGCTACGCTGCGATACGCCATTTGCGCCGCCTGCCGCCGACCGTCAGCTTGTATGGATGGCTCTGTCTCGCAAACGCCGTTTCCGCACGCCGCGCGGATGGTCGGAAGGTCTCGACGATCTGCACGACTATATGCAGCCGCAACAGGAACGGCGCCCGTCCGCGCGGGCTGCCAACGCAAAGAACAGTCAGATCGTCGTCACCGACGACTGGCCCGAGCAAGTGCCGATCGGCGACGCCGAGCTGCGCGTCCTTGAGGGCCATCTGCGCGAGGAACTGGACGCGCTGTTCGGTCCCTTGCCGTGAATTGAGGAGCATCGTGTCATGACCAGTGCCGTCCTTGAACAAGCGGAGGCGCCGGTCGTGGCGACGGCGCGCGCCGCGCTCTACCTGCGCGTCTCGACCCCGCGCCAGGCGGACCATGATCTGTCGATCCCCGACCAGCGCCGCCAGCTTGAGGCGTATTGCCTCTCGCAAGGCTGGGAGGTCGCGGCCGAGTTCGTCGAACCCGGCGTGTCGGGCGCCGACGATCGCCGTCCCGCCTTTCAGGCGATGATCGACGCGGGGCTGGAGAAGCCGCCTGCGTTCGACACGATCATCGTCCACAGCTTCTCGCGCTTTTTCCGCGATCAGTTCCAGTTCGAGTTCTACCTGCGCAAGCTGGCGAAGAACGGCGTGAGGGTCGTCTCGATCACGCAGGTGCTCGGCGACGACCCGGCGAGCGAGATGATGCGCCGGATCATGACGCTGTTCGACGAATATCAGTCGAAGGAGACCGCCAAGCATACGCTGCGCGCGATGAACGAGAACGCCCGACAGGGCTTCTGGAACGGCGCTCGGCCGCCGATCGGCTATCGAGTGGTCGATGCCGAACAGCGTGGCGCGAAGATCAAGAAGAAGCTGGAGGTCGATCCGATCCATGCCGAGACGGTGCGGCGGATTTTCCGGCTTGCGCTGGAAGGGCCTGACAACCGCGGACCGGTCGGCGTGATGGCGATCGCCTGCTGGCTGAACGAGAACAATATCCGCACCCGCTATGGCGGACGCTGGGGCAAAGGCATGGTCCATCAGGTGCTGACGCGCACCACCTATATCGGTCA
>PKED01000027.1 GCA_002863155.1 Sphingomonadaceae bacterium | reverse complement strand
AGAGCGAGCACCGCCGCGAGCATCGGCAGGCTGGCGGCCAGGATCACCGCAACCCGATCAGCCACCTTGGCGTGATGCCAGAGATAAACTGCGGGAAACGCGAGCATCACACAATCGTAATCGCTGACATAGATCGATCCGGCCAGCATCCCCAGCACCAGAAACGACGCGCGTGCGGCCGATCGACGATGCCAGGCGCTCAGCACAATCCATGCGACGCCGACGCTCGCCACCGCCTGAGCGGCATAAGCCCAGAATACCGGCACCCCCAGATGACGCACAAGCACGAAGATCGAGATCATCCGGTGCCACGTGCCGGTCCCGTCCTCCAGGATGACGCGCTTCAACAAGACTGCCTGCTGCGCATAGGCCGGCCAGATCGACATGCCGAACGCCAGCGTGGCGATGATAAGCACCGCGACGGCGCCGATGGCGAGGCCGGCAAGGGCGCGCCATTCGCGTCCGACGATCAACGCAAGCGGCAGCAGCCATGCGAGTTGCGGCTTGACGGCGAGAAGCGAGAGGATGATCCCGGCGATCATCGGACGCTTGGGCAGCATGATCATGCCCCAGCCGATAATCGCCGCCGTCCAGCACCCTGCCTGGCCGCCGATGGCATTGATGAGAACGGCTGGCCAAGCAAACGCCACCAGCAGCCAATATTTGCCCGCGAACCGGCGCAGGGCGGTTGCGAAGGCCAGCCAGCCCAATCCCTGCCAAAGCGCCCAGGCCATCGGATAGGGCAAAAGGGCCAATGGGGCGGTAATGACGAGCAGGGTAGGCGGATAGCTATAGTGGTACAGGTCGATCGAATGACCGACGACGCTTAGCTGGAAATCATGGAACGCCGTAATGTTGTAGACGGATGCAGAATGCCCGGTAAGGGCGAGTCGGGCGCCTGACCAGAAATTGATGAAATCTTCCCCGAACGGGCGATCAACCCCATCGGTCCAGCCGATTTTCACTTGAGTCATCAGATGCTGGATCAGCAATATCGGCCAGATCAAACACCAGAGGATGGCGACAATTCGGACGCGTTGCGTCGTGAAGAGTGTTGGCGCATCACCGTCGTGCCGCGCTTCTTCGCTGATGTTCATGATGCGCGCCGCCCGGTGATCTCGAAGAAACCGCGCTCTACCACAGCACCAACGCCGATTGGTTAATGATCGGACCCGACACGAAACCAGCGCGAACGGGATGGCGCGCGCGATGAGCATTATGACGCAGCGACTTATCGGAAAGAAACGAAGTCGTCAGGGTTCAGTGCGGCTTGTCGACGCTTCGATCCAGCCGAGATAGTCCGTCGACCCGGCGACGATCGGCACCGCGATGATCTCTGGCACGGCATAGCTGTGCCGCGCCTTGATCAGCGCTTCCGCTTCCGCCAGCCGTGCTTGCGTCGTCTTGGCGTGCAGCATCACTTCGCTCGCGCGTTCGACCGCGCCTTGCCAGCGATAGACGCTGTCGACCGGCATGAGCTGGACGCACGCGGCGAGCCGCGCGTCGACGAGGGCCGTGGCGATCGCCTCGGCCTCGTCGCGCGTGCCCACCGCGCACATCAGCACGACACACCCGGTCAGAAGCGGAACCCCGCCGTGATCGTCCAGGTCCGCGGATCGCCGTAATAGACGGTCTGGATGTTGGCGACGCTCGAAAATTCCTGACCGTCGGTGCGATAGCGGGTATCGGAGAAATTCTTGACCGCGCCGCGCAGATAATAGCGGTTGTCGGCAAGATCGAGCTGCACATAGGCATTGCCGATCGCATAGCCCGGCTCGGTCAGGCCAGGGCGATTGTCGACCGACAGGAAATGTTTGTCGATGAAGCGCCCTTCGAGCCCGAGCGTCAGCTTGTTCGATCCGATCGGCACGACATAGTCGCCCGCCAGCCGCGCCGAAATCGGCGGCGCGAAGGCCGGGCGGCAGGTGATCGCCGCGCCGGTCGGGTTGCACGAGAAGGTGCCGGGCGGCACCCGGCGGCCGTCGTCGAAGCGCAGATATTTGGCGTCGAGATAACCGAACGACCCGGTCAGCGTCAGCGCACGGCTCGGCTTGACGATCGCTTCGGCCTCGATACCCCAGATCCGAAGCTGGCCGGCGTTGATCACCGGGAACACGCCGGTATTGGCCGCCCCCACCACGCCGCCGCCGACGCGTGCCTGGAAATCGGTATAGTCGGAATAGAAGGCGGCAGCCGACAATTTCACCCGGCCATCGGCGAAACTGCCTTTAGCGCCGATTTCATAAGTCCAGACGGTTTCGGGGCGGAAGCGATTGACGATCGTCGGCGTGCCGTTGACCACCAGAGTCAGGTCGTTGACGCTGTTCGCGCGCCCGTTGAACCCGCCCGATTTGAAGCCGCGATTGGCGCTGAAATAGAGCAGCTTGTCGCGGTCGGGCTTGAAGCTGAGCGTGAAGCTCGGCGTCCAGGCGTCGAAGCTCGCGACATTGTCGGCATTCAGCGGCGCGGGCAGATTGTCGGGGAAGCGGAACTGGAGATTGTTCAGCGCGCCCAGCGACGAAATCGTCGTGGTGAAGCGATTGTAGCGCCGGTCCTCGCGCGTGTAGCGCAGCCCGCCGGTGAATGCGAAACGATCGGTGAAATCATAGGTGAACTGGCCGAACGCGGCATAGCTCTTTGTGTTCTGCGCATCGTCGATCAGCCGCGTGAACGTGACGGGGCCGCCGAGGAAAGTGAAGATGTCGTTGCCATAGGCTTCCTGGTGGGAGCGCACATTCTCGTCGAGATAATAGAGGCCAAACACACCCTTCAGCTTGTTGCCGTTATATTTGAGCTGGAGTTCCTGGCTGAACTGCTTCTGGTCGACGCCCACGAACACGTCGCCGAGGAAGAACTGGCTCGCGTCGATGTCGATGAAGAAATTGGGGTCGAGCTTGCGATAGCCGGTGATCGACACGAACTGCAGCGTGTCGGTGATGTCGATGTTCGCGGTGAAGCCGATCCCCCAATGGTCGAGCCGCTGGCCCTGATTGGGCGTCAGGCTGGTCGACGCGCGGAAGTTGTAAGGGCCATAGGGTTGAGCCGGTACCAGCACTGTTGCGCCCGCCGGGAACAGGCTGGCCTGGAGCAAGGGCGCGGTCGGATAGCCGAGCGTCGCAGCATTGCGCTGCTTGGTATAATCGCCCGACAGGGTGAATTCGAATCCGTCGGCGGGTTTGAAGCGCAGGATGCCGCGTCCGGCCCACAGATTGCGATCGTTGAAACGGCGCCCGGTACGCGGATCGGTGACGAGGCCGTCGCGCGTGTCATACGTGCCCGCGATCGAGAGCGCGAGCTTGTCTTCGATCAGCGGCGCGGTCGCATAGCCGTTGATCAGCACCTGGTCATAGGCGCCATAGGTGATGTCGGCGCTTGCATGGAAGCTGCGCAGATCGGGCTTGCGGGTGACGATGTTGACGGCGCCGCCGATCGTGTTCTTGCCATAGAGCGTGCCCTGCGGCCCGCGCAGCACTTCGACCCGCTGGACGTCGAACAGGTTGAGCAGCGCGCCCTGAATGCGGCTGAGATACACGCCGTCGACATAGACGCCGACGCCCTGCTCGCGGGCCGGCTGATTGGCGTCGTTCGGCACGATGCCGCGGATGCCGATGGTCAAGGCGGACTGACGGGCCTCGAAGGTGGCGATGCGCAGGCTGGGGACGCTGCCGTCGGCCAGGTCCATCAGGCTCTGCACGTGGCGATCGGCCAGGGCTTCGGCGTTGACGACCGAGATCGAGATCGGCGTGTCTTGCAGGTTGGTTTCGCGCTTGGTGGCGGTCACGACGATGTCGTCAAGACCGGCCGGCTCGGCGCTGGCGGCCGTAGGCGCGGTCTGGACCGGAACGGTCTGGGCGAAGGAGGAAACGGGCGCGGCGAGAAGGGCGGTCCCCAGCAGCAGCTGAAGGCGCAGTTTGGTCTGACGATGCATTTTTATCCCCTGCTTAGTCGGG
>PKED01000151.1 GCA_002863155.1 Sphingomonadaceae bacterium | reverse complement strand
GGTGGTGACGGTGCAGCCGCCGATCCCCCATTCGCCGACGCAGCGGTCGGCGGCCCAGTCGGCAAGGCCAAAGGCGGTCTTGGCATAGCCCGCCTCGGTCGTGTCGCCCAGAAAGAGCAGATACGGCTGCGGGAGGGTGAGCTGGCTGTCCAGCCGGCCCGTCGGCGCGTTCATCGCTGTCACTCCGCTTTCGTTCAAAAGGCCATGTCAATCGCGACGCCGATCGTGCGCGGCTGCAACGGCGAGATCGACAGGAAGCTCGGCTGGTTCAGCCCGTCCGCCATCGTCGAGCGCGCCATCTCGCCCTTGTTGTCGAACAGGTTACGCGCATAAGCGCGCAGCGTCCAATGGCCGTCCCACGTCACCGACGCATTCAGATCGACCGAGGCATAGGGCTCGGCGCGCGCGGTCAGCGGATCGCTTTCGACCAGCGACAGGCGGCTGCTCGCGTGGCGGATGCCGGCGCCGAAGCTGCCCTTGGCGCTGCCGCCCAGCGCAAAGTCGTAGTCAGCGCGCAGCGCGCCGCTGAACTTCGGCACCGCGGGCAGACGGTCGCCCTTCGCCCCGCTGATTTCGGGGACATCCTCGCTCAGCGAGGCGTCGGTGTAGCTGCCGGTCGCGCTGATCGTCAGGCCGGGCGCGGGGCGAAAGGCGATGCTGCCTTCGAAACCCTTGCTCGTTGCCTTGCCGCCGTTGGCGCCGCCATTGACCCCGCCGAACGAGCGGACGACCTGAATGTCCGTCCAGTCCATCCAGAAAGCGGCAACGTCGACCGTTACCATCCGGTCGGCCAGATCGGCCTTCAGCCCGACCTCATAGTTGGTCATGCGGTCTGCGGATACCGTCGGGGGCACATTGGGAACGATGACGTTCGGGCCGCCCGGACGATAGCCGGTGGCGACGCGGCCATAGAGCATCGCATCCTTGTTGATGTGAAATTGCGGGCTGACCGAAAAGGTCCAGACGCTCTCCGCCGAGCTTCCCGGATCGTCGGCCTGGGGCACGATCGCGCCCGAGCTGATCTGGCGGAACGTCTGCTTGTTGCGCGCCCAGCGCAGCCCGCCGGTCACGTCGAACTGTTCCGCGAGTTTCAGCGTCGCATTGCCGAAGATCGCATATTCCTTGTAGGTCGCGGGCAGCCCGACGATCGCCAGCGGATCGAGCCCGGCGATCGGATCGCCGCTCATGTCATAGGACCGCACGAGCTGCGCGTTGCTCGTCTTCTCGTCGGTGAAAAAGCCGCCGATCATCCATTCGAACCGCCCGCCGCTCGGCGAGGTCAGCCGGACTTCCTGCGTCCATTTCTTGAGCCCGAGGTCGAGGTAAAAGGGCGTGATGCCGGGATCGACCGCGCCACCCGTAAGCAGCGGAAACAGCACGCCGAAGGCATAGCTCGCATCCTGCACCTGACGGCTCTTCGTCTTGCTGTAGGTGGTCGCAGAGGTCAGCGTTGCCGCGCCGAAATCATAATCGATCGTCGCCGAATAATAATCGAGCGAGATATCATAGGATTCGGGGACATAATTGTTAAACGAATGGCCGTTGCCGAGCCGGTTGCCGGAAAGGTCCGCGGCATAGAGGCCGTTGCCGTCCGAATTGAGCGACTGCCAAATGCCCGCCAGCTTGACGCTCAATTGCGGCGTCGGTTGCCAGAGCAGTGCCGCGCGGCCGCCGCGCTGTTCGAAATCATTCTGATCGGTCAGCCCGGCATTGTTGACACTGTCGACCCAGCCCGGGCTCTTTCGCCAGGCGAAACTGCCGCTGATCGCCAGCGTGTCCTGCGCGATCGGGACATTGACATAGGTTTGCGCACCCCAGCCGAGACCGCCTGCATCCTTGATCGAAAAACCTTCGAGTCCGGCGCGAACGCGGAATTCATGCGTGTCGGGCTGCACCGTGACATATTTGACAAGGCCGCCGATCGAACTCGCACCATACAGCGTGCCCTGCGGCCCTTTTAGCACTTCGACGCGATCGAGGTCATAGGGCATCAGGTCGATCGTGAAGGCCCCCGCGCGATTGTAGATCGCGCTCGATCCGACCGGCGCATCGTCGAGGTAGATGCCGACCGTCTGCGCGGCGCTCAGCGGTGCGACGCCGCGCAGCGTGATCGTCGTCTGCCCCGGCGTGCCGCCGTTGCTCACGTTCATGCCGGGAACATAGCCGGCATAATCGACGAGCGAGGCCGAACCCTGCTGCTGGATATCCTCACCGCCGACGACGCTGATCGAAATCGGCACGTCCTGCACATTCTGCACGCGCTTCTGAGCGGTGACGACGATCTCGCCGCTATATTCCGCGCCGCCCGCTTCCTGCGCCTGCACCGGCATCGCCACCGCGAGCGCCACGATGCTGCTTGCAATCCAAAGACCCTGTTTCATCGCCTTACCCCCACACTTGCGCGAGCAGGCGGCGGAAATTGCCCCCTAGCACCGCGCGGATGTTATCGTCCGAATAGCCGCGACGGATCAGTTCCTCGGTCAGGTCGAAGACCTTGAGCGGGTGGTCGAAACCGTCGATGTCGATCTTGTCGCGAAAGGCATAGCTATCCTTGTAGCTTGCCTTCAGCGCCGCATATTCCTCCGGCGCCATGTCGTCATAGCCGTTGAGGTCGGCGTCGGACCCGATGCCAACGTGCTCGATCCCGACCAGCTTGGCGACATGGTCGATATGATCGGCCATATGGCCGACATTGGTAGGGTCGCTCGCGCGGACGAACATCCGTACCCCGGTGATCCCCATGACCCCGCCCTTGGCGGCGAGCGCCTTGATCGCCTCGTCGGTCTTGACCCGTGGATGATCGACCAGCGCGCGCGCATTGCTGTGGGTAATCGCGATCGGCCCCTTGGCGAGCGCGATCGCGTCGAGCGTGGTGCGGTCGCCGCAATGCGATACGTCGATCAGCATCTTCGCCTGTTCCATCGCGTCGATGATCGCCGCGCCATAGTCGCTGACCCCGCCATCGACCCGGTCGGTGCTGCCCGACCCGATGCGGTTCTGGCTGTTATAGGTCAGTTGCGCGCAGCGCAGGCCCAGCCGGCGAAAGACCGCGACGTCCTCGACGCTGTCGAACTGGTCGGCATTCTGGATGCCCATGATGACCGCGCATTTGCGCATCGCCTTTGCGCTGTCGAGGTCATCGACGGTGTCCACGAGCGAAAAGACATGGCCGTTGCGCCCGACGAAGCCCTGCCACCCCGCCATATATTCCATCGCCTGCGCCCGCGCATCGGGACCGCCCAAGCCGAAGCTGTTATGAAAGCCGGTGATGCCGCTCGCCCGAAACTCCGCCGCCTCGGCATCGGTCAGACGGTGCGCGATATAATCGGGAGCCATCGTGATCTTGAGCGGCGCGAGCATGTCGATCACCAGCGAGGCGGCAACCAGATCGACCGCGCGCTTCGAATAGCTGCGCGCCGGCGCCGCCGCGAAGGCATAGGCACCGCGCCCGATCATCGGCGCTGCGATCGTCGCAGACAAGGCTGTCCCGACCGCGCCCGCCACAAAGGCGCGGCGCGTCGCCGGGAATGACGCGGCCATTCCACCCTCCACCTCAAGAAAATTTCATTTTCAAGACTATTGTCCTAATCAGAAAATTGTCAACCCGTTTAGGACAGGAAAATTCATATTAGCCGCCACCCCACAGGCTCGGCGGACAATGGATCATGCCGTCGCGATAGGTGACGCCGGGCTCGCGGTCGCGCGCGAGGAAAGTCGGCCCGTCGAGGTCGACGATGTCGCAGAGCTGCCCCACGAGGTAGGATGGCGCCATCGACAGGCTGGTGCCCATCATATTGCCCACCATCACGTCGAGCCCCAACCGCCGAGCCTGCCGCGCGATCGCCAGCCCCTCGGTCAGCCCGCCGCACTTGTCGAGCTTGATATTGACGACATCGAAGCGCCCGACGAGCGATGCGGTGTCGGCGAGCGACAGCGCGCTTTCGTCGGCAACGAAGGGCAAGGGCCGCTTG
>PKED01000114.1 GCA_002863155.1 Sphingomonadaceae bacterium | reverse complement strand
CTTGGTGCCGAAGCCCGAGCCGTTGCGCGGCGCCATCAGCGGCAGCTTGAGCAGCTCGCAGCGTTCGCGGGTCATGGGCATGCAGATCAGGCCGCGGGCGAAGCGCGCCATGAAATTGATGTGCTCGGCGGTCACGCACTCGGAGGCGACAATGATGTCGCCCTCGTTCTCGCGGTCCTCGTCATCCATGAGGATGACCATCTTGCCGGCGCGGATGTCTTCGATCAGTTCTTCAGCGGTATTGAGCGCCATCGGGCGTCTCCTCAATTCTTCAGGTAGCCGTGCTCGGCGAGAAAACCTTCGGTGAGCCCCGAGGCCTTGGGTTCGGCGGCCTTTTCGCCCATCATCAGGCGCTCCAGGTAACGCGCCAGCAGGTCGACCTCCAGGTTCACCTGCCGCCCGGGGCGGTAGTCGGCCATGATGGTTTCACCGAGGGTGTGCGGCACGATGGTCAGCTCGAATTCGGCGCCATTGACCGCGTTGACCGTGAGGCTGGTGCCGTCCACGGTGATCGACCCCTTGAGCGCGATGTACTTGGCCAGCTCGCGCGGCGCGCGGATGCGGAACTGCACGGCGCGGGCATTATCTTCCCGTGCCACGACCTCGCCGACGCCATCGACGTGGCCGCTGACCAGATGGCCGCCGAGGCGGCTGGTGGGGGTCAGGGCCTTTTCCAGGTTGACCCGGCTGCCGGCCTTGAGATCGATGAAGGCGGTGCGCGCCAGGGTTTCGCGGCTGACGTCGGCCCAGAAGCCGTTGCCCGGCAGCTCCACCGCAGTCAGGCAGACGCCGTTGACCGCGATGCTGTCGCCCAGTTTGACGTCGCCCAGATCGAGCTTGCCGGTTTCGACCAGCACGCGGACGTCGCCGCCCTTGGGCGTGAGCGCACGAATGGTACCGATGGCTTCGATTATTCCGGTGAACATGTGGCCTCCCGAGGAAGGCGGGTAAAACGCTGCATACGACGAACTCCTGTTTTTGAAAAACAGGGCGCTACGGATCGATAGGGATGCATGACGGGTGCACGGACGGCGCCCATCGGAATATCCCGCTCTCTCTCATCCGGACTATACCGTCGGCCCCGGAATCACACCGGGTCTGCTGACCTTGCCGAAGCAAGCGCTCGCGGGCTAGGCCGTGGCCATTACCGCCGGTGGGGAATCGCACCCCGCCCTGAGAACGTTGGGCCGTTTGCGGCCCGGCAGCGTTTTTAACACAAATAGCGACGCGGGGCAGCCCGTTATCGCCCGGTAGCAGCTATCTGAATGCAAGACGCAGCCTATCGGCGGACACCGCCGACACGGGTTGCCGATCAGATGGCCGGGCGCGCCAGGATCTTCCAGTCGTCGCCCACCGCCCGGATGTCGACGATCTTCAACTCGCGCGCCTCGCTCATGCGCTCGAGCGGAAGCTCCAGCAGCGGCCGCGCCGAGGAGCCGAGAAGCTTGGCCGCCATGAACACCTGGTATTCGTCGATCAGGCCGAGGCTGGCGAACGCACCGACCAGCCGCGGTCCGGCCTCGACCAGCACCTCGTTGGCACCACGGGCAGCCAGCTCGCGCAGCAGCGCGGTCAGGTCGACCCGCTCCTGCCCCAGCACCAGCGCCTCGTGGCCGGCGCGACGAAAGGTCTCCTCGCAGCCGGCGACCGCCGTGACGACCAGCGCCGGGCCAGCCTGAAAGAACGGCGCATCCAGCGGCACGCGCAGCCGACCATCGACCAGCACCCGCAGCGGCGGGCGCTGCAGCGCCAGCGCGGTGGTTTCCGCGTCCAGCCCCAGTTCACCGCCGCGCACGGTCAGCCGCGCGGCATCCATCAGCACGGTGTCGGCACCGGTCAGCACCACGCTGGAGCGGGCGCGCAGGCGCTGCACCTCGGCACGCGCCGCCGGGCCGGTGATCCACTGGCTCTCGCCGCTGGCCATCGCGGTGCGCCCGTCCAGGCTCATCGCCAGCTTGGCGCGCACGTATGGCAGACCGCTTTCCATGCGCTTGATAAAGCCCGCATTGAGTTCCCGCGCCTCGCCTTCCAGCACGCCGCTGGCAACTTCGATACCGGCGCTGCGCAGCAGCGCCAGACCATTCCCGGCGACCTGCGGATTGGGGTCCTGCATGGCCGCCACCACGCGCCCGACCCCGGCCTTGACCAGCGCTTCGGCACAGGGCGGCGTGCGCCCGTAATGGCTGCAGGGTTCGAGGGTGACGTAGGCGGTGGCACCGCGGGCGCGCTCGCCGGCCTGGCGCAGCGCATGGACCTCGGCATGCGGCTCACCGGCGCGCACGTGCCAGCCCTCACCGACCAACTCGCGATCGGCGACGATGACACAGCCGACCCGCGGGTTCGGATGGGCCGAATAAAGCCCCTTGCGCGCCAACTGCAGCGCCCGGGCCATCCAGGCGTGATCGGTCGTCATTCGGGCTTGGCCGGCTCGCGGGACAGCCGCTCGATTTCCTCGCGGAACTCGTTGAGGTCCTGGAAGCGGCGGTAGACCGAGGCGAAGCGGATATAGGCGACCTCGTCGAGCTTCTGCAGCTCGGCCATCACCAGCTCGCCGAGCACGCGCGACTTGATCTCGCGCTCGCCGGTGGCGCGCAGCTGATGCTTGATATGGGCGATCGCAGCTTCCAGGCGCTCGACGCTGACCGGGCGTTTTTCCAGCGCACGCTGCATGCCGGCGCGCAGTTTCTGCTCGTCGAACGGCTGGCGACTGCCGTCGGACTTGATCAGTCGCGGCATCACCAGCTCGGCGGTTTCAAAGGTGGTGAAGCGCTCGCCACAGGCCAGGCACTCGCGGCGGCGGCGCACCTGATCGCCCTCGGCGACCAGGCGGGAATCGATGACCTTGGTGTCGTGGGCACCGCAGAAGGGACAATGCATGGGGCTGGAATCGGTCGTACGTCGGGACGGCCATGGTAGCGCATCCGACCGGCAAGACAAGGCGACGGCTTTGCTGCTATACAACCCACAATAGTCGTACAGGAGGCTGTCCGTGCCGCCACGTTTTTTCGTTCTCCCGGCCTTCCTGGCCTTGCTCGCCGGCTGCAGCAGCCAACCCAGCGAGCCACCGACCGAGCCGGTCGAGCTGAGCACCGCCCCGCACTCCAAATTGCTCAACGAGCTGAGCGGCAGCCTGATCGGCGCGCCGGTTGGCAGCGACGTTGAACTCGCCTTGCTGGAAGTCGATCGCCGCGACCAGCCGGACCGCCTGCTGAGCAACGTGCAGCTCAAGGGCCGCGGCAGTGAGCTGCCGTTCATCCTCCAGTTCAACCCCGACGCCTTCCCGGCCGGCCAGCGCGTCGAGCTGCGAGGCCGCGTCACGCGCGCCGGCCAGCTGATCATGCGCCTGCCGCCGCGCACCATATCGAGTGCCGCCAGCCAGGCGCTCGGACCGTTGCAGCTGGTTCCGGCACCGTGAGCGCACCGGCGCAGCTGCAGGCCGCTCTGCACGAACTGCTGGGCGATGCCCGCCTGGTCGCCGAGACGCTGCCGGACACCGAGCTGCGCCTCTGGCTGATCGATGCCGCCAACATGGATCGCGCCTTCAGCCCCGAAGAAACCCGGCGCATTCTCGACGAGCCACCCTATTGGTGTTTCTGCTGGGCCAGCGGACTGGTCCTGGCCCGCTGGCTGGCCGAGCGCCCGGACTGGGTGCGCGGCAAGCGCGTGCTGGATTTCGGCGCGGGTTCCGGCGTCGCCGCCATCGCCGCGGCCAAGGCAGGAGCCGCCGAGGTGGTGGCCTGCGACCTGGACCCGCTGGCACTCGCCGCCTGCCGGGCGAACGCCGCGCTCAACGGTGTCGAGCTACGCTATTCGCAGGACTTCTTCGGCGAAGCGGATCGCTTCGATCTGATCCTCGTCGCCGATGTGCTCTACGACCGCGCCAACCTGCCGCTGCTGGACCAGTTTCTCAGCCGAGGCCGGGAAGCGCTGGTGGCCGATTCCCGCGTGCGGGACTTCGCCCATCCGCTGTACCGGCGCCTGG
>PKED01000091.1 GCA_002863155.1 Sphingomonadaceae bacterium | reverse complement strand
ACCTTGACCCGTTCGTTTCGAGCGCAGTCGAGAAACAGGCAACGAGCGTTGCGGAGGGTGTCTCGACTTCGCTCGACACGAACGGTTGCGGATTTGATTCAACCAAAAGTCATCCGACTCTAGCTCGCGACCGGCAGCTTCAGCCGCACGAGCAGCCCGCCCAGATCCTCGCTTTCGTCAAGTTCGACGCTGCCTTCGTAGATTTCGGCGACATCGCGCACGATCGCGAGGCCGAGCCCGGTACCGGGCTTACCGGTGTCGAGCCGGGCGCCGCGATCGAACAGCCGCTGCCGGTCGGCCTCGGCGATCCCCATGCCATCGTCCTCGATCGCGAATTCGACGAAGGCGCCGACCTGCCGTACGGTCACGAACACGCTGCCGCCGCCATATTTGGCTGCATTCTCGATCAGGTTGCCGAGCATTTCGTCGAGGTCCTGCCGCTCGACATGGA
Organism: Sphingomonadaceae bacterium; assembly: GCA_002863155.1. GTDB lineage: Bacteria > Pseudomonadota > Alphaproteobacteria > Sphingomonadales > Sphingomonadaceae > Sphingomonas. Next base: position 3,538 of record PKED01000091.1, on the reverse strand, counting down.
CCTGCAAATCCTTCGGCCCATCGGCGTCGAAGCGGACATGCGGATAGAGCCGCCCGACCGCGCGCTCGACCGATTCGAGGCTGGGCCATACCGCCGCCCGGCTGTGCGCATGCCCGCGCCGCCCGACCGCTCTTGCGCGCGCGAGGTGGTGGTCGACCTGGCGGCGCATCGTGGTCGCTTCGCGGATCACGGTCGGGGCGAGATCGTCGGCCTGCGCGGTCGCTGCGTTCATGATCACCGTCAGCGGCGTCTTGAGCGCGTGGGCGAGATTGCCGGCGTGGCGCCGCGCTTCCTCGGCCTGGCGCTCATTATGTTCGACGAGCGCGTTGAGTTCGTCGACCATCGGCAGCACTTCGACCGGCATCGGCGCTTCGATCCGGCGCGCGGCCCCGCTGCGCATCCGGGCAATCTCCTGGCGCACCTTGCGCAAGGGGCGGAGGCCGTAAAAAGTCTGCAGGCCGGCCATCATGATCAGGCCGAGCGCGAGCAGCACGAAGCTGATCGCGAGGATCTGCCGCAGCGCACCGATCTGGTCGTTGAGCGTGTCGCGGCTGCCCGCCACCTTGAACCGCCACCGGACGGCTGAACCTGGCAGGGTCAGGTCGCGCTCGACGATCCTCAGCTTTTCGCCGCTGAATTCGCGGCTGTCGTACGAATGGATGTTGCGATCGTCATGATCCTCGCCAAAGGCGAGCCGTCGGTCCCAGAGCGAGCGCGACGGAAAATCCTCGCGCCCCCTGGCGCTGACCTGCCAGTAAAGCCCCGAATAGGGTTCGAGGAACCGCTGATCGGCGGGTTCGCGGTTGAACAGCACTTCGCCGTCGGGGCCGAGCTGCGCCGACACCACCAGCGCGTTCAGGACATATTCGAGCTGATCGTCGAAATTGCGGGTGATCGCGCTGGTCAGCACCCGGTCGAGCGCGAAGCCGCCGCCCGCCAGCAGCACCGATATCCACAACGTCGCGATCAGGATCATGCGCCGGCTGAGCGAGCCGGTCGCCAGCCGGGGCATGGCGACCGACGCCGCTATGCCGGTCGGCGCGGCGGGTCCGGCCGCCACCACCGGCGGCACGGCGTCCGCGTCAGCCATTCGGGTCTTCAAGGCTGTAGCCAAGGCCCCGGATGGTCGTGATCACGTCCTGGCCCAGCTTCTTGCGGATGCGCGTCACGAACACTTCGATCGTGTTCGAATCGCGATCGAAATCCTGGTCGTAGATGTGCTCGATCAACTCGGTGCGACTGACGACCTTGCCCTTGTGGTGGAGCAGATAGCTGAGCAGCTTATATTCCTGCGCGGTCAGCTTCACCGGCTCGCCGGCCCGCGTCACCTTGCCGCTGCGCGTGTCGAGCCGGACGTCGCCCGCGGTCAGTTCGGACGAGGCATTGCCCGACGCCCGCCGGATCAGCGCGCGCAGGCGGGCGATCAGCTCCTCCGACTGGAACGGCTTGGCGACATAATCGTCGGCGCCGGCATCGAGCCCGGCGACCTTGTCCGACCAGCTGTCGCGCGCGGTGAGCACCAGCACCGGCATCACATGCCCTTCGCGGCGCCAGCGATCGAGCACGGTCAGCCCGTCGATCTCGGGCAGGCCGAGATCGAGCACGACGGCGTCATAGGCCTCGGTCGAGCCAAGGAAATGCCCTTCCTCGCCATCGGTCGCCAGGTCGATCGCATAGCCGGCGCCTTCGAGCGTGGCCTTGAGCTGCTGGCCCAGGCTGGGCTCGTCCTCGACGATCAGAACACGCATGCTGTCATCCCCGTTTTGGCGGCGCTTACCTGCCGCTGCGGCCGATGACCTGCCCCGAATGACCGTCAACCTCGACCCAGATCACATTTCCATCGCGCAGGAACTTTAGCGTGTAAATCCCGGTTCCCGAATCGAAGTCGAAACCGAGATACTGGGCATCGCGCATCGACGGCACGATGCGATGCTCGATTTCGCGCACGGGCAGCAGCTTGCCCGATCGCATCGCTTCGAAAACCTCGCGGCTTTCGCCCCGGCGCTGGGCCTCGGCGGGGCCGGCGGCAAGCAAGGCGGCCGGGCCGATCGCTGCCAACAGGACGAGCTTTTTCATCATCATGCCGTCTGGCATAGGGAGCCGCCATTGAATAGCCAATGAATGGCATGGTGCCGAATCGTTCAGGAGCGTGCGCATGATCCGATCTGCCTCGATGGTCGCGCTCGGCCTTGCCGCCTTTGCGCTCACGGCCTTGCCGGCGGCCGCTGCCGAGCCGATCGACTATCGGCTGTCGTTCGCCCGCCCGGCGGGCGCGGCGGGCGTCGCGGTGACCGTCACCATGCGGCTGCGCGGCGATAGCGACGGCATGACCGATCTCGAGCTGCCGAGCCGCTGGGCGGGGAGCGACGGGCTCTGGCGCAACATTGGCGGCTGGCGCGTCACCGGCGGCACCATCGCCGACACCGACAAGCCCGAAGTCAGGCGCATCCGCCACCGCGCGAACGCGCTGCTGACGATCCGATACCGCGTGACCGATCCCGATCCGCTGCCGCCGGGGCCGGATTTCGACAAGGCGCTGCCCTGGATCGAGCGCGACTGGATCACGCTCCACGGCGAAGGCGTGATCGTCATCCCGGCGGGCGGCGAAGATCGCCCGGCGCGCTTCGCCTGGGGGCCGGCGCCCAAGGGGTGGCGCGTCGCAAGCGATCTCGATACGCCGCCGCCGGGGCTGACCGCCAATCAGGTCGCGACCGGCATCTTCATCGGCGGACGCAACCTGCGGTTGATCGAGCGAAAGGTCGGCGCGGCCCCGCTCCGGCTCGCCCTGCTGGGGGCATGGAGCTTCACCGACGCGCAGCTGGCCGACCGCGTCAGCGCCGTGATTTCGGCCGAAAACGCAATGCTCGGCGCGCGCGCCATCCCGTTTCTCGTCACGTTGACGCCGCTTACCAATCCGACCGGCAAACGGCTGAGCTATGGCGGAACCGGCCGCACCGCCGGGTTCGCGCTGACCGGCACGTCCAACATGCCGTTTCGGGATCTGCCGCGGCTGCTGGGGCATGAATATGCGCACCGCTGGTTCCACAATGCGGGAGACGACGACGCCAACAGCTATTGGCTGACCGAGGGCTTCAACGACTGGTTCAGCGCGCAGGCGATGCTCCGCACCGGCGACTGGGACGCGGCGCGCTGGGCGAGCCAGCTCAACGCCGTGCTCAAGCGCCACGCGACGTCTTCGGCACTGGCGCTGACGCCCCAGGAACGGTTCGACCGGTTCTGGACCGATCAGGCCGCGCAGCAATTTCCCTATGACGAAGGCCAGCTGAGCGCGACGATCATCGATGCGCAGCTGCGGGCGGCGGGCAAGCCGGGGCTGCTGCCCATCCTTGTGGCGATCAATCGCGACGGCGGCATCGGCGACCGCAAGCGTGCCGAGGCCGCGATCGAGGCGGCACTGCCGGGCGGGCTCGCCAAGGCGCAGGCCCTGCTGGCCCGCGAGGGGCTTCAACGCCTGCCCGCCGACCTGCTGCCCTGCGGCCGCATCGCCACCGACACCGGCGTGCCGCAGTTCATCCTC
>PKED01000083.1 GCA_002863155.1 Sphingomonadaceae bacterium | reverse complement strand
GCTCCGATGTGGTGGTGCGCAGCATTTCTTGGACGATGTCGGACAGGCTCGTCGCCCGGCTCTCGACAGCGCCGGTCAGCGGCCAGCAACCAAGCGTGCGAAACCGCACCCAGCGTTCGGTGATCGGCACATCGCGGCCCAGCACGCGCCGCAACCGATCGATATCGTCGGCCATGAACAGCTGGCCGTCATGGACATAGGTCGCGCGGGGCGCGCTGAAATAGAGGGGGACGATCTCGATCCCTTCGCGCATGATATATTGCCAGATGTCGAGCTCGGTCCAATTCGAGATCGGGAAGACGCGGATGCTCTCCCCCTTGTTCTTGCGCGCGTTGTAGAGCCGCCAGAGCTCGGGCCGCTGCTGCTTGGGGTCCCAGCGGTGCGACGCCGAGCGGAAGCTGAAGATGCGTTCCTTGGCCCGGCTCTTCTCCTCGTCGCGTCGCGCGCCGCCGAATGCGGCGTCGAAGCCATGCTCGGTCAGCGCCTGCTTCAGCCCTTCGGTCTTCCACATGTCGGTATGGCGCGGGCCATGATCGAAAGGGTTGATGCCGAGCGCCAGCGCTTCGGGATTGCGATGGACGAGGAGCTGCATCCCCGCTTCGGCGGCGGCGCGTTCGCGCAAGTCGTACATCGCCCGGAATTTCCAGGTGGTGTCGACATGGAGCAGGGGAAAGGGGGGCGGGGCCGGATAAAAGGCCTTCCGAGCAAGGTGAAGCATCACCGCCGAATCCTTGCCGATCGAATAGAGCATGACCGGGCGGTCGGCCTCTGCCACCACTTCGCGCAGGATATGGATGCTCTCGGCCTCGAGCCGATCGAGATGGGTCAACGACGCCGTCATCCCCGCGCTAGTGCGCGCAAGTGCCCGGCGATGCCACGAAGCTATTCTATCGGTGCGACAACCTCAGTCACTCGGTGTCACGTCGTTCGACCGAATCGAGAATGCGGGCGCCCGCCATGAATACCGCGATCGGACAGACGCCGAACAACAGCCAGCCGCCGACCCCAGGATATTGCTGCATATAGTGCAAACCGCGCTCCACAGCGCCCAGACCGAGCGCATAGATGACGAGGAATGCTTCGAACTTGTTCTTGATAACGAAGAGGTTCAGGAATTTGCGCCACATGCCCGATGATTAAGCAAGCGCCGGGCCAATCCCGAATTTCCGCCGATCGCGGGTTAAGGCACGTGGTTAACTGTCAATGAATCCGACAGTTGCAGCGCATCAATCAGCGCTGTGTGCGCGCGCTCGACATCGCCGATCAGTGCCAGGTTGCCGATCGCATCGGCGTCGATCGACTCGGGCCAGAACGCAGCCACGATCGCGGCGATCCGGTCGAGCTTCGCCTCATCGACGATGAAGCGCGGATCGACCGTGGCCGGATCGGCGACCACGCGGAGCCGCAGACAGGCCGGGCCGCCGCCATTCGCCATCGATTCGCGCACGTTGACCACTTCGACGCGGCGGATCGGGCCGTTGCCGGCGAGCATCGCCTGGAGCCAGCCCCAGACGCGGGCATTGGCGCGCGATTCCTCCGGCACGATGAGCGCCATGGTCGCATCGGGCAGCGTCACCAGCTGCGCATTGAACAGATAGGACGACACCGCGTCGGCAAGGCTGACGCTGGCGGCGGGGACTTCGACGATCTGTGCGGCCGGCATGACGGCCATGAGCGCGGCATGAGTGCCGTCGCGATCGGCAAAGGCCTGTTCGTGCGTGAACAGCACCGCGCCGTTCGCAACGGCGACCACATCGTTGTGGAAGGCACCGGCAGCGATCGCGTCGGGATTCTGCTCGACGAACAGCGTCCGGGCAGGATCGAGCCGGTGCGCGCGTGCGATTGCCTCGCTCGCGACCCGGCTCTGCCGCGCGGGGAAAGGGCCGCCGCGCTCGCCATAGACGAATATCTCGACACCGGGCGCGTCGTGCGACGGGGCCATGCGCAGATGGTTCGCGGCGCCTTCGTCGCCGAAAGGGGCCGGAACCGGACCATGGACCGCAAAGGCCGCATCCGCGAACGCTACCTTCAGCTGCGCCAGAGTATGCGGCCATTCATGGCTGCGGTGCGGCATGGTGAGCAGGTTGGCGACGCTCAGATGGCATTTGCCGTCGGCGGTGTCGGGCGCGGGCGAAACCGTCGCCGCGTTCGCCGCCCACATCGCCGATGCCGACAAAGCCTGAGCCTGCAGATGGCGCGGCGCCTCGGCGTAGCTGGTGGACAGGCTGGCCAGCCAGCGATGGTCCGGCCGGGGATGCGGCAGCAGGATACCCTGTTTGAGCCCCAGCGCGATATTGGCGCGCATCTTGGCAATGCCCTGCAAGGCGGCGGCGCGAGGGTGCGAGGTGTTGCCGGCATTGCCCGTCGCCGCGAGATTGCCGAGGCTGAGCCCGGCATAATTGTGGCTCGGGCCGATCAGGCCGTCGAAATTGATTTCGGTAATCATGCGCGCTCCACGGAAATGATCTGGCTGTCGATCCCGGCGCCGATCCTCGTCGCGCAGTCGGGATCGATCGTCACACCCTCCGGCGTCGTGCCCAGCCGCCCATAGCCACAGCGGAAATCGCTGAGCCGACCCGTCGCAATCAGCGCGGCATCGCCCGCTCCAGCACCGATCGCCGTCACGCGCGCGCTGACCGCGTCACGGATCGAGCGGACCTGATCGGTACGCGCGATCATCGTCGGGCCGCCGTCGAATATGTCGACATAGTTTTCATAGCTGAACCCCTCATTCTCCAGCATCCGCATCGCCGCGCGACCGGACGGGTGCGGGATGCCGATCGCGGCGCGCGCGGTTTCGCTCAGCATCGCGGTGTAGATCGGATGTTTCGGAAACAGATCGGCGATGAACTGGTGGCCATGGATCGCGTTGAACTGATCGGCGTCCTGGAAATTCATCCCGAAAAAGCGTCCGGCAAGTCCGTCCCAGAAGGGCGAACCGCCCGCCTCGTCGATGACGCCGCGCAGCTCGGCCAGCACGCGGTCGGCAAAGCGCGCGCGGTGCTGGGCGATGAACAGATAGCGGCTGCGCGCGAGCAGCATGCCCAGCCCGCCGGCACGCTCCGCCGGATGAAGGAACAGCCCGCCGACCTCGCTGCACCCCTCAAGATCGGTGGTCAGTGCCAGCATTTCGGCCCGGAACGTCCGGTTCAGTTCCTTGCTGTGCTGGGCCAGCGTGCTCAACCGGTAGCTGTAAAAGGGATGCGACTGGCCGACATTGGTGAAGATCTGGCAGGTGCCGCGGACTTCGCCGGTGGCGGTGTTCTCGAGCACCAGCACGAACAGATCGTCGCCGAGCGCGTCGCGATCACTGGCGAAGGCGGCGCTGCTGCGATCGAGCTTGCCCCGCAGCGCCTTGCGATCGGGCGGCAGGTTGGTGAAGCCGCCACCGGTCAGCTTCGCCATTTCATAGAGATGCTGAAGATCGGAATCGCGCGCCGCGCGGATGACGAAGCTCACAGGCCGCCTTTCTGGACGATACGGGCAATGGTGAGGGCCGACAGGGCCGCCCTTTCGGGGAGCGAGTCGGTGATCAGGAATTCGTCGCTAGAATGGATGGCGCCGCCGCGCGCGCCCATCGTGTCGACCACCGGCACGCCGCAGGCCGCGATGTTGTTGCCGTCGCAGACACCGCCGGTATCGCGCCACCCGATCGACAGGCCGAGATCGGCCCCGGCGCTGCGGACCGTTTCGAACAACTTTGCTGCGTCAGGCGTGATCGGCTTGGGGGGCCGGTTGAAGCTGCCATGGCAGTCGATCCGCACGTCATGGGCGGCGGCGACGGCCGCGATCGACGAATCGAGATGCGCCTGCGCTCGGGCAATCTCGTCAACCGATTTCGGGCGGAAATTGACCCGCAGTATCGCGAGATCGGGCACGACATTGTTCGGGCCGCCGCCCTCGATCCGCGCCGGATTGACCGATAGCGTCGGTGATCGCGCATCGGCAAGGCGCAGCGCCAGATCGGCGGCAGCGAGCACGGCGTTGCGGCCTTCATCCGGATTGTGCCCGGCATGGGCGCTGCGTCCGTGGATCGTGAT
>PKED01000149.1 GCA_002863155.1 Sphingomonadaceae bacterium | reverse complement strand
TCGCGCGCGACCGCCGCGCGGGCGCGGCGCTGCTCCACCTCGACGGCGTCGCGCCGGCGCGGCCCGAGCGCATCCGGCTGACGCTCGTGCGCGACGAGGGCTACCGGCGGCCGCACAACCGCTTCCCGTTCAACCTGATGCGCCGCTGCGCGGTCGACAGCTGGGACTGCTGGAAAGCCGACTTCGATCCCTATGCGATCGTGCCATATGCCGGCGAAGTCTGGCTGGGCTATGATCCGCAGGAAAGTGCGAACGGCGACGACGCCGCGTTGGTGGCGATCGCCGCGCCGGTGAAGCCCGGCGCCAAGTTCCGGGTGATCGAAAAGCAGCGGCTAAAGGGTCTCGATTTCGCCGGCCAGGCGGCGGCGATCCTGAAGCTCGTCGACAAATACCGCGTGACTTACATCGGGATCGACACGACGGGCGTCGGCAACGGCGTCTATCAGCTGGTGCGCGACAAATGGCCGCGGGCGACCGCGCTGCGCTATTCGGTCGAGCTCAAGAGCCAGATGGTCTTCAAGGCGAAGAACGTCATCAGTGCCGGCCGACTCGAGTTCGACGCGGGTGCGACGGACATCATCAACAGCTTCATGGCGATCCGCCCCGCGATCACCGACAGCGGCCGCCAGGTGACGTTCAAGGCAAGCCGCGCCGGCGACACCGGCCACGCAGATCTCGCCTGGGCGATCATGCACGCGCTGATCAACGAGCCACTCGACCCTGCGGCTGCAGGCACCCGCAAATCCAGAATGAGGATCACCGGCAATGGACAATCAAGCGACGCAAGCAGCGGCGACGGATGGCGCGCCCAGCACGGATGGCGCCGCCGTCGTGAGCGGAGGCATGAGCGTTTCGCGGCCGATGGCGTTCCGCTTCGGCGATCCCGAGCCGGTGCTCGACGGGTCGGGCTGGCTGTGGACCGGCGAATCGTCGTGGAACGGCCGCTGGTACGAGCCGCCGCTGCCCATGGCCGCGCTCGCCCGCACGCTCAACATGAGCGCGCATCACCGGTCGGCGATCATTTACAAGCGCAACCAGCTGTCGCGCCATTTCATCCCGAGCCGCTGGCTGTCGCGGCGTGAGTTCGAAAAGCTCGTCCTCAATTACCTGCTGCTCGGCAACGGCTATCTCGAGCGCCGCGACAATTTGGGCGGGCGGCCGCTCGCGCTGCTCAACGTGCCGGCGGTGAATGCCCGCGTCGGCCGCGACGGCGTCTATTGGTGGACGAGTGACTGGACGACGGCGACCGATTTTCGGCCCGGCTATGTGTGGCAGATCCTCGAGGACGATGCCGCGCAGGAGATCTACGGCGTGCCCGAATGGCTGTCGGCGCTGCAGGCCGGGCTGCTCGGCGAGAGCGCGACGCTGTTCCGGCGCCGCTATTACATCAACGGCAGCCACGCCGGTTACATCCTCTACATCAGCGAGGAAAAGTTCGATCAGACCGACAGCAACCAGCTCGAGGAGGCGGTCGCGGCGTCGAAGGGGCCGGGCAATTTCCGCAACCTCTATCTGCACATTCCGGGCGGCAAGGAAAAAGGCGTCCAGGTGATCCAAGTCGGCGAGGCAGCCGCCAAGGATGACTTCCTGAATGTAAAGAGCGTGGCGCGCGACGAGATGCTCGCCGCGCACCGGGTGCCGCCGATCCTGCTCGGCCATGTCCCACAGAACGCGGGCGGGCTGGGCGATCCGGCGAAGGCCGCCGACGTGTTTCACATGGCCGAGATCGAGCCGCTGATGCGCCGCCTCGAGAGCGTGAACGACTGGATCGGCCTGCCGGCGATTGCCTTTGCACCTTACGAGCGGATCGCGGCGAGCGTGCCGGGGGCGTGACCTTTTTCCCGGCGCCGGGAAAAATAGGGAATTATATAGATGACTCCCGAACATCTTAATCCTTCCTCTCGTCCTTCTTGCGCTGGCGCTTCACCCGCCGCTCGGTGCGTTTCGCCCACTCGCCCTTGTCCTTTGGGCGATAGGCGAGAACGCGGTCTGTCACGGCGTCGAGGATCGCTCGGATTGCGTCGCTCATGCGATCAGTTCCTTGTAGGTGAGACGTTGACCAATGGCGGCAGCGAACATGCGGTCGAGCCGGTGCAGGGTGTGGTTCTTCACATCGCCATCCCCAAGTCGGAACGCAAACTCGCCGACATAGCGGTGCAGGTGCTTCGGCGATGCGTGGTGATAAACGCCGTGCAGCCCGCGCTTGAGCAGAGCGAACACACTTTCGATGCCGTTCGTGGTCACGTCGCCGCGCACATATTCACCAGCGCCGTGATTGATGGTCTCGTGCCGATAGAGCAGCCCGCCTACACGATTGTAGATGCCGCTTTCGTCAGTGTGGACCGTCGAGCCGACTTGAACGTGCCGATGCGTGAAGCCTACCGCGTTGCGCCCGGTGACGCTGGCGCGAACCTCTGCCTTTACGCGTCCACTCTGGCGCTCGCGACCGGCGATAACGGCAGTCTTACCGATGCCGCCACGGCCAAGGTTCAGGCGCTTGCTCTCGTGCTTCGCCGCCTCTTTGCCGCCGATATAGGCTTCGTCGATTTCTACGATGCCCGCCAGTTCGGTGGGGTCGTTGCCGCAAGCCTCGCGCAGCCGTTGGAGCATGAACCAAGCAGTCTTTTGCGTGACGCCGATCTGCGCGTGAAGCTGGACGCTGCTGATGCCCTTGCGCGCGGTGACGAGCAGATACATCGCATAGAGCCATTTGTGCAGCGGCACCTTGGACCGCTCGAAGATCGTCCCGGTGCGGATGGTAAAATCGAGCAGACAGGCGTTGCAGCGATAGAAGCCGCCCTTACGTGTGCCGATGCGCTTCGCTTCGCCGCAGGCCGGGCAGACAGCCCCGTCAGGCCAGCGCCGCGCCTCGAAATAGACACGAGCGCTCTCCTGATCGGGGAACATGCGGAACAACTCGAATGTGCTGATCGTGGATTTACTCATCGTTCATCCAATCCTCTAATTCGTCTTCCGCGTCGGTGGCATAAGCGCCGTGACCTTCGCATTTCGGGCAGGTGGTTTCGTAAAGGCCCGGCCCAAGGCGCGGCTCGCGCGTCAGTAGCCAGCCTTCGCCACGGCACCGTTCACATTCAACATCAACGATCATGCGTCGTCTCCCGGATGATAGCTTTCGCTGCGGGCCAGTTCGTCAAGCGGCAAGCCGTGATAGGTCGGCCCCTTCGGTCCCGTGCGCTCGTTCTCAACGAGACGAATAACCGCGCGTGTGGCTTCTTCGGCCTCGGCGACCGTGGCACATGTAAATACACGGATCGCAGTATATATTTCTTCTCGCAAGCGGCTCGCCATGAGGCTCATCGCGCATCTCCCGATCAGGCGAACGTGAAGTCACGTTCGCGGAACTGGTGGCCGAACCAGCGCGGAGCAGGGTTGCTGCCGGTTAGGTCACCGAACAGCGCGTATTCCGCGTTGCCGTTCGCGTCGAAGCGGAAGCAACGGTCGCCCGGCTTGCGCTCCTCCGTGCCGTTGTCCTCGATGAACACGCCATTGGCGAGGGTGGAAAACTTAACGAGCATCTCAAGCCTCCTTTCGCTGAACAGTGACACGGCAGGGTTCGCCGCCACGGTAGCTATCGTCGATTGCCTGCTGGAACTTGGCCCTCTTCACCTCTGCCTCGGCTTCCGTCTCGGCGGTGGCTTGGACCGTGTTAAAAGCGATAATCTCAAACATTGGGTTTCTCCTTTCTCTGTGGGGCCTTACCTGCCCTGTAAGGAGATAACTACCCTAGTCCGTTTCGGGAGTCAAGTATATAATTCCCGAAAAATACCCGGCGCGGGGGGAGCGAGGCGCCAACCCCGTTCACCGACGCGGTGGGCCCGCGTCATGGACTGACTGGCCGATCAGGCCACCCCGCACCCGACCGATCGGGCGCGGGCAGCTATGACGTGAGGATGATGATGACTTCGTTAACTGCCGTTCGCCCCGTCCAGCCCGTCGCCGGCTATGTCGGCGGCAAGAAGAACCTGGCGCCCAAGATCGTGCCGATCATCGATGCGATGCCGCACGCCCGCTATGCCGAGCCCTTCGTCGGCATGGGCGGGATTTTCCTGCGCCGGCGCCGGCGCCCCGCT
>PKED01000202.1 GCA_002863155.1 Sphingomonadaceae bacterium | reverse complement strand
GGGGCAGCCACTGGGCCGGACGCTAAATCATGCGAGGTCTGGGAAGGCGTGCATCAAGCTGTGACCCGTGAGCCAGGAGACCTGCCGGCGTCTGGTCGCTCTTGCCTTGGTCCAGAGGATGGCTGCGGCACGGTGAACTCCGTCTGAGCGACGAACGAGCGGCTGGGGTCGCATCGGAGACGTGCGTCGGCCACCCATGGCGTCCGGTCGCCGCGCGTGTCGCCCGTTCGCGCGGGTATGCCCCGGCCACGTCGCAAGACGCCGGGGGACTATTTCGTGATCAAGACCATTACTACCAGCAGCGCACTTCCGCTGATCTGTATCGGAACACCGGCCTTTGCCGAAACCTCTGAAAAGGGATCGCAAACAAGCGCGGATGCAGTCGTGGCAGGCAACGACATTGTGGTTTTCGGTCGCGGTGAGGCCATGATCGGCACTGCCAAATCAGCGAGCGAAGGAAGCGTCGGAGGGGCCGATCTCCTCGTGCGGCCTCTTCTCCGCGTGGCCGAACTGCTGGAAGCGGTGCCGGGGCTGGTTGCAGCCCAGCATTCGGGGAGCGGCAAAGCCAACCAGTATTTCCTGCGCGGTTTCAACCTCGACCATGGGTCTGACTTCAGTACTTATATCGATGATGTGCAGATGAACTTTCGTACCCACGGACATGGTCATGGCTATCTCGACCTCAACGGGCTCATTCCGGAGATCGTGGGCCGGGAGGATTTTCGTAAAGGGCCCTACCGCGCCGATGGCGGTGATTTCGCTCTGGCGGGAGCAGCCTATATGACGACCATCAAGGGTTATGACCGGCCATGGGCATCGGCCGAGGCTGGATCATATGGTTGGCGCAGCGTCGCTGCGGGCGGAACATTGCACGACCTGGGTGCTGGAGACCTCACGCTTGTCGCCCAGGCCAAGACCTATGACGGACCGTGGCAGGAACCTGAACGTCTGCGCCACTACTCGGGGTTCGCGAAATATAGGATGCCGACCGGTGCGGGCACATTGGAGGCATCTCTCCATGCCTACCGGGCGACATGGCACCCAACCGAGCAAATCCCCGAGCGCATTATCGGCACGGCGTTGTGTGCGGATGTGTTCTGCTCTCCAGATCCTTCCGCGCGGGGTGAGACGACGCGCCTGGTGGCTAACATCGCGGTCAAGCAACCGACATGGCGCGCCAATGTCTATGCCCAGTTTTATGACTGGTCGATGTTCTCGAACCCCACTTACACCGATCCGGATAGCACAAGCGCGCAGATCAAGCAGTTCGACCGGCGTTGGGTCCTCGGGCTGTCCGCACAAAAACATTGGGAAATCGCTGACAGTCTGGCTGTGAGCCTTGGCACCGAAAACAGATACGACGCCGTCGGGAATGTTGGTGTCGATCGAACGGCTGCCCGCGCATTTCTTGCGTCACTCGGGCACTACCGGGTCGGGGAATTGTCTTCCGCGCTCTACGGCGAAGTCGCTTGGAAACCCTTGGCGGGACTGCGTGTGACAGGTGGTCTTCGCGGGGACTATTATCACTATTCCGTGCGTGCACGAGATTCTGTTGCGGCGTCGCTGGGCGAAGGCAGTGGCTCAGCGTCGATTCTCTCTCCCAAGGCGTCAATCGCCTATCAGGTTACGCCGCATCTTGAACTCTACGCCAACTGGGGCCGTGGATTCCATTCCAATGATGTTCGGGGTGCGGTCAACAGGGACACGCCTGTTCCCGTTCTGGTTCGCGGCATTGGCAAGGAACTGGGAGGACGCATTCAATTCTCAGGGGTCACGTTAACCGCGACTTACTGGTGGCTGCATGTCGGCAGCGAACTTCGTTTCATTGGCGATTCCAATGCTGTTGAACCGTCGGGTGCCAGTGGGCGTCATGGCTATGAAATCGTCGCCTTCTGGCGGCCGTTCCCTTGGCTTGCGCTTGATGGAAACTATACCGCCAGCCATGCGCGCTTCGACAATGGCGATCACATCCCCAATGCATTCGAGAACGCGGCTTCAGCAGGTGCCGCCATCATTCTTGATCCCTGGGAAGCCAGCATTCGGGTGCGCCACCTTGGACCTTCTCCGCTTGTCGAGGACAACAGTGTCCGGGATCGGGGCAGCACGGTCATGAATGCCCGGGCCGCGTGGAAGGGCAAGAAGGTCGAGATATTTGGAGAAGTGCTGAACATCTTCGACAGCCGAGACAAGGACATCGCCTATTATTACGAGTCCTACATCCCCGCCTTTGATGCAGGTGCTCCGGTGGAAGGCCGGTTGAGCCGCGTGGTCGAGCCTCGAACTGTGAGGATTGGCGCAAAGGTCAATTTCTAGCGAAATCCCTTGATGGGCGGCGCTGCGGCACGTCTGCGGCACCGTCCTTCGTTTGTTCATTCCTCAATCGCCGAGCCAATCATGCCCCTCACGAAGACACTGCCGTCCCTGTCTCTGCGCCGACGAATTGGTGCCTTGTTTGCCGGATTGATCGCCGCCAACATTGGCGTCTGGGTCTGGGCATTCAGCCTGTTTCATGCACAGCCGTTGATGCTCGGCACCGCCGTGCTTGCCTGGGGGCTGGGCCTGCGTCACGCGGTTGATGCCGATCATATTGCGGCGATCGACAATGTGACCCGCAAGCTGATGCAGGACGGGCAGCGTCCGGTTTCGGTCGGATTCTGGTTCGCGATCGGGCATTCCGGAATCATTGCCATAGCATCGATCATCATTGCGGTGACGGCCAGCGCGCTGTCGCAGTTTGGCGCTTTCAAGGAAATCGGTGGCGTGATTGCAACCGTGATTTCCGCGCTTTTCCTGTTCACGATCGCCGGCATGAACCTGGTCATCCTGCGCTCTGTCTGGCGGACTTTTGCCCATGTTCGTGCAGGCGGCAGCTATGCCGAGGACGATCTTGATCTGCTATTGGGTGGGCGCGGTCTGCTTTCCAGACTGTTCAGGCCGATGTTCCGCCTCGTGAACAAAAGCTGGCATATGGCCCCGCTGGGGTTTCTGTTCGGGCTTGGGTTCGATACAGCAACCGAAGTTGCCATTCTGGGCATGTCGGCCAGCCAGGCCGCCGATGGCCTGTCGATCGGGACAATCCTGGTCCTGCCCGCCCTGTTCGCGGTCGGTATGGCCCTCATCGATACGGCGGACGGCGTGGTGATGCTGGGCGCTTATGAATGGGCCTTCGTGAAGCCGATCCGCAAGCTCTACTACAACATCACCATTACCCTGATCTCGGCCATCGTGGCGATTGTCATTGGTGGAATCGAAACGCTGGCCCTGATTGGCGACAAGCTGGCCCTTACGGGTAGGCCATGGCGGGTCGCCGCTGAACTGGGCGAAAATTTCAATGGTCTGGGCTTCGCCATCATCGGTCTTTTCGTGTTCTGCTGGCTGGCGAGTTACGCGATCTATCGCTGGAAGCGGTTCGATGAAATCGAGGTTTCGGTCGTTGCCTGACCGTCACTGCGTGGATCGTTGCGTCATACTCAGCCACGATGACCAGTCCTGCACCGTCTCAATCGATCTTGATGTCCGAATGCCGCTCGGGCTTCGCGTACATCACGGCGAGCGCGACGCGGCGATCCGGATGCTGATGGCTCGTTCCAACGGAACATTCGTTAAATCCAGAAAAAGTTGTGTCTTTGATCCGAATTCAAGGCAGGCTGCGGAAGATCTCGTCGATGCCATACGGAAACGGCTTTTCCGGATAGCGTGCAAGCCTGTCAGTCAACGGCAGGTCGAGGATATTCTCTGCATCACGTCCCGCGAGCGAACACGGTGGGCCAAGGACGGCCGCTTGGCCCTATCGGGGGCTTCCAGGATCAGAAAAGGCGTAACCGAAATAACGCTCTGGACTTATCCCTGCGATGCGATCGAGCGCCTGGCAGCCAACCCATCCGAGATAAGGCGATGGCGTAAAGAGGATGAAGCAACAACTTCAATTGGCTTGGCTGGCATTTTCGTCTAGAGCGCGCGGCGAAGGACCGGGGCAACCCGCCCTTCAATGATCGCGCCGGTGCCCCGCAAGGGGCTTAATCGGGAATGCGGTGCGGGAGCTTGCTCCCAAATCCGTGGCTGTCCCTGCAACTGTAAGCGGATAGCGCGATGCACATGCTCCTGAA
>PKED01000181.1 GCA_002863155.1 Sphingomonadaceae bacterium | reverse complement strand
CCGCATGAACCCTCCCCCTATCGCGATTCAATGATCGAGGCGCTGATCATCGGCGTCGTCTCGGCGATGACGCTGCTGCTGATCGCGGCGATGGGCAGCGGGACGCAGACGCTCGCCACGCCCCGCTTCGACACGGTGATCGATGCGCCGATGACGACCCATGTCATCAAGGATGTGCGGCTGAACAATCCGGCGGGCACCGCGATTTCCATTGCCGCCAGCGCAGATCGGCTCGACAATGGCTGGGTCGATGTCGACCTGTCGCTGGTCAACACCGCGACCGACCAGAATTTCGACGCGTATGTGCTGGCGGAACGCTACAGCGGCATCGACAGCGACGGGAGCTGGTCCGAAGGGTCCGGCCGTGGCCGGGCAACATTGTCAAACGTGCCGCCGGGGCGATACGACCTGGTGATCGAGCTGACCGGCCACCGCTGGGTCGGCGGGAGCACGTCGCTGTTCGGGCCAAGCAGTCCGGGTACCGATATCGTGCCGGTCGAGCTTGAGCTGGTCAGCGGCGGCGTATTTCGGGCGAATGTGATACTGGCCATGGTCGCGATCCTCCTATGGCCCCTGATCCTGGTCGGGCTTCACGCGAGTTTCGAACATCGGCGCATGTCGCCGGTTTCAGGATAGGCGCGTGAAGCGATCATCGACCATCTACGCATTGTTTTGCCTGACGGTTCTCGGCGGGTTCATCTGGTCGGTCCGGTCGGGATTTTCGCCTTTTGCTCAAGGCGGTCAGCGCGCCTTCGTTCATTCGGCTCACGGCCCCACGCACAAATAAAGGAGGACGCCGCCATGCTTTCCGCCACCGTCTTGATCGCGACGCTCGTCTATGCCGGGCTCGGACTCGTCATCCTGGTCGTCGGCTTCTGGCTCTGGGATCGGCTGACCCCGGTCGATCTGTGGGGCGAAATCTGCAAGAACCAGAATTCGGCGCTGGCGATTTTCGCCGGGTCGATCGCGATTGCCATCGCCATCATCATCGCCGCCGCCATTCATGGCTGAAACGATCGGCCCGGTCGATGCGGCGAAGGACAAGAGGCTGGGGCTCGCGCTGCTCGCCTCGGCGTTCGTCGTGGCGACCTGCGGGCTGATCTATGAATTGCTGGCAGGCACGCTAGCCAGCTATCTGCTCGGCGACAGCGTCACCCAATTCTCGATCGTGATCGGCACCTATCTGTTCGCGATGGGCGTCGGCTCCTGGTGTTCGCGTTACGTAACGCAGCGCGAGATCGCGGTGTTCGTGCGGGTCGAAATCCTGATCGCCGCGATCGGTGGCGGCTCGGCAGCGGTGCTGTTCCTGCTGTTCGACCGGGTGAGCGATTTCCGGCTGCCGCTATACGGTCTGGTGCTGGTGATCGGCGCGCTGGTCGGCCTCGAAATCCCGCTGCTGATGCGCATTTTGAAGGATCGGCTGGAATTCGGCGATCTGGTGTCGAAGGTGCTGACCTTCGACTATGTCGGCGCGCTTGCCGCGTCGCTGCTGTTCCCGTTGCTGCTTGTGCCGCAGCTCGGCATGATCCGCACCGGCTTTCTGTTCGGGCTCGCCAATGTCGGCGTGGCGATCGCGCTGATCATGATGCTCCGCCGCCAACAGCGGTTGCGGACCGAGCTGTGGGCGGCCGGCGGGGTGGCGCTTGCCCTCGCGGCCGGATTTGTCGGCGCGGAGACACTTCAGCGGGCGGCCGAGGTCGGCGCGTATAGCGAACCGGTCATCTATGCCGCCTCCACCCCCTATCAGCGGATCGTCCTGACCAAGCAGCGCGACGATTTGCGGCTATACCTCAACGGCAATCTGCAATTCTCTTCGCGCGATGAGTATCGCTATCACGAGGCTCTGGTCCATCCGGCGCTTTCGCGCGTGGCGCAGCCGCGCGACGTGCTGGTGCTGGGCGGCGGCGATGGCCTGGCGGTACGCGAGATCCTGAAATATCCGAGCGTGCGGTCGATTACCCTGGTCGATTTAGATCCGGCGATGACCGCGCTGTTCAGCCGCAGCGCGCTGCTGACTCCGCTCAACAACGGGTCGCTGCGGTCGCCCAAGGTCCATATCGTCAATGCCGACGCTTTTGTGTGGCTGCGCGCAAACCGGCGCAAGTTCGACGCGGTGCTCGTCGATTTTCCCGATCCGACCAATTTCGCGATCGGCAAGCTCTACACCATCAGCTGCTATCGCGAGCTTGCCCGTGCGCTGGCGCCCGGCGCGGTTGTCAGCGTGCAGAGCACATCGCCGCTCGTCGCCCCGCGTGCCTATTGGACGGTCGCTGCGACGCTGGAGGCGGCGGGACTGACGACGCGCGGCTATCACGTCTTCGTGCCGAGCTTTGGCGAATGGGGCTTCGTGCTGGCGTCCAATCGAGCAATCGGTCCGGCCGGGGCTCTACCCACCGGACTGCGTTTCCTGAACCCCCAGACCGACCGGCTCGCCTTTGCTTTTCCCCCCGACATGGCGCGGCGGCCGGTGCCGGTGAACCGGCTCGACAATCAGGCGCTGGTGCGCGAGTTCGAAGCCGAATGGGCGGTGTACGAAGGATGAGCGCGTGAGCGTTTCCCGCCGCACGCTGGTTGCGGGCAGTATCGCGGGGGCCGTCGCAGTCGGCGCCGGTACGCTGGCGTTGGGCGGGGACGACGCCGCCATCCCGGGGACGCTGGGCGGCGCGGATTTTTCGCGCGGGCACCGATTGCGAATGGGCGGATTTCCCGAACCGATCGAGACCCGCGAGACCGATATTGCGATACTTGGCGGGGGTGTCGCGGGGCTTTCCGCCGCTTGGGCGCTCGCCGATGCCGGGGTGCGCGATTTCCGCCTGCTCGAGCTTGAGGATCGGACCGGCGGCAACGCGCGCGCGGGCCGCAATGCGGTGTCGGCCTATCCGCTCGGTGCCCATTATCTCCCGATCCCCAATGCCGAGGCGAAGGGGATTATCCGCCTGCTCGAACAGCTGGGGATTATCACCGGCTGGCAGGGCGGCAAGCCGGTCTACGACCCCTATGCGATCGTGGCCGATCCTGACGAGCGGCTGCTCTATCTCGGCAAATGGCGCGAGGGTCTGGTGCCCGGTGTGGCGATCGAGCCGCGCGACCAAGCCGACCTTTCGGCCTTTTTCGCGGCGATGGCGGCGTTTCGCGATCGCCGCGACGCGCAGGGCCGCCCCGCCTTCGCCATCCCGATGGCGCTCAGCGCCCGCGATGCGGACCTGCTCGCACTTGATCGGATCAGCTTCACGGAGTGGCTGGACGAACGCGGCTGGCAGTCGCCGATCCTGCGTGGGCATGTCCGCTATGCCTGTCGCGACGATTACGGCACCGAGCCCGGTCAGGTTTCCGCCTGGGCCGGCATTCATTATTTCGCAAGCCGCCGCGGCCACGCCGCCAATGCCGATCCCGATGCCGTACTCACTTGGCCGGAGGGCAATGGCCATTTGGTCGGTCGGATGGCGGCGCGGCTGAGCGATCACCTTGATTGCGGCCAGATCGTCCACCGCGTGCAGCGGGCAGGGCAGGGCGTATCGATCGCCAGCTTCGACGTTCGCCGCCGGACGAGTGTGCGATGGCAGGCCAAGGCGGCGATCCTCGCGACGCCCCACTTCGTCGCCAGCCATCTGCTGCCCGATCACGAGATTGCGAAAGGGAGCTTCGATTACGCCCCCTGGATCGTCGCCAACGTCACGGTCGACCGGCCGCCGGCGGGAGAGGGGGCCGCGCTCGCCTGGGACAATGTCGCCTGGAATGGCAATTCGCTAGGCTATGTCGTCGCATCGCATCAGTCGCTGGCCAGCGTGCCGGGCGCGACGGTGCTGACCTGGTATCGCCCGCTCTCCGACATGCCGCCGGCCAAGGCGCGCCGGTTAATGCTCGATCGTCCGCTTGGTGAGTGGCAGGCCATGGTGCGCGACGATCTGTTGCGGATGAACCCCGACCTGACCGGCGCGATTCGCCGGATCGACGTCTGGCGCTGGGGGCACGCGATGATCCGCCCGGTTCCGGGCTTTTTCTGGAGCGGGCGGCGCGAGGCGGCAGCGAGACCACGGCCGCCGCTCTACTTCGCGCATTCGGACCTGAGCGGCCTGTCGCTGTTCGAGGAAGCGCATTATCGCGGGACGATCGCGGCGCAGGCGGCGATGGGGCAACTCGGCATTTCGCATGTCGATGCGCTCGTTTAGGATCGGCTGTGGCGTTCACCGGCAACCATCTTCTGA
>PKED01000119.1 GCA_002863155.1 Sphingomonadaceae bacterium | reverse complement strand
ATAGACGGTCAGCGTGTTCATCCGCCGCACGCCGGTCACTTCGATCCCCTCGACCCGGAAGCCCGCCGCGCCGACCCCTTCGGCAACCGCGAGCGCGGCCGCCTGCGGCACGCCGAACAGCGTCGACAGGCCGATCGCGCCTGCCAGGATCATCGTCATGATCGACCAGGTCGCGATCTTCTGCAGCGTCGCCTCGGATACGGGCAGCATCAGCAACAGGCGGTCGATCACCGACTGGCGGCGCACGGCGGGCACCCGTCGGCCGGGCTGGACGGGGCGACGGGCCGGCGCCGCGCCGCGGCGGATGGTCTTGCTCATGCCTCCTCCTTCATCGCTTCATCGACGATCGCCTGGACCAGCTCGGCATAGCTCATGCCGCGGTGGCGCGCCTGTTCGGGCACCAGGCTGAGCGGCGTCATGCCCGGCTGGGTATTGACTTCGAGCAGGAACAGCCCGCCCACGCCGCGGCTGTCGTCCCAGCGGAAATCGGCACGGCTCGCGCCCTTGCACCCCAGCAGCCGGTGCGCGTCGAGCGCAATCCGCTCGCACGCCTGCGCGATCTCGTCGGGGATCGGCGCGGGATAGAGATGCTCGGTCAACCCGTCGGTATATTTGGCGTCGTAATCGTAGAAACCGCTCTTGGGCCGCAGCTCGGTGACGCCCATCGCCGTCTGGCCGAGCACGGCCGTCGTCAGCTCGCGCCCGCGGATGAAAGGCTCGGCGAGCAGTTCGTCGAATTCGCTCCACGGTCCGCGCGTGTCGCGGCCGATCGGGTTGCCGTAATTCCCCTCGTCAGTGACGATCGCGACGCCGACCGACGAGCCTTCGTTGACCGGTTTCAGCACATAGGGGCGCGGCAGCGGATCGCGCTCGAACAGCTCCTCGGTCCGGACGATCCGCCCGCCGGGCATCGGGATGCCGTGGGGCACGAGCAGCATCTTGGTCAGCTGTTTGTCGATCGCGATCACCGAGGCGACCTGGCCCGAATGGGTGTATCTGAGGCCCATCAGGTCGAGCATGCCCTGCACCGACCCGTCCTCGCCGGGGGTGCCGTGGAGCGCGTTGAACACGACGTCGGGCTTCGCCTCGGCCAGCCGCTGCGCGACGTCGCGGCCCATATCGATCCGGGTGACGCGGTGGCCCAGGGTTTCAAGCGCGTCGGCAACGCCACTGCCCGATGCCAGCGACACCTCGCGTTCAGCGGACCACCCGCCCATCAACACGGCGACGTGTAGCGGAGTCATCGGCTTGCCTCCGCCAAACCGTCATTCCCGCGAAGGCGGGAATGCATAATCACGACGTTCCGTGTTCCGTCGCACGTACAAAAACTATGGATCCCCGCCTTCGCGGGGATGACGATGGTGTGGCAGATGCTCACGGCATCACCCCCACCCGTTGGATTTCCCACTCCAGCTCGATCCCGCTCTTTGCCTTCACGCGTGCCCTCACTTCTTCGCCCAGCGCCTCGATATCGGCGCTCGTCGCTGCGCCGAGGTTGAGCAGGAAGTTGCAGTGCTTCTCGCTCACCTGCGCGTCGCCGATGCGAAGCCCCCGGCAGCCGGCGGCGTCGATCAGCGCCCAGGCCTTGTGGCCCGGCGGATTCTTGAAGGTCGATCCGCCGGTCTTCGATCGCAGCGGCTGCGATTCCTCGCGCGCGGCGGCGATGCGGTCCATCTCGGCTTGAATCGCCGCCGGATCGCCGGGAGTGCCCTGGAACGTCGCTTCGACCACGATCGCGCCCTCGGGCAGCGTCGAATGACGATAGCTGTAGCCCATCGCCGCGACCGGCATCTCGCGCACCGCGCCGTCGCGCAGCACGACGGTGCAGCGAGTCAGCACGTCCGCCGTCTCGCGACCATAAGCGCCCCCGTTCATCCGCACGAAACCGCCGACCGTACCGGGAATCGAGCGCAAAAATTCGAGCCCCGCCAGCCCTGCGTCGCGCGCGGTCGACGACACGAGAATCCCCGACGTCCCGCCACCGCACACCAGCGTCCCATCGCCGACGGCACGCGCGAAGCTGAACGCCTTGCCCAGCCGCACGACAACGCCGCGCCAGCCGCCATCGCGCACGATCAGGTTCGAGCCCAGCCCCAGCGCCATCACCGGCACCGCGGGGTCGAGCTCGGCAAGGAAACCGCTCAGATCATCGATATCGGCGGGCTCGAACAGCCAGCGCGCCGCCCCGCCCGACTTGAACCACACCAGGGGCGCCAGCGGCGCGTCGGCGCTCAGCTTGCCGCGCACGACCGGCATGGCGAGCGTCGCGCTCATGCCGCCTTCTCGCGCATCGCATCGGCAAGGCCCGCGGCCCATTTGGTGATGTCGCCGGCGCCCAGGCAGATCACCTGATCGCCCGGCTCGACGATGGCGGCAAGGCGGCGTGCTAGCATGTCGGGATCAGCGATCGTCGCCACCGCGCGGTGACCGCGCAGGCCGATCCGTTCGACCAGGGCTTCGGCACTCACGCCCTCCAGCGGCACCTCGCCCGCCGCATAGACCGGCGTCACGAAAACGATGTCGGCATCGTTGAAGGCCTGTGCAAAGTCGTCCATCAGCCCGCCGAGCCGCGTGTAGCGATGCGGCTGCATCACCGCGATCACCCGGCCCGTCGCGCCCTCGCGCGCGGCCGATAGCACCGCGCGGATCTCGACCGGGTGGTGGGCATAATCGTCGACGATCGTCGCGCCGCGCACCTCGCCGACGCGCGTGAACCGCCGCTTGACCCCGCCGAACTTGGCGAAACCGTCGCGGATCGTCGCATCGTCGATCCCGAGTTCGAGCGCGACGCCGATCGCCGCAAGCGCGTTCTGGACATTGTGCCGCCCCGGCATCGGCAGCTCGATGCCCATTATCGTCCGTACGGCGCCGTCGCGTCCGCGCACCACCGCGTCGAAGCGGTTGCCGCCCGCAACCGGCGTCACCGCTACCCCGCGCACATCGGCCTGCGCGGCAAAGCCATAGGTCACCACGCGCCGATCGCGCACGCGCGGGATGATGTTCTGCACTTCGGGATGATCGAGGCAGAGCAGCGCCGCGCCGTAGAAGGGCACATTCTCGACGAATTCGACGAACGCGTCCTTGACCGCATCGAACGAGCCGTAATGGTCGAGATGTTCGGGATCGATGTTGGTCACGACCGCGATCGTGCCGTCCAGGCGCAGGAAGCTGCCGTCGCTTTCGTCGGCCTCGACCACCATCCAGTCGCTCGCGCCGAGCCGTGCGTTCGATCCATAGCTGTTGATGATGCCGCCGTTGATGACGGTCGGGTCGATCCCGCCGGCATCGAGCAGCGCCGCGACCATCGACGTCGTCGTCGTCTTGCCGTGGGTGCCGGCCACCGCGACGGTCGACTTCAGCCGCATCAGTTCGGCCAGCATCTCCGCGCGCCGCACCACCGGAATGCGCCGCGCCAGCGCCGCCTCGACCTCGGGATTGCCGCGCTGGATCGCGGTCGAGGTGACGATCACCGCCGCATCGCCCAGATTGTCGGCACGGTGGCCGATATGGACCGTGATCCCCTTCGCGCGCAGCCCGGCGATCACATAGCCCTCGGCCACGTCAGAGCCCTGCACGCGGTAGCCGAGATTGTGCATCACCTCGGCAATGCCCGACATGCCAATCCCGCCGATCCCGATGAAATGGATCGTGCCGATGTCGGTCGCGACGCCCCTCATCTAGCGCGCCTCACGCATAAGCGGCCTGATCGCCGAACTTCATCGGGCGCGCGGCGCCGACCGGCATGATGCCCGCCGGGCCGTCGAGGCTTTCGACCAGATCGGCCAGGTCGCGCACCGCATCGGGGCGGCCACAGGCACGCGCGCGACCGGCGGCGTTTTCGAGCGCGGCGGGATCGAGCCCGAGCTTCTGCATCTGCTTGGCGAGTTCGACGGGGTTGAAGCTGCGCTGCTGGATCGTCCGCGCGCCGCCCGCCCGCGTCATCTCGCGCGCGTTCGCGGTCTGGTGGTCGTCGGTCGCGCTCGGCAGCGGGATCAGGATCGCGGGGCGCCCGGCGCAGGTCAGCTCGGCCAGCGTCGATGCGCCCGCGCGCGCGATCACCAGATGCGCCCAGGCGAGCTGTTCGGGCAGATCGGGAAGATAGGTCGCAAGCTCGGCGGCAATCGACAGATCGGCATATTTGGCGCGCGCCGCGTCGATATCCTCGACCCGCGCCTGATGCGTCACCTGCAGGCGGCGGCGAAAGCTGATGGGGAGCAACGCGAGGCCATCGGGCACCACGTCGGACAGGATGGTCGCGCCCTGGCTGCCGCCCGTCACGAGCACCCGGAAGATGCCGT
>PKED01000055.1 GCA_002863155.1 Sphingomonadaceae bacterium | reverse complement strand
TGCGTCTCCCGGATCGCGGCCTCGAGTGCCGTCTCGCCCGGGTCGATCTTGCCACCGGGTGCATTGATCTTCCCTGCGCCGAGCCCACGCTTCTTGCGAATGAGCAAGGCCTGTCCGTCTCCGATGACGAACATGAGCGTGCCCCGCATGGTCGGGGTCCAGGAAGGCCAGTCGATGTCGGTGAGGGTCCGCATGGCCGGCCCCGTAGCACGACCACGACGCGGTGCCTCTATCCGCCGAATCTCGCGAGGACCGAACGTGCTGCCGACCGGGTCTCCTCATCTGGAGCGAGTTCGATTGCGCCAATGCCGTCTGGTATCTGTCGGCTGAACGGATGAAGATGCGCCGACCACACCGCGTCCCGCTGTCGCGTCAGCATCTCGCCAGCGCAGCCCGTTGCGGTTGACGAACACGATGCCACTCAGCACCCGCTGGTCGTCCACTCGGGGCTTGCCGTGGCTCTTGGGAAAGAACGGCCGCAGCCGCTCGATCTGCTGATCCGTCAGCCAAAACAGGTCACTCATTCCGGTTTCCTCGCGGAGCCTGAATCAGATCGTGACGCTCACATCAATGGGTCCTGACCCTAGAGCAGCATCGGCAGGTCGGGATCGATAAGACGCGCACAACCTTCAAGGCGACCGATCAGTTCGGCGGCGAGCTGCGCTATTTCTCCGACCGCATCCTCAAGGATCAGGCGGTCGAGCCCGATGGCGAGGAAGGGCTCGCCGATTGAGCAGCCCCCAGCGGGTGGTCCGGGTTGATAGTTAGTGCATTGTTGTCTCCGCCGCCATTGCCGGGCGGAGGTGGAGCGAAGCGGAACCGGAGGCCGGCAATGGCGGTGTCGCCGTTTCCGGGGCCGGCGGTTTGTAGCCGAGGCTGCTGTGCGGGCGGACAGTGTTGTAGTGGCGACGCCACGCCTCGATCAGAACCTTGGCCTCAGCGAGGCTGTAGAAGATCTCGCCGTTGAGCAGTTCGTCACGCAGCGAGCCGTTGAAGCTCTCGTTGTAGCCGTTCTCCCAGGGCGAGCCCGGGGCGATGTAGAGCGTCTCCACGCCGATCTTCGCCAGCCATTCCTGGACCGCGGTCGCGATGAATTCGCTGCCATTGTCTGACCTGATATGCGCGGGCGGACCACGCTCGATGAACAGCTCGGCGAGCGCGGCAAGCACATCCTCGTGGCGGAGCCGACGTGCGACAACCAGCGCCAGGCATTCCCGGCTGGCCTCGTCGATGATGGTGAGAATGCGGAACTTGCGCCCGTCATGGGTGCGTTCCTCGACGAAATCATAGGCCCAGACATGCCCTGGATATTCCGGCCGCAGCCGGATGCAGGAACCGTCGTTGAGCCACAACCGACCGCGTTTCGGCTGGCGCTGCGGCACCTTCAGCCCCTCCCGCCGCCAGATCCGCTCCACCCGCTTGTGGTTCACCGACCAGCCAGCCGCATGCAGCAAGGCGGTTACCCGGCGATAGCCATAACGGCCGTATTGCTTGGCCAAGGCGATGACGTCGTCGGTCAGCGCCTCTTCGTCATCTGCCCCACACGGCACCTTACGCTGCGTCGACCGGTGCTGGCCGAGCACGCGGCACACCCGCCGCTCGGATACGTCCAGCACCCTCCGGACCTGGTCGATGCAGCGCCGGCGCCGCGCGGGGCTCAGAAGTTTCCCTTGGCGGCCTCCTGCAGGATCAGCTTGTCGAGCGTCAGGTCCGAGATCGCACGACGCAGCCGGGCGTTCTCCTTCTCCAGATCCTTCATCCGCCGCGCCTGATCCGTCTTCAGGCCACCATATTCCTTGCGCCAGCGATAGTAGGTCTGCTCGCTGACCGCGATCCGCCGGCATGCCTCGGCGGTCGTGCCGCCCTGACCCAGCACGATCTCCACCTCACGCAACTTCCCAATGATCTCCTCGGGCTTGTGCTTCATGGCAGGCATTTCTCGTCCCTTCCTTGGTCCAGACTGTCATAGTCGATGGACCACTCAGAAGGGGGCAGCTCAGTCGGAGAATGCGCCGCTGATGACTGGTACGGTTGGGGAGGAATGACATCCAAAGGTTTGCGGTCCCTTCCCGATCGGGATCGTTGATTGGGAAAGCGGATCAGAGCGCGCGAAATAGGGCAGGATTTGGTCGCGGGTCAAAGGGGCTAAAGGCAGGGCGATGGCTGCGGCATGATCGACCCACACGGCCTCCTTGATCTCTGATCGCACGGCGGGATAGTTTTCTAAATCGTGGGAACACTGGTCAAGGACAGGCAGTCCGCCGCTTCAAGTACAGTGTCGCGAAGGTCAGCTCGGCGTTAGCACGCCCACAATCCGTTCGACCTCGGTGCTCCAGCTCTCCAGGGCCTCTCGCTTCTCCCGCTGGTAATCGTAGCGCTGATAAACGCCGGCAATACCTGATCGGGAGCCGCTGATGTGATTCAGCACGGCTTCGGTAACAGGCATAGGGACTCCGAGGCGCTGCATGCCTGTCGCGACCGTGCGTCGCAGATCATGCAGGATGAAGTGGTCCACAGCGTCTATCTTCATAATTTTGGCCATCTCTCGGAGCAGGCGCGGATGCCCTTTGCTGAAGCCGTTTACCGAAGCGTCGGGATTACCTGCGACAGGAAAGAGTTTGCTTGAGCCGTCCATCACTGGAAGTGTGTCGATCAATGCTCTGGCAGCCTTGGTAAGCGGCACGATGTGGGCCTT
The DNA here is from genome assembly GCA_002863155.1 of Sphingomonadaceae bacterium. Taxonomy (GTDB): domain Bacteria; phylum Pseudomonadota; class Alphaproteobacteria; order Sphingomonadales; family Sphingomonadaceae; genus Sphingomonas. The sequence goes on along the minus strand of PKED01000055.1, from coordinate 1,607 downwards.
ACCGTTCTTTGCGCGAGCGGCCGGGATGACCCAAGTGTCGCCATCGAACTCGGAACGGGCCGCGTCGAACACCTCACCGCGACGTTGACCCGTCAAGAGGAGCAGCTTGAACCCCGGGCCAAACGGCCAGCCCATCGCGTCGCACGCCTGCCAGAAAACGCGGACTTCTGCATCGGAGAGGAAGCGGTCCCTAGCTTTCGGGAGGAGAGGGCGGCCCGCATCGCGACAGGGGTTGGCTGGAAGCTTTTCCAGCTTCGGCATGGCCCAGGTGAAGAATGAGCTCAGCTGTTGGTGCACTCCCAACCCCGCTCTTGGCGTGGGGTTGTTCGCATCCCGGTAGGTGATGTCTTCGACCAGCGCGGTCACCTCCGAGCGGGTGATCGTGTCGGCAAGCCGATCGCCAAACCGAGGAAGGATGAACTTCTTGCCGATGCGCTCAATTTCAGACGCACTCTTTTTCTTCCCGCGAACGGCGCGTTCTAGGTATTGTGTCCAGAGAACGGAGAAGGTGAGGCGTCCTACAGCGCCACCAGTGCTAGCGGCCGGTTGCGGCAATCCCTTTCCGGACTCCAGATCGATCAGCAGCGATCGAGCCTTCTTGCGGGCGTCGGCGAGCGTAAACGCATCCGAGAAGCGGCCTAAGGTAACGTTTCGGACAGAGCCTCCAACGCGCTTGCGCAGGATGAAGGTTTTGCCTCCTGAGGCGCCAACGCGAACGCGAAGTCCGTTTACGAGTTGATCGGAAAGTTCCGTTTGGCCGGACGGGGGCGGGGTTAGGCCTCGGATTTTTGCATCCGTGAGACCTACAGCTTTGCTGGGCATAGCTATGATCCTGGTCTGTTCCGGCGGCCACGCTGTTACCTTAGGTAACAAATGGGTGCTGATACCCTAGAACATACAGGGAACGCACGGAACAAGCAAGTTGTTGTTTTCGCACCAGAAAGAGACGTTCTGGGACGTTGCTGGAAAGCGCTTTATCGCCCTACGAATCTGAGGGTCGGACGTTCGAATCGTTCCGGGCGCGCCAATTTCCCCATCGTCATCATTGGACCCCCGCCGCGGCTTGGGGTCGGTCCGCGTCGCGTGCATTCGGGTGGCCGATGCATTGACGGGAACTGGCGATTGGTCTTCCTTCCTGCGCGACTGCCGAGAAGCAGACGACAAAGCACGGAGAGGATCATGGCGTTCGACGGCGACTATGCGATGGTGATCGGGGGCAAGCGGGTGCGCGGGAGCGCGACGCTCGCCGTGGTCAATCCCGCGACCGAACAGGCGATCGCTGAGGTGCCCGACTGCACCCGCGAGGAGCTGGACCAGGCGATCGCGGCGGCGCGGGCGGCGTTTCCGGGCTGGTCGGCGACCCCGATCGAGGAGCGGCGGGCGAAGCTCAACGCGCTGGGCGACGCAGTGCTCGCCCGTCTCGACGACTTCAAGCGGCTGCTGACCAGCGAGCAGGGCAAGCCGCACGAAGAAGCCGCGGGCGAGGTGATGGGCGCCGGATACTGGCTGAAGGGAGCGGCGAGCCTCGACCTGCCGGTGACGGTCAACGAGGATTCGGAGGAGCGCTACAGCGAAACCCGGCATGTGCCGCTGGGCGTCGTGGGGGC
>PKED01000161.1 GCA_002863155.1 Sphingomonadaceae bacterium | reverse complement strand
GTCGAGCAGTTTGACGACGACCCGCGCAACGATCGCGAAAAAGAGCAGCGCGATCACCGCGCAGGCGACCAGCCCGAATTCCTCGCCGATCACCGAGAAGATATAGTCGGTCTGCGCCTCGGGCAGGCGAAACTTCATCGTGCCCCCGCCCGGCCCGGTGCCGGTCAGCCCGCCCGCCGTCAGCGTCGCATGCGCCATGTCGGTCTGGTAATGGTCGATCGGCGCTGAATCGTCGCCCTTGAACAGAAAGGCGTCGATCCGCACTCGCGCGGTGTCGTAGAAGAGATAGGCCGCGAGCAGCCCGGCCGGCGCCGCCCCCAGCAACATCCCCAGCGTCTTCATCGGCACGCCCGCGATCATCAGCAGCGCGAGCCAGATCACGCAGAAGATTATGGTCTGGCCGAAATCGGGCTGGAGCATCAGCAGGAAAGCGACCGTGCCGGTCAGGACGAAGCTGATCGGCACGATCGGCAGATCAGGTTCCTTGTCGCGCAGGCTCAGCAGCCAGGCGGTGGCGACGATGAAGCAGGGTTTCAGGAATTCAGACGGCTGGAATTCCGAAATACCAAGGTCGATCCAGCGCCGTGCGCCGTTATGGACCGCGCCGACGAATGGCACGAGCGCGAGGCAACCCAGGAAAACGGCCGCCCCGATCAGCGCCATGCGCCGCGCGAGCGGCACCGGCGCCATCGACACCGCGATCATCAGCGGCACCGACACGCCCACCCACATCAGCTGGCGCCAGAAATAATAAAGCGGCGCGATGTGGACCTTGTCGCCCGAATAGCGCACCGCCGCCGCCGGCGACGCGGCCGCGACCGCGAGCAGGCCGATCGCCACCAGCAGCAGCGCGAGCAGCAGGAGCACGCGGTCGATGTCGAAGAACCACATGCCGAGCGGGCTGCGCGCCGCCCGGCCACCGCGCGGGCGCATCTTTGCCCAGAGTTCGCGTCGCTGGTCCGCTCTGACGTCGGTCATGCCAATGCCCCCACTGCCGCCACAAAGGCACGCCCCCGCGCCTCGAAATCGCTGAACTGATCGAACGAGGCGCAGGCGGGCGACAGCAGCACCGTCTCGCCCGGCTGCGCCTGTGCCGCCGCTTCGGCCACCGCTGCGTCGAGCGTCCCGCTCACCTGCACCGGCACGCGCCCCGCCAGCACGCCGGCGAGCATCGGCCCCGCCTCGCCGATCGCATAGGCGCGCACGACATTGCCGAAATGCGGCGCGCACGCATCGAGCGAGTCCGACTTGGCCTGGCCGCCGAGAATCCAGTGGATGCGATCGAACGACCCGAGCGCGGGCGCCGCGCTTTCGGGATTGGTCGCCTTGCTGTCGTTGACGTAGGCCACGCCTTGCTTGACCGCGACCGTCTGCATCCGGTGGTCGAGCCCGGCAAAGCTCTCAAGGCCGCGGTCGATAGCGGCATTCGACACGCCGAGCGCTTCGCAGACATTGATCGCGGCCAGCGCATTCTGGGCATTGTGCGGTCCCTGCAGGCTAGGCCAGCGCGCTTGGTCCATGCAGAAGCCCGGGGCGATCTTGGTCAGTGCCTCGCCGCGCGCCGACAGGCTCCGCGCGATCTTCGCCGAAGCATCGTCGGCGATCGAGATGATCGCCTTGTGTGCGGGCGCCTGCATCGCGAACAGCCGCGCCTTGGCGGCGGCATAGCCGTCAAACCCGTCATAGCGGTCGAGGTGATCGGGCGTGATGTTGAGCAGCACCGCGACGTCGCAGTCGAGGCTTTGGGTCAGGTCGATCTGATAGCTCGAAAGCTCGAGCACATAGACGCCACCTTCGGGAAGCGGGTCGACGCCCAGGATCGGCAGGCCGATATTGCCGCCCATCAGGCTCGGGATACCCGCCGTCTGGAGGATATGGTGGACGAGTGCGGTCGTCGTCGACTTGCCGTTGGTGCCGGTGATGCCGACCACCTTATGCGGAGGAAGTTCGGCACGGGCCTGCGCGAACAGCTCGATATCGCCGATGATCGGCACGCCTGCCGCGCGCGCCTTGGCCGCAACCGGATGGCGATTGATCGGCACGCCGGGCGAGACGACGAGGCCGTCGAAACCTGTGAGATCGATGCACTCGGGGTCAGCAAAACTCAAAAGCCCCTCCCCTTCAGGGGAGGGGTTGGGGTGGGGACTTTCAACAGGCGCGTCGCTTGAGGACAGCCCCCACCCCCAGCCCAGTTCGGGCGCCGTTGGTCCCGTCCGGGGGACGGGACTGCGCCCGAACTCCTGAAGGGGAGGGGCTTGAAGCAGCGCCTCGCGACGTCCCGCATCCCCATCCCAAGCTGTAACGCTCGCTCCACTCGCGACAAGCGCGCGCACCGTCGCCGCACCCGACCGCGCAAGCCCCAGCACCGCGAAGCGTTTGCCGCGCCAGGCCGCGCTCGTGATCACCGCAGCTTCAACGTCGACAGGCCGGCCAGCGCGAGTACCAGCGCGATGATCCAGAAGCGGATCACGACGGTCGATTCGGCCCAGCCCAATTGTTCGAAATGATGGTGGATCGGCGCCATGCGAAACACCCGCCTGCCGGTGCGTTTGTAGAAAAACACCTGGATGATGACGCTCAGCGCCTCGACCACGAACAGGCCGCCGACGATGCCGAGCACGATCTCGTGATGGGTGACGACCGCGATCGTGCCGATCGCGCCGCCGAGCGCGAGGCTGCCGGTGTCGCCCATGAAGACGGCGGCGGGCGGCGCGTTGAACCACAAGAACGCCAGCCCCGCGCCGACGATCCCGCCGCAGAAGATCGCCAGATCGCCCGCCCCCGGCACATGCGGGATGCCCAGATAGGTCGCGAACTTCGCATTGCCGACCAGATAGGCAAAGATCATGAAGGCGACGCAGGCGATGATCACCGGCATCGTCGCCAGCCCGTCGAGCCCGTCGGTCAGATTCACCGCATTGCCGAACGCAACGATCGTGAAGGCCGCGAAGACGATGTAGAAATAGCCGAGGTCAATCGACATGCCGCTGAAGAACGGCAGGTACAGATGCGTGCCGTTCTGCGAGGTGATGATCCAGCTCGCGACCCCCGCGATCAGGAACTCGCCCGCCAGCCGGACGCGGCCCGACACGCCTTCGGTCTTCTGCTTGCGGACCTTGTCGTAATCATCGAGGAATCCGATCGCCCCGAAGCCGAGCGTCACGAACAGGCACGCCCAGACATAGGGATTGGTCATGTCCATCCACAGCAGGATGGAAATCGCGAGCGAGGTCTGGATCATCAGCCCGCCCATCGTCGGCGTGCCGCGCTTGGCGAGGTGCGATTGCGGCCCGTCGGTGCGGATCGGCTGGCCCTTGCCCTGGCGCAGCCGCAGCCAGCCGATGAAGCGCGGGCCGATCAGCAGACCGATGAACAGCGCGGTCGCCAGCGCTCCGCCCGTGCGGAAGCTCAGATAGCGGAAGAGGTTGAGCGCGCTGGGAAAATCGAGTTGCTGCGCGATGAAATAGAACATTATGCCTTTCCGCCCGAAAGCGCCGCGACGACCGCCGACAGCCCGACCGAATTCGATCCCTTGACGAGCACTGCATCGCCGTCGGCGAGCTCGGCGATCAGCGCCGCGCGGGCCGCCGATGCATCGGGCACATGGACGAAATCGAGCCGCCCCTCAAGCGCGTTCGCAAGCGCGGCCATGCCGTCGCCGACCAGAATGGCATGGGCGACGCCGGCGGCGAGGACGGGCTCGGCCAGCCCGGCATGGAGCGCGGCACTGTCGGCGCCCAGCTCGCCCATCTGGCCGAGCACCGCGATCCGCCGCACCGCCGCTTCGGCGCCGAGCACGGCGAGCGTCGCCCGCATCGAGGTGGGATTGGCATTGTAGCTTTCATCGATCAGCAGCGCGGTGCCGCCATCGGCAGTCGCCACGCTCGTCCGCGCGCCCCGCCCGGCCAGACCGCCCAGATCGGCGAGCGCAAGGCCCGCGATCGCGACGTCGCCGCCCACCGCCTCGACCGCCGCCAGCACTGCCAGCGCGTTGCTCACCAGATGCGCGCCCGGCTGGCCGATAGTGAAGCCCAGCTCGCGCCCGAGCAGCCGCGCGGTGACGAAGGTGCCGCCGCCCGCGATCCGCATCGTCTCCAGCGCGCGGACATCGGCGCCCTCGCCTAGCCCGAAGGTCACGATCCGCGCATCGACGGCAAGCGCGGCGGCGATCAGACGGTCGCGGTGGACGTTGTCATAGGGGATGATCGCGGTGCCGCCGGGCTCCAGCCCCTCGAAAATCTCCGCCTTGGCATCGGCGATTCCGCTTTCGTCCTTGAAGAACTCGATATGGACCGAGGCGACCGTGGTGATGATCGCGACATGCGGACGCACCATCCGGGTCAGCGCCGCGATCTTGCCCGCATGGTTCATGCCCATCTCGAACAC
>PKED01000165.1 GCA_002863155.1 Sphingomonadaceae bacterium | reverse complement strand
TCGCTGCCGCTGCCGACCGGCGCCGCGACCGCTGCCAACCAGGCCACCGGCAACGCCTCGCTCGCGGCGATCGCGGGCCATGTCGGCGCGACCGGATCGGCCAGCCCCTCCACTGCCGCCTATGTCGGCGGGGTCGGGCCGAACGGCAATCTGCGCGGCGTCGCGGTCGACACCAGGGGCGGGCTGGTGCCCGGCCAGGGCGTCGTCGCCTCGACCCGCACTACCCTGACCGCGAGCACGGCGACGCTGATCGGCGCGGCCGGCTCTACGCGGGTCGGGGTGACGGTCCAGGTCGAAGCGGCGCTGACCGCGAACCTCCATATCTGTTCGACCCAGACCACGAGCTGCTCGGCGACGAGCTATGATTTCCTGATCCCGAGCGGGGCGACCGCCGGCACCAGCTACACCTTCCTCTTCGCGACGACGGGCACGATCTATGCCTTCTCGACCGGCACGCCGATCGTCGTCCTGAACAGCTGGACCGCGCAGTGATCGGGCGCCGGTCACTGCTGGGTGCGCTATTAGGAGCGGTCGGCAGCGCAGCCATCGCTCAATCGCTGCCATTTCGGCCGCCAATTCAACGCAGGGCGGGATTGAGCCGGCTCGTGCAGGATGCTTCGTCACTTGCATGGATGCCGATGGAAACCGGCAACGCGCTGCTGCCGAACGCGTCCTCCGGCACGACAGCCGAGCAATACACGGTGCATACCGTTCGGGGCGCGTGTTCGGGGCTGCGCGCGGTGCTGTCTGGCGTGCAATTCAGCACGACTCTGGGTCAGATCGCGCTGCCGTCCTACAATGTTCAACTTGCGATCGAATACCCAAAGGGTTCCGGCACGTTCCTGACCAAGGCGACCGGCACGGTGCCGAGCGGAAGCTGGCTTACGCTCGACATTCCCTGCCCGGCTTCGTGGAGCGATGGCGATCAGTTCGGGCTTTGGGTCTATGCCTCGGCAGCGGGGAGCACGTTGCCGCGCTGGGCGACTGGTTCGGGCGCGGCCAATACCGATCTCTATACCGACGAGAACTGCACCTTCTCGACCGCAGGCACGACACCGCGCAGCACGATCACCGATGATTTCCAGCGCCGCCGAAGGTTTGCGGGCGTCGTCCAGCTTCTCGCCCAGCGCACCGCCACGGCAACATCGATCGCCGTCGTCGGCGACAGTCAGACTGCTTACGCGACCAGCGCGCTTGTGGCGAACAGCGCGACGTCGGATTATGTCCGTGGCGACGTCATTCGCACGATCAGCCAAGACTACCCCTGCACCAATCTAGGTATCGGCGGCAATCAATGGCCGTCATTCCTCTATGGTTCGGGCGGCCTGTCGTTGCTGAAATACCTAATCGGCAACGCAACCGTTGCGATCGACGCGATGGGCGTGAACACATACAACAATCTTGCGATGTCGAGCACCGATGCGATCGGTTACGACGACCGGGCACGACCGTTGTTCAACGGCAAGCGTTTCCTGAAAGGCACCATTTCCCCGCGCACGACCGGGACTTTCGCCGATGAAGCCGGGCAGACGGCAGCGACCTATTCGTCCAGCATCGACGCGCAGAATACCGCCATCCGCGCTTATTCCGGTGACCGGGGCTTTGTCGAGCGGCGCACGCCCGTTCAGGGCACAGACCCGAGCAAGTGGGCAGGCGGGTTCGTGCTCGACGGCATCCACCATACGCTTGCGGGGCAGTCCGCCGTCATTGCAACCCGCGCCGCGATGAAGGCCGCGATCGACGCACGGACGACGCCGCTCGCCGCTGCACAGCCCAGCCTGACGCTGACGGGGGCCTCACCTGTCCACGCCGCCGGGTGGTTGACCAGCGGCGGTTACAGTCAGACCGGCACGCTTCCCTATACCGGCGACATGACGATCGAGTTCTGGACCAACGCGACCGGAGCCTGGACGTCAATGCGGCTCGGCATGTTCGGCTCGCTCGGTATCACATCGGCAACGAGTGGCGCGGGGCGGCTCAATCATTTCAGCGGCAACGGCTCCGGCACGCAGACAGCGGGAACGGCGATCATCAATGACGGCCTCGACCATCATGTCCGCCTGACCCGATCGGTTACGGACAACCGGGTGCGCGTCTATGTCGATGGCGTTCTCGACATTACCGGGGCCGTCTCCAACCTCGGTCAGGCATCGGCGCTCTTCTCTGTCACAATGGCATCGGGGCAACGGCTCCGCCAGATCGCGACCTATTCCGGGTTGCTGAACAGCGGGAACTTCACCGCGCCATCGCCGGGCTACATCACCGATCCGGCGAACACGGCAGGCCTGATCGCCTATTGGGCGCTGGCGACGGACGGCACGGGCGCATTCGGGCCGGTGCTGCCGCAATGATGCGCTGGCGGCTCGATCGGTACCGCGTGGCGGGGCTGGGCGGCGGCGCTGCTCTCTCGGCATCGGTGTGGATTTGCGTCATCGCCTGGAGCCTTTCGTGATCAAGATCAGCTCGCTTCGCACCGCGATCCACGCCGCCCTGCCCGAATGCGCGGCGGATCCCGATCGGCTGTCAGTTTTTGTCGACAAGGGAAGGCTCGTCGCGCGGTTGGGGGCACAGCTAGGCTATGAATATCGCTACGATTGTACGCTTTGGCTGCCCGGTTTCACCGGCGGTCCCGATCGTTTGATGGTGCCGCTGCTGCTCTGGCTGCGCGAGAACCAGCCCGATCTTTTCCAGCGGTTCGATCGCGACGACCAAGCGATCGAGTTCGCCGCAGACATTCTCGACGCCGACGCCGCTGACATCCTGATCCGCTTCGAACTTACCGAGGGCGTGCGGCTCACGCCGCGTCCCGATGGGTCGGGGTGGGACGTCGATCGCACGATCGAGCCGACGATGGCGGAGATCGAGATCGCCGCCGGTCATGGCATGCCGGCGCTGGGTGAGCTCGTGCTCAACGATCGCAACGCGACGTGAGTGGTCCTGTCGCCCCGCTCGCCGAAATGCTCGAGCAGCTTGGCGAGCGCATCGCGCCGACCGAACGAAAGCAGCTTGCGCGCGACATCGGCGCCCAGCTGCGCCGCGAGCAGGTCGCGCGGATCCGCGCGAACCTCACTCCCGAGGGCGATCCGATGGTGCCGCGCAAGGCTCAGCGCCAGCGCCCCAGCCGCAAGGGCGCACCGCCGACGCTGCGGCAACCAAAGCTCGGGCGCATGTTCAAGAAGGCACCGCGATTGATGCGCCTGCGCGCATCGGCCGACGATCTCGAGCTCGGCTGGTTCGGCGCTGCGGCCGCTGTGCTGGCGTTGCACCAATCGGGCGGCCGCGATCAGGTCGGCCGCGCCGCCAACGCCCCCTTCGCCGACTATCCCGCCCGCCCGCTGATCGGCCTGTCGCCCGAAGACCGACTGCGCATCCTCGATCGCGTCGCCTCCTTGTTGTAACGCACGGCGATACAACAGTAGGCTATAGGCCGTCGGCAGCGCGCGCGGCGACATGCGCGCCGTGCCCGAGCTTGTCCTTCCTTCCGCCACGGTCGATCTGTCGCGACTTCCGCGCCCAATCGTCGTGCCGCAGGCGACGAGCGAGGAGGAGCGAGCCGCGCTGATCGACGCGATCGTCGCGCGATTCCCCGAATTCTCGGCGCTCGTCGAAAGCGAACCGGCGATCAAGCTGGCAGAGGCTTTCGCCTGGCGGCTGTCGGTACAGCGCCAGCGCATCGACGATGCCGCCGTGCAGCTGCTGCTCGCCTATGCGACCGGTGCTTCGCTCGATCATCTGGGCAGCTATGTCGGCGTGACGCGTCTCGTCGTCACGCCTGCCGATCCGCAGACCGGCGCCCCGGCGGTTTTCGAAACCGATGACGATCTGCGCCAGCGGATCGCGCTTGCACCTGCCAGCTTCTCCGTCGCTGGCCCCGAGGCGGCTTACGTCTTCTTCGCGCGTGCCGCCGACGCGCGGGTCGCCGACGCCACCGCGACCAGCCCGGCACCTCGCGAAGTGCTGGTTTCGCTGCTCGCGGCCGACGGCACCGGCGCCGCCAGCGCCGGTTTGGTCGATGCGGTAGAGGAGATCGTGGCGAGCAAGCCCGTCCGCCCGCTTACCGATCTCGTCACCGTCCAGTCCGCCACGATCATTCCGTTCGAGATCGTCGCAGAGCTGACGCTGTTCGCCGGCCCTGATCGCAATCTTGTCGTCGCCGCCGCGCGGGCTGGACTGGATGAATATCTTGCCAAGTCGCGCCGGATCGGACGCGATATCACCCTGTCGGGATTGACCGCGGCGTTGTTTGCGGAAGGCGTGCAGCGCGTCGAGATCGTCGCGCCGCTCGCCGATATCGTCTGCGATCGGACCCAGGCGGCGCACTGTATCGCGATCGACATCAGCGTGTCCGGCTATGCCGACTGATCTGCTCCCTCCGACCGCGACACCG
>PKED01000227.1 GCA_002863155.1 Sphingomonadaceae bacterium | reverse complement strand
GTTCGACACGCTGAAGGATCCTGCGCAGTGCCCGGCCGAGCTGCTGCCGTTCCTTGCCTGGGAATGGGGGGCCGATGGCTGGAACGCCGACTGGACCGACGCCGAAAAGCGGGCCGCCGTCGCCGACGCGATCCGCCTCGCCCGGATCAAGGGATCGGTCCAGTGCGTCGAGGATGTGCTCGCCCGCCACGATGCGCTGATCGAGCTCATCGAGTGGTGGCAGCAGACGCCGCGCGGCGCGCCGGGCACGTTCGAAGTCATCCTGCCCGTGGGTGCCGAGGGCGGTGCGCGCGCCACGGCGGCCTTCGCCCGCGCGATCGTCGAGGACGTCATCCGCCACAAGCCGCTATCGGCACACTTCGCATTCGTCCACCGCATGCGGGTTGCCAGTCGCATCGCGCTTTTCGGCGCTGCACGGATCGCCGAATTCGGCCGGTTTCCGATGATCCCGTTCGATGATCGCAGTCGGGACTGGGCGAACCTCCTCACCACGGAGATCGGCGAGCCGCTTAGCGATGACACCGGCGCTTTTCTGGAGGTTGCATGAACCCACTTCCGCTCACCTTCACCAGCGCCGGTTTGGCGGCCTTCACGGCCGCGCAGCTCGGCGGCGATATCGATCTCACGATCAGCACGGTCGGCTTGACCGATACCGAGTTCGTCGCGGCGCCTACGCTCGAAGCTGTGCCGGGCGAGCATCATCGGATCGACACCATCTCGGGTGAAGCGTCGGGTGACGACATCATCCACCTGATGATGCGTGATGACAGCAACGCGGCTTATGGCGTGCGCGGCTTCGGCCTCTATCTTGCCGATGGCACGCTGTTCGCGATCTATGTCCAGCCCGATCGGATCGCCGAAAAATCGGCGCTCACCTCGCTCTACCTCGCGCTCGATATCGCCTTCCCGACGGGTACGACCGCCGAGCTGCAGTTCGGCACCGCTCAATTCATCGATCCGCCGGCGACCACCGATCGGCGCGGCGTGATCGAGCTCGCCACCGCTGCCGAGGCGCTCGTCGGCCTCGATGCGCTACGGGCGATCAGCCCGGCAACCCTGAAGGCGGTGACCGATGCGCTGCGCGCGGCGATCGACGGCGATATCACCTTGTTCGAGGCTGCGGTCAACGCGGCGCTTGCCGGTTTCGGCGCACGCACGATCACCGGCGGCGGATTGGTGTCGGGCGGTGGCGATCTGACCGCCAACCGCGTGCTCCAGGTGCTCGCCGCGACCGCCGCCGAGGTCCGCGCTGGCGCGCGCGCGGACGTCGCCGTCACACCAGCTGCGCTTGCCGGTTTGCCGCGCCTGCTCGGCACCACCGGCTATGTCGTTCACCCATCCGGACTGATCGAGCAATGGGGCCGGGTGCGCGGCGCGACGACAAGCGAGATCACCACCAGCATCGTCTTCCCGATCGCGTTTCCGAATGAAGTCTATGTGACCAGCGTTACCGGCTTCATCATCGCGCCGTCGATCCTGAAGGATCTCTGGCCGCAGCTCGCCGGCGAGGCGTCGCTCACCGGCATGACGATACAATATCAGCGCGCGCCGAACGGCGACCCAGCGATTGATGGCTTCGACTGGCGGGTGATCGGCCGATGAGCGGACTTTTCTACAGCGCCCGGACGGGTGGTTTCTATCAGGTTGGCATTCATCGCGACATGCCGGCGGACGCGGTGCCGATCAGTGCCGCGCGACACGCCGCTCTGGTGGCGGCGCAGGAAACGGGTCGGCGTATCGCCACGGTGGATGGCAGGCCCGCACTTGCGCGTGATCGGGCCCGGACGACGTCTGGCGTGCATGCGGCGGTGACGGCACGCATCAAAGCCGAGGCGGCGCGGCGCATCCTCGCGATCGCCTCACTCGAACAGCAGTCGAACGACAACGCCGCGCTCGCCGTCGCTGCGCTGGCGGGCGCGCTGTCCGAACAGGCGGCGGCCGCGCTCGAACGCCGTGCCGCGATCGACGCCGTTCGCGCGCGATCGAACCGGATCGAGGCGATGCTTGCTGGGCTCGATCTCGCGGCTCTTGCTCGTTTCGATGCGGCAACTGCTTTCGATGGAGACGAGGCGTGAAGATCACCCAGCTCGAGCCAGCCGATGCGCTTAGCGGCAACGAACGCGTCGCGATCGTCCAGGGCGGCCGCGCCAAGCGCGCGTCGATCGCCGCGATCGCCGACGGCGTTCGGGACATTATCGGCTCGATCGAAAAGGGCGATCCCGGCGCCGATACCGGGCCGGTCGGCATTCTCGCCGCGATTCCCGGCATCACCATCCCGGCCGGCAATGATGGCTTTCAAGTGTCAGGTTTCGACGTTGTCGGCGATGAAGGCGCGGGTACGACCTATGTGCATGATGCGTCGATCTTCGCGGCCGACCCGCCTTTTTCGATTATCGACCAGGCTGGCCGTGGTTTTCGTCGCGTAGAATCGTTGGCAGCAAATGATGGCGCAACCAGGGTAGGGTTCAAGCAGTTCGGCGCCAATGCCCTCGACCAGACGATGGCGGACAAGCTCCAGCGGATCGTCCATGTCGATGACTATCGCCTTGCGCCCGACGCCGACGACACCAACGCCTTTGAGCGCGCCGTCGCTGCAATCGTCGCGACCGGCGGCGAAATCTTGCTCGATCCGAAAAAGCGTTATCTGGTTTCGGGCAGCATCACGATCGCCAGCACCAAGCCGATCACTATTCGCGGCGGCGGGTTTGGCCAGGTCTATGACGCGACCGGGCCGGGGATCGCCTATACCGCCGCCATCAACAGCGTGTTTCGCGTGCAGTCGCCCACGGCATCACGGTCGGAAGCCGGGGGCGTCCACTTTGTCGGCGTGTCCTTCTACGACGCGAGCTATAACGCTGGCGGCCTGACGCCCGGAGCGCCCGGCACCAACACCATCGCCAATGCTGTCCTCGACCTGTGGGACGCGCCGCTTTCGTGCGTCGAAAACTGCCAGTTCCACTACGTCGAGGGTTCGGCGATCAAGACCGATTTTGCCGCACAGACAAGCATCAAAGGCTGCCGCATCCGCTACTCCGGGGTGGCGGGCAAGAAGGTGGTACATCTCGGCGCGACGGACGCCAGCTATGCAAGCCAGGCGGTGACGGTGACGGATTGCCGCATCGAGGTCTGTTACGGCGACGCCTATCTCTACACTGCCGCCCTTGCGCAGTCGGTCACCGTGTCGCACTGCCAGTTCGAAGCTGCGACGACCGAATATCCGGCCTCCAGCGTGCCGTTCGTCGATACCTCGTGCGATGGCTTCAACATGGTCGGCTGCGGCATCAACCGCAACCTTGCCCAGGCGGTCATCCTGCGTGCGGGTCGCGGCATTATCTTCGGCAACGCTTTCGCCACGGGCGCGGCGGCGACTGAAACGATCAGCTTGCTGGCATCGCGTTACGTCCTCGTCGGGAACGCCTTTGCGGACACAAGAACGGGCGTTTCGCTGCGGGTGGTCGGCATCAACAACGTGATCTCCGCGAACCGATTCTACCAAAGCGGCGGGGTTTCGCTTGAGGGTGCGGGCAACAGCTTCAACGGCAACACGATCGACACGCCGAGCATGACGGGCGGCGGCTATGCGCTGGTGCTGGCCGACTGGTGCCGGGGGAGCGACAATTTCTTGACCAGCCCCGGCGTGGCACCTGCGGTCAACGGTGTCGCGCTGTATGGCAATCAGGCGATTTTTACCGGCAACAACTGCCGCGATTGGGCGGGCAAGACCTTCATCCGCGTGGAAAGCACCACGGCGGTATTCAGCGCCAACACGCACGACGGCGTCGGCACTTTCGCGACGCAAGCAGGAACGCTGGCGTCGGCGGCCTCTGCCGCGACCCTCAACCTGCCTTATGGCTTTTCCGCCGTCACGGTGACCGGCGCGACCAATATTACGGCGATCACGGCGGGGACCGAGTGGACGGGGCGCGTCATGACGCTGATTTTCGCTGGCGCCCTGACGGTGGTCGATGGCGGCAACCTGAAGCTTGGCGGCGATTTCACGGCGACTGCCGACGATACCCTGACCCTTGCATGCGACGGGTTCAATTGGTTCGAAGTCGCGCGCGGCGTGAATTGATGATTGGGCAAGGGCGGCTGGACTTCGGGCGGCACCCGCCGCCGCTGTTGTAACGCGCGGTGATACAACAAGCATCGGGTGCAGCGGGCATTGACCGACGCTTAACGTCCCGCCCGATGCGCGACGACGACGACGATCTCCCCGGCCAGCTCGGCAAGCTGATGCGCTACGGCACCGTCGCGTCGGTCGATCACGCGGCCGCGCGGATCACCGTCAAGTACGGCGATATCACCACCCAGCCGATCCGCTGGCTGCACGGCCCGCACGGCGAAACCCGCCTGTGGTCGCCGCCGAGCGTCGGTGAGCAGGTGATCGTGCTCGCGCC
>PKED01000057.1 GCA_002863155.1 Sphingomonadaceae bacterium | reverse complement strand
TCGACGGCTTCGCCGGCGGCGGTGGCGCGTCGACCGGGATCGCGCAGGCGATCGGCCGCGACGTCGACATCGCGGTCAACCACAGCCCCTCGGCCATCGCGATCCACAAGGCCAATCACCCGGGCACCGAGCATCACTGCCAGGATATCCGTATCGTCTGGCCGACCGCCGCCACGCGGATGCGGCCCGTCGTGGGCGCGTGGTTCAGCCCCGATTGCAAGGAGCATTCGAAGGCGAAGGGCGGGCCGGTTAAGGATCGCAACATCCGGCAACTGCCTTGGGAAATCCTGCCATGGCTGCAGGAGACGCGGCCCACCGTCGTCTATGTCGAGAACGTCGAGGAAATGCAGCAATGGGGGCCGCTCGACGCCGACGGCCATGTCATCAGGGAACTGCGCGGTACGGAGTTCAAGCGCTGGATCGGCGCGATCCGCCGCCTGGGCTACCGCGTTGCGTGGCGCGAGCTGCGCGCCTGCGATTACGGCGCGCCGACCAGCCGCAAGCGGCTCTACATCGTCATGCGCTGCGATCGTCAGCCCATCGTGTGGCCCAAGCCGACGCACGGCCGCCCCGACAGCCCCGGCGTGCGCAGCGGGCGGCTGCTGCCGTGGCGCACCGCGGCGGAATGCATCGACTGGTCGATTCCCTGCCCGTCGATCTTCGACCGCAAGCGCCCGCTGAAGGACGCCACCAATCGCCGGATCGCGGCGGGCGTGATGCGCTACGTCGTCAACGCAGCGAAGCCGTTCATCGTCAACACCGCCTTCACTAACACCCGCGCATCGCGCATCTTCGATCCCGAGGATCCGCTGCGCACCAGCACGACGCAGGCGGAATATGGTGTGGTCGACCCAGTTGTCGCGCCTTTCGCGAGCTACGGCCAGCACGGCGGACGCAATCGCTCGATCGACGAGCCGCACCACACCATCGCCGCATCGAGCAAGGATACCAACGGGCTTGTCGCGGCGGCGATGGCCCCGCTGCAAAACGGCGAGCGCCGCCCCGGCGAGACGCCACGCAGCCAGGCACTCGACGCGCCGATGTCGACGATCGCGACGGGTGGCAAGCACGCGGCGATCGCTGCGACGATGGTCCAGACCGGCTACGGCGAGCGACCCGGCCAAGCCCCGCGCGCGCTAGACGTCGAAAAGCCGCTCGGCACGCTCGTCGCGGGCGGTGGCAAGCATGCGGCGGTCACCGCGTTCCTGTCGAGCTTCTACGGCAGCGACCGGAACAACGGTGGCGGCGATCCGACCGCGCCGTCTAAGACGGTGCGCGCCGGTGGACAGCACCACGCGCTCGTCACCGCCCACATCGAACAGGCGAATGGCGGGCCGAACAACACCAACCTGTCGGGCCGCGACGCGCGGCGTCCGATGTCCACCGTCACCACGACGGGATCGCAGCAGCGCATCGTCGAAACGACGCTGATCGAGGAAGGCGCCCTGCCCCCGGCGATGATGGAGCGCGCCGTGATGGTCGCGGCGTTCCTGTGCAAATACTACGGCTCGGGCGGCGACAACGAGCAAAGTCAGATCCAGCCGGTCGGCCGTCCGCTCGACACAGTTACCACCCGCGCGCGCTTCGCCGTCGTCACCGTCACGATCGACCAGGCCACCTATGTCATCGTCGACATCGGCCTGCGCATGCTGAAGCCGCGCGAGCTCGCCAACGCCCAGGGCTTCCCCGCCGATTACATCCTCGACCCCGTCGTGCCGAAGATGAAGCGCGGCAAGCTGGTCCACGAACCGCTGACGATCGCGGAGCAGATCAGCGCGATCGGCAACAGCGTCTGCCCACCCGTCGCCCGCGCGCTCGTCGCGGCGAATCAACCCGGCGTGGCCGAACTGCGGAGGGCGGCATGACCAAGCTTTTCACCAAGGAAACCGACCTCGTCGCGGCGTTCGTCGAATGCCTGGCAAAGCCGCCGAAAAACTGGGACCGCGTTCCCCCGATCGGCGAGGGCTGGACCGCCTATCATGAAACTGCCGGCTGGGACATTTTGCTCTCCCACGACGAAACCGGCATGCAGCTCGGCATAGAGGCGAAGCTCAGTCTCAACCCCAAGGTTCTTGATCAGGCGCTGATCGGCCTGAAGTACGCCGATCGCGCCGGACCGGATTACCGGGCCGTGCTGGTGCCGCGCGACGGCTGCCAGCAGCACATGGATAGGATCGCGACGCATCTCGGCATCGCGATTATCACGGTCGGCAAAAACGAAGGCGAGCCCGGCTTCGATATCTATCCGCATCAACTGCCAACCGAGACGCAATTCTACTGGCGGGATCTGTGGCCATCTTGGCTGCCGATGAAACGACACCCTCTGCCCGACTATGTGCCCGATGTGAGCGGCGGTGCCGCAGCGCCAGTCGCGCTGACACCGTGGAAGGTGAAGGCGATCAAGCTCATGATCCTGCTGGAGCGCAGCGGCTATGTCCACCGCAAGGACATGAAGGCGCTCGACCTCAGCCCGACGCGCTGGACCGACTGCTTCAACGGGTTCTTGGTCCCGACGCCGCAGGGATACGCGCGCGGTGATCGTACCCCCGATCTCAAGGCGCAGCATCCCCGGAACTGGGCCGAGATTGAAGCCGACTTCGACGAATGGAATCCGAGAAAGGGAGAGGGCGCATGACGTTTTCTTGGCCTCGTTTTGCCTGGGTAAAATCCCCAGACCACCGATCGCGCGAGCGCATCATTGCCGATCTCGCGGCCGAGATTGATCACCGGCTCGAGCTGCGCCGCATCGGCCGCGATCAGCGCCAAGCGGAGGCCCGGGCGCGGGAAACCGAGCGGGTTCGGTTGCAGGTGCAGCGCGATCCGATCCTTCGGAGGCGCAAATGACCCGCGCCGACACCCGCCCCCGCGTCCATCTCTGGCCCTCACATCACACCGGCTGGGCCTGGTCCATCGGTCCCTGCGGCCGACAAAGCCACTGGGATCACGGTTCGCCAGGCGAGGCGCTGGACCGCGCGCTTGCCAGCCTGTCCGGATCGCTTCTCAATGGCGCGGTCATCATCGTGGAGCCCCTGACATGATCCAGTGCGAAGTTGTTGCCGTGCACGACGGCGACGGGCCGATTCACTGCCGCGGCGGCCTGTCGATCCGCATCGCCGGCATTCAAGCGCCCGATTTCGAGAGCGCACCGCCGTGCCGCAAGCACAAATCCGGCTATGTCTGCGATAACGGCAAAGCTGCGGCTGCCCGCGATATCGTCTGGCGTCTGACCTACCGCACGACCCTGAACTGCGAGTGGCTCGACGTCTCCTACGCCCGCACCGTCGCCCGGTGCACCCTGCCCGACGGCCGCGACCTGCGCTGCACCGCGATCGCGCTCGGTGCTGCTGATCACTGGCCCGAGTTCGAGCAGCGCTACCGCCTGGCGCCGTGTCCGACCCGTCAACGATAGGATTTTCCATGCAGCAGACCACGATTCTCGACCGAGTTCGCGCCGTTTTTGCCGAATTTTACGGTCCTTCAAAGCTTTTGCAGGTCGGAAACGACTCCGAAATATGGGCGGAAGTGCCGCCGCGCGCGGCTTTTCCACCGCGCTTAATGGACGCGATCGATCATCTCGAATTCGTGATGGCGCTCGAGGAAGAGTTTCACGTCACGCTTCCCGACGAAATGGTCGAAAAATGCACGACTTTGACGGCCACAGCGGCGCAAATCGAAGCGATTTTGGCCCGAAATCTCGCCAAAACGGCATGAAAATTCGGGAAAACGACGCGTTTTTGCTCGAATTCGAGCAGATCGACCCGGCCGGCGTGATCTTTGGCCCGGCCAAGCTCCGGATGAAGCCGAAATCGCCCGAAAAGACGCGTCGCAGGGCCAGCGAGGCGATCCGGTGCCCCTGCGCGGTTTGCGCGCAGCTCGATCGACTGCCCGAGGCGCGCCAGGGCTGGCCCGGCGCCTTCCAGCTCGCCATGCCCTGGCCCGCGTTCGATCACACCTGGTACTGGCGCAAGATCCTGCCCGATCGGCACGGCCAGGCCTGCCGCGTCGTCGCGCACGGCAAGAAGAACTCGGTCCTGGTCGAATTCGAAGACGGATTCCGGGCCGTCACGTCACGCTATGCGGTGCGGAAACGCCTTGTGTTGTCAGACCAGGCCGCATCGTGATTTCGGGGCTCGGCCTATCTTGTCACTGCTGCGGCGCCAATCGTCTCGGCAACGGGGTAGAATCGATTGCACGCTACTCCAATTCGGCGGTGCACTGCTCCAAGCACCACGGGCGCAATCCCTGCGCATAGAGGGCTGCCGCAGAACCCAGGCCGCGCCGCGCGGAGACAACGGCTTCCCCTGCCATCATAACGACCAATGGATCTGCGCCGATCACTGGCGCCGCTTCGTCCCGCCGCGATCACGGCTTCGGCGGACCTATCACGCCCATTTCCGCCGGGCGAAGCGTCAAGGCTGGACCGAGCGCAACCGCGTCGCCTTCTGGCGATTCTGGGAA
>PKED01000163.1 GCA_002863155.1 Sphingomonadaceae bacterium | reverse complement strand
TGATTGGCGAACGGTCGATCGCCGTCGCTGGAGCAGCGAATTCGTATCGCAGAGAGGGAAATCACAAATGCGTTCATGTCTGACAGCGTTCTGCCTGTCGATCTCGCTGCCGCTGCTGGCAATTCCCGGACAAGCCCATGGACCCGCCAAGAAGGGAGGAGTCAGCGCAACACTGCCCGAGGCGGCGCGCGCGGCGGCCGCAGTGGTCGATGCCTTTCACCGGTCGCTGCGGGAGGGAGAACTTGACGCGACCGCCGCGTTGCTGGCGAACGACGCGCTGATCTACGAAAGTGGCGGGGTCGAGCGTAACAAGGCCGAATATGCGGCGCATCATCTTCCCGCCGACGCGGCGTTCTCGCGTGCAACGATCCGGACGGTAACGGCGCAATCGGGCGATGCCGATGCGACGATGGCATGGATCGCGACGCAATCGCGGACGACGGGCAGTTACAAGGGGCGGACAATCGACAGCGCGTCGACCGAGACGATGATCCTGCGTCGCAACACCGGGAACTGGAAGATCGTGCACATCCACTGGTCGTCAGGGAAATAGCGCCTCGGCTATCGGACCGGGGCACCGCCGATGAGATTGTCGATGATCGGGCAATCGGGGCGATCGTCACCGTGGCAACGCGTGGCAAGATCGAGCAGCGCGCGACGCATCGCCTCGAGCGCAGCGGCCTTGCGCCCGAGTTCGTCGGCTCGCATGGTTGCGAGCCGTTTGACGTCGCCGCTCGATCGTGCGGCATCGGTCCACAGTTCCAGCAATGTTCTGATCTCCTCGATCGGGAAGCCAAGGTCGCGCGCATTGGCGATGAAGCGCAAGCGGTGGACGTCGGCATCGGCATAATCGCGGTAGCCGCTGTCGCGGCGCGGCGCCGACGGGATCAGGCCGATCGTCTCGTAATGGCGGATCATCCGCTGCGAGACGCCGCTCGCGTCGGAGGCAGGCCCGATCTTCACAGTTTCGTCGCATTCAGCCGCAGTGCATTGGTGACGACGGTGAAGCTCGATAGCGCCATGGCTGCTCCCGCGATCATCGGCGACAGCAGGATGCCCGTCACCGGATACAGCACCCCCGCCGCCACCGGCACGCCGATGCCATTGAACAGGAACGAGAAGAACAGGTTCTGGCGGATGTTGCGCATCGTCGCCTTCGCCAGACGACGCGCGCGGACCATCGCGGCGAGATCACCTTTGGTTAGCGTCATCCCTGCGCTTTCGATCGCGACATCGGTGCCGGTGCCCATCGCCACGCCGACATCGGCTGCAGCGAGCGCGGGCGCGTCGTTGATGCCGTCCCCCGCCATCGCCACCTTCGCGCCTTTTGCCTTAAGCTCGCCAACGATCCGAGCCTTGTCCTCGGGCTTCAGGCCGGCGTGAACCTCGTCGATGCCGCCGATAGCCGTGGCAACGGCATCGGCCGTTCCTCGCGCATCGCCGGTGAGCATCACGATCCGGAGCCCTTCCTGGCGCAGCGCGGCGATGGCGTCGCGCGCCGACACCTTGATCGGATCGGCGACTGCCAGCAGCCCTGCGAGCTGGCCATCGATGGCCACGAACATCACACCGGCACCTTCGGCGCGGTGTCGGTCGGCAATCTGGAGCAGCGATGCGACATCGGCACCGACGCGCTCCATCTGGGCTGCGTTGCCGACGGCTATGTCGCGATCATCCACCTTGCCACTGACGCCGAGACCGGTCTGCGAATCAAAGCCATCGACCGACACCACCTTCAGTTCGTCGTCGCGCGCGCCAGCGACAACAGCCTGGGCGAGCGGGTGCTCGGACCGCGCTTCGACCGCCGCTGCCGCTGCGAGCACGTCGGCCCGTTCGAAGCCATTTGTCGTCTCGACGGCCATCAGTGCCGGGCGTCCCTCGGTCAGCGTCCCGGTCTTGTCGATCACCAGCGTATCGACAGCAGCCATCATTTGCAGCGCTTCGGCGTCCTTGACCAACACCCCCGCGACCGCGCCGCGCCCGGTGCCGACCATGATCGACATCGGCGTCGCCAGCCCGAGCGCGCACGGGCAGGCAATGATCAGCACCGCGATGGCATTAAGCAGCGCGTGGCCGAACCTGGGTTCGGGGCCTACCAGAGTCCAGACGATGAACGTCACGATCGCGATGGCGACGACGAGCGGGACGAACCAGCCCGACACGCGGTCCGCCACTGCCTGGATCGGCGCGCGGCTTCGCTGCGCCTCGGCCACCATCTTAACGATCCGCGCGAGGACCGTGTCCGATCCGACCGCGCGCGCCTCGATCACCAGCGCGCCGGTGCCGTTCACGGTCCCGCCGGTCACGCTCGCGCCGCCTTCCTTCAGCACCGGCGCGGGTTCGCCGGTCAACATCGCCTCGTCAACCGAGGATCGCCCTTCTACCACCACGCCATCGACCGGCACCGCTTCGCCCGGCCGCACCCGAAGATGGTTGCCCGCGACCACGTCGGCCAATGCAACCTCTTCTTCCTCGCCGTCTGCGCCAATACGTCGGGCGGTCTTCGGCGCGAGGTTTAGCAATGCGCGGATGGCGCGGCCTGTCGCGGCGCGGGCGCGCAGTTCGAGCACCTGGCCGAGCAGCACCAGTGTCACGACGACACCCGCCGCCTCGTAATAGATCGGCACCATGCCGTGCATCTGGAATGATAGCGGGAACAGCCCGGGCGCAACGGTCGCGACCACGCTGTAGGCGAACGCCGCGCCGACGCCGATCGAGACCAGGGTGAACATGTTGAGGTGGCGGGTAACGATCGAGGTCCAGCCGCGCTGGAAGAACGGCCAGCCGGCCCACAGCACGATCGGCGCGGTCAGCGCTAGCTGCAGCCAAGGATTTATCGCGGGCGGTACGAACTGGACCCCGAGCATCTCAGAGACCATCGAGATCGCCAGCAGCGGCATGGTGAGCACGCCCGCCACCCACAGTCGCCGCGTGAAATCGACCAGCTCGGGGTTGGGCGCATCGTCAAGCGAAGGTTCTTCAGGTTCGAGCCCCATGCCGCAGATCGGGCAGGTTCCCGGCCCTTCGCGGCGAATCTCCGGGTGCATCGGGCAGGTCCACATTGCCCCCGGCGTCGCCATCGGCTCCGGTTTCGGCTTGTCACCGACATAGCCATCAGGGTTGACGACGAACTTGGTCCGACACCCAGCGCTGCAAAAATGGTAGGTTTGGCCGGCGTGCTCGGCATGGTGCGCCGTTATTGCCGGATCGACCGTCATCCCGCACACCGGGTCCGTCACCTTTGCGACGTCGTGAGCCCCCTTGTTCGCAGAGCAGCAACCGCCCGTCGTGGCGGGCGGTTCGGCAGCTTCCAACGTATCAGACGCGCCCGAACAGCAGGCCGGCGGCACAGCGGCCTGTTCGGCCGCAGGCTTTGCCGGACAGCCGCAGCCCCCGGCGTGAGAATCGGAATGAGGGTCGTTCATAGCTTAAGACTCCTTCGACCCGAGAGCATGTAAGGTCTGACACCATGTTAGGGTCAAGGCCCAATCGGCACGCGGGCCATGTATCTGATATACGCGGGGCGGGGTAATTGCCCTCATATCGACAATTGACTCGTCATGCTCGACGCAACGCGACCGGCAGCTTAGGTCTGTCGTTCAACTCGCCACAGCGGGCCGAGTACAAACGGGGACTAAGGGCAGTGCAGATCGACACCCTTCTCGCTGGCGACGATCGTGATGGTCTTGTCCGTCGTCTCATCGCTCGCTGGCGCGACGACCCGAGCGCGACTTATCGGAGCTGGTTTCTTTGGGACGAGCGGTTGAAGAACTTTCGGTCGATCCGGCGCGGCATCGCCCAGGTTGTGGGCGAGATCGAGTGTGGTACGTTCGGCGTCGCCTATCGGGGATCGTCGCTCGAAACCGTCGTCCATTCAGTCGCTGAGCAGCGCCAGATCTTCAAGGGTGCCGATCATGCCTTCCTGTGGAAGCCGAAGCTCCGCATCCCCGACATCTACGAGAGCCCCGAGAATCAAAGCGCGTTCGGCCGCCTGCTCGATGCCTGTTCGTGCTGCGATACGGCCGAGGAGATCATCGGCCATATCAACACGATCGACCGTTTGAAAATCAAGGGGCTGGGGCCGGCTGTCGCGAACTTGCTGTACTTCTTGCACCCCACGCTCGTGCCGCCCTTCAACACCGCGATCGTGAAGGGCTACAATGCGCTCACCGGCGCGAACGTGAAGCTGGGTAGTTGGGAGCACTTCCTGGCGATGCGAACCGGCATCCTCGACCTCAACGACCGGCACCGCGACCTCCTCTCGAACGACTTGGGCGCGATCGGGGGCTTGCTATTCGACGTGGGCTCGAAGCGCTACCCGGCTCCTCCCTTGGACGGCGCCGAAATCGGCGATTGGAGCACGCGGCTCGAAGCGGCGCGCGAGGAAGCACGCATACTAAGCAAGGCGGCCCAGCGCGATGGCGAGAACGAGCGCACCCATACCGAGATTCAGGCTTGGCTTCGCGATTTGGGGCTCGCGCTAGGCTATGATGTGTGGATTGCGGCCAATGACCGCAGCCGGAGCTTTGCCGGAGCGCCCCTGGGACACGGGTGCCTCGAGCGATTGCCCGACACAATCGCG
>PKED01000170.1 GCA_002863155.1 Sphingomonadaceae bacterium | reverse complement strand
GTCCAGGTCGAGGCGCCGAGGGTCTGCGCCTTGATCAGCAGTTCGACCGGAATGTCGCGGGCACGCTGTTCCAGATCCCGGGCCAGCGCCGGGGTGATGCCGATGACGATCAGCATGACTTTCGACAACTCGCCCAGCCCGAAGACGATGAACAGAATCGCGACAAGGTAGAAACGGACGTCGAACTGGCTGCGGCTGTCCTCGAACGCGGGGAAGCCGCACTCATATTCGGTCAGCTTCTCAGGCGTCGGATTGTGCGTACCCGTCAGCCGCGACACGAGCATCGGCAGGAACACGAACGCGGACGACAACACCAGGGCCACGCCCAGGAAAAGCAGGATCGGCAGGTACTGGGACAGATCGACCAAAACGGCTCTCTTTGTGTCCAGAG
Source organism: Sphingomonadaceae bacterium (assembly GCA_002863155.1). GTDB lineage: Bacteria > Pseudomonadota > Alphaproteobacteria > Sphingomonadales > Sphingomonadaceae > Sphingomonas. The sequence goes on along the minus strand of PKED01000170.1, from coordinate 4,300 downwards.
GGAGGAATTGCGGCGCTTCTAGGACGATGACCGGAGAGGGGCAAGACCGCGATGGTGCGGTTGCGAGGAAAACTCGCGCGGCCCTGGATTATCCCGCTTTATCAGTCGCCAAAGTGCGCGTGAGATAGCGATTGTGCGCGCTCGGCGCATAATCGGCATAGGGGCCGCAGTCGGTGAAGCCGAACCGCCGATAAAGCGCATAGGCGGCGTCGAAGCTGGAATCCGTCCCGGTTTCGAGATTGAGTCGCCGCCACCCCCGCATTTGCGCCACCCCGATCAGGTGATCGAGCAGCCGAGCGGCGACGCCGCGCCGCAAATGATCCGGGGCGGTCCGCATCGACTTCACCTCGCCTTCGCCCGGCCCGAGAGCCTTCAGGGCCGCGCAACCAAGCAGCGCCTCGCCTTCCCACAGGCTCCACAGCGTGATGCCCGGCGCCCGCAACGCCTCCACACCGAGCGCAAAGGCATGCTGCAACGGCGTGTTGGCGTGCGCAGCGGCGACATGCAGCGCGATCAGCGACCGGATCGCCTCCCCGGTCAGATCGTCCTCGACGATCCGCCAGTCGTTCATCCGATCACTTCGTCGCGGTTGACTCCCCAGAGCCGGTTGACCTCGACAAAGCCCCCTCGCCCGCGCACATCGAGCCAGCACCAGCCGCGCGCGCATTTGCTCAGTCGGCCGACAACGCCCGGCGCGGCCCGCCAGAGCAGTTTCGCACCGAAACGCGGCGCCTCGAGCAGCTCGGCCTCGCTGCCCATCACATAGCCGGTGCGCGCCTCGCTCAGCAGATTGGCCTGCATCCACCCGGCCGCGCCATCGGGGTCCTCGACCTTGCGCCATTCCTTGTAGACCGCGATCACCCGCACCGGCAGCCCGCTGCGCTGATAGAGCCAGGTTGCGGGGAATTCGCGGCCCGGCCCGGTGCGCATCCGCGCCTTCGACGCCTGGATGGAGGCGTAATAGGGCACGCGCTGCTGCTGCGCGTCGCCCGTCCCGGCAAGGCCGGCGCCCGCCAGCCCGATGATCAGCAGCACCTTCAAAAACCGCATCTTTAAACCCCCTTGATCCGCCCCTTTCCATACGTGCGCAGGCGGGGCGACATCAACCACCGTTGACGAGAACAAGCCGACGCGCCAAGCCCTTCCCATGCCCGATACGAGACGCCTCTTCCCGCGCGTGCCCAACCCGAAGGTGGTCGTCACCCGCGAGCTGTCCGACGCGATCATGGCGCGGATGGAGCAGCTGTTCGACGTGACCCTCAACCGCGACGACACACCTTACACGCGCGAACAGCTGGTCGCGGCGGTGCGGGACTGCGACGTGCTGGTGCCGACCGTCACCGACGAGATCGACAAGGCGCTGATCGACAGTGCGGGCGAAAGGCTCAAGCTGATCGCCAATTTCGGCGCCGGCGTGAACCATATCGACCTGAAGGCGGCGCGCGCGCGCGGCATCCTCGTCACCAACACGCCCGGCGTGCTGACCGAGGATACCGCCGACATGGCGATGGCGCTGATCGTGTCGGTGCCGCGCCGCCTGGCCGAGGGCGAGAAGCTGGTCCGGTCGGGCGAATGGAAGGGCTGGAGCCCGGGCGGCATGCTCGGCCACCGGATCGGCGGCAAGGCGCTCGGCATTATCGGGATGGGCCGCATCGGCCAGGCGGTCGCACGGCGTGCCCGTTCGTTCGGCCTCACGATCCATTACCACAACCGCGAACGCCTGCCCAAGGTGGTCGAGGCCGAATTCGGCGCGCAGTGGCACCCCAATCTCGACGAAATGCTCGGCGCGATCGACATCCTGACGATCCACACCCCGCGCAATGCCGACAGCGAGAATCTGCTCAGCGCCGACCGGATCGCGCTGCTGCGCAGCCATGTCTATGTCATCAACACCTCGCGCGGCGGGATTGTCGATGAAGAAGCGCTGATCGACGCGCTCGAAAGCGGGCGGCTGGCGGGCGCCGGGCTCGACGTCTGGCGGCACGAGCCCGAAATCGACCCGCGGCTGCTCGCGCTGCCCAATGTCGTGATGACGCCGCACATGGGCTCGGCGACCTATGAGGGGCGGATGGCGTCGGGTGAGAAGGTGATCACCAACATCCGCGTCTGGGCCGACGGCCACCGCCCGCCGGACCAGGTGCTGGAAGGCTGGGTGTGACGCGACGCGCGGAGCCGCTGGCAGCGAGCGTCCCGACGCCGTTGGCCTGAATAACGCGCGCTACTTCGGCGCGCGGGCGTCCGGCCCCGGCCAGTTGGCAAAGGCAAGCACCCATAGCCCGATCAGCGCACCGCCGGGAATGAACAGCACCAGCGCCCACCATTCCGAATAGCCCAGCCGCCGCAGCACGATGCCGGTCGGGATGCCGACGACGACGAAGGCGATCATCAGGCCGATGATCGCACCGACCATATAGGTAAGCGAGTAAAGCATTCCGTCCCCTGCAGCTTGCGCTCCGACATCAAGACCTTAAGCCAATTCCGTTGACGATCGGTTAGTGCCGTCGCTTTGCACGATAGGCCCCGGTGCCGATCTGGGTTAGGCTGCGCATCGGCGAGGATGAGGGCGATGGGCGATGCAGCCGGAGAGCACCAAGGAACCGACCACCGAACAGCGGATCAGCAGTTTCGCCGTCAGCAGCTTCCACCTGCTCGAACACGGGCTGCTCATCATCATCGCGCTCCTGACGATCGGCGCGGTCGCGCGCGAAGTCGCGTCGGTTGCGACGACGATGACGGTGACGCTCACCGACATCCTCCAGATGTTCCTCTACACCGAAGTCATCAGCATGATCGGCGTGTTCTACACCGGGCGCGGCGCCGCCTCCCCCTTCGTCTACCCGATATTCATCGCGATCACCGCGCTTGCCCGGCTGATCGTGCTGCAGGGCAAGGACATGAAGCCCGAAAACATCGTGTTCGAAGCAAGCGCGATTCTGCTGCTGTCGGTCGCGATCACGATCATCCTGCGGTCGCGCAAGGACGCGACGGGGTAGCTTGCCTTTTCGGACCGGCAGAACCCCGGCTTATGTGCGGCGGTCTGGCGGGCGGGGTTGTCGCTCAGGCTTCCGTCACAGCATTCGCGCACTGATCAGCCGGTCGCGCTTGACGAATTCGTGCCACAGGGCAGCGCCGATATGAGTCAGCAGCAGCGCGATCAGCACATAGCCGGCATAGCTGTGCGTATAGCCCGCGATCGAACGCCACGTCTCATCCTCTCCGCCTTCGAACAGGATCGGAATGGGAAACAGGCCGAACCAGTCGAGCGGCCGGCCGATCCACGCCCAGAGCACATAGCCGCTGAGTGGCAGGATAAGCAGCAGCAGGTACAGCGACAGATGCACCCCCATCGCGGCGCCAAGCTGCCATCGCGGCGTTCCGGGCGGCAAGGGGGGCGGCCGATGCGACAATCGCCAGAGCAGGCGCAGACACATTAGCGACAGGATCAGCACGCCGATCCGGACATGCTGGGTAAAGAACCATGCTGCCACCGGCCTGGCCGCCCAGTCGGCAACGTAGCCCAGGCCGAGCTGTGCCAGCACGAGCAGCGCAACCGCCCAATGCAGCAGCCGTGCGACCGAATCATAGCGAGTCAAGGCGATGGATCTTTCCCAATGGACCGTCGCCAAGGGTTAGCAGCGGCTGCCCCGGACTTCCACCGCATCCATCGACGATGGTGCGGCCCGCCAGCGCGTTGACCTTGGCTTAAACCTCTTCCGTTACGACTTCGAATAGTCGGAGGGCTGCGGGCTGGGGTGCACCAGATCATGGATCGGTTCGAATTGAGCCTAGAGCGCCTGCACAACCGTCAGATGCAATTCCTGAAAAATGCCTCGCCCGATGACTGGCATCGTTATGCCGCCAATCACAACTGGGATGAGCCGCTTGTCGGCCTGTTCTGGATCGTCAGCCAGCCGACGTGCGACCGCGCCACCGCAATGCTTGTTTTCTGGAAGGGCGAACCGGCCAGCTACGACTTTGAAACCGACGATGGAAAAATGGGCGATGATGAATATGCGGTCGCCCCGATGCTGCGGTACATTGTCGAGCGCTTCAACTCGACCGGCTATAGTCGCTCGGAAATCGCTTACGACGTCCTCGAAGATCATGGCATCGACCTTCCCGAATATCAGGCAATGGGCGAAGCGCGCAGGCAGGCCGATATCGAGGCGCTGATCGAACGTCAGCGAAACATGGCCAACCCGCTGGTCAAGCTTCACCCGGACCTGAAGCTTCTGCGCGTTGCTGGGCGGAAGGTCGGCGGCATTGACGATGACAGCGATTATTACCGGTTGTTTCCCGA
>PKED01000125.1 GCA_002863155.1 Sphingomonadaceae bacterium | reverse complement strand
TTTTCTTTTCAATTGTTTCAGGGCGCTAGACGCTCTCGATTTATGATTGTTCACAAAATGGCCCGAGGACGCGGTGCAACGATGTGTCTTTTTGCATGCAGCCTCAACCTCCAAGCGTTTGAACCCGTCGAAGAGGTCCTTCACCGCAGCTGGGAATTGGCGTGAATGCGCTGAATGTCCACAAATGGGTCAGTTGCGAACGCCGCGGTCCGTTGAACAATGGAATGCTTCCTGACTTCCGTCACCGCAATCCGCCAGTCCGGAGCCGACCAACCTCAGCCGCGAGACAGCGAAATTTCCCAATGATCTGAGTGCCCAGCTTTGTCCTCTATGGGGCACCATTTCCCTGATTTTGGCGGATCGCCTGCCCTGCATGGGGGCTTTCCATCGCGTCCGTTCGCGGCCAACATATTGGCGGCAAAGGGGGATGCATGCGGTTCGGTTGGGACGAGATCAAGCGACGCGCGCGCCAGTTCAGCGAAGCCGCGATCGTGGACGATTTGCCGCGATTGGCGGAAGCATTCGCATGAACATCGCATCCTATCTCGATGAGGTGCGCGCGAAATACGCCAGCGGTCAGGCGACCGAGCACAGCTACCGTCCGGCGCTGGAAGCGCTGTTCCGATCGATCGATCCGGCCCTGACCGTCATCAACGAACCCAAGAAATCCGAAGCGGGCATGCCCGATTTCCTGTTCGAGCGGGGCGGGGTGCCGTTCGGCTGGGCCGAGGCGAAGGACATCGACAAGGATGTCATCAAGCTGAAGGGCTATTCGGTCGACCAGCGCAAGCGGTACGAAAAAGCCTATCCCAACCTGATCTACACCAACGGAATCGATTTCGAATTCATCCGCGAAGGGGAGGCTGTCCACTTCGTTTCGATCGCCGATTTCCTGATGGGATTGCAGCCCAGGCCGGACAAATTCGAGGAACTCGAACGCCAGCTGAAGCTGTTCGCCGAAGCAAAACCGATCAGCATCCGCTCCGCCGCGAAACTGGCCGAGATCATGGCGGCCAAGGCGGCGATCATCAAGGACGAGATCGCCATTGCGCTCGCCGACGAGGCCGAGGCGCGCAAAGGGCTGGAGGGCCAGTTCAAAAGCTTCAAGGCCAATTTGCTGCCCAACCTGACGCCCGACGAATTCGCCGATATCTATGCCGAGACGATCACCTACGGCATGTTCGCCGCGCGCTTCCACGACACCGATCTGAACACGTTCAGCCGACAGGAAGCGATGGAGGATCTGCCCGCCTCCAACCCGTTCCTGAAAGGGCTGTTCGAATATATCGCCGGGCCGGCGCTGCCCAAGCGCCTGACCTATATCGTCGACGATCTGGTGGCGGTGATGCGCGCGAGCGACCCGCATTCGCTGTTCGAGAAATACGGCCAGTTCACCGCGCGCAACGACCCATTCGTCCATTTCTACGAAGACTTCCTCGCCGCCTATAATCCGAAGAAGCGCAAGAGCCGGGGCGTCTGGTACACGCCCGAGCCGGTGGTCGATTTCATCGTCCGCGCGGTCGACGACGTGCTGAAGACCGAGTTCGGGCTGGCCGACGGGCTGGCCGATACCAGCAAGGTGACGGTCGATTGGGACACCGGCACCAACGATCCCAAGACCGGCAAGGCAGTGACGATCAGGAGGGAGGTGCACAAGGTCCAGATCCTCGATCCGGCGACCGGCACTGGCACTTTTCTGGCGAAGGCGGTGCAGCTGATTTCGGACCGGGTGAAGGCGCGCGCGCCGGGCAAATGGTCTGGCTATGTCGAGCAGGATTTGCTCCCGCGCCTGCACGGCTTCGAGCTGCTGATGGCGAGCTATGCGATGTGCCACATGAAGCTCGACATGCAGCTGGCGCAGACGGGGTATAAGCCGAGCGCCAACCCGCCGCGCCTGTCGGTCTGGCTGACCAACGCGCTGGAGCCCGCCGAGCGCGAAGTGCGCGATCTGTTCTTTGCGCCGTTGGCCGAGGAAGCGCGCGGCGCGAGCGAGGTCAAGCGCCAAACGCCGATCATGTGCGTGATCGGCAACCCGCCTTATTCGGGCGAGAGCGCGAACAAGGGCGATCACATCATGGCGTTGATGGAGGCGTATAAGAAGGAGCCCGGCGGCAAAGAACGACTGAAGGAGCGCAATCCGAAGTGGATCAATGACGACTACGTCAAGTTCATCCGCATGGCTGAGGATTTGATCGCGAAGAACCCCTCAGGCGGCGTGCTGGGGTTCATTACGAACCACGGTTATCTCGACAACCCGACATTTCGTGGAATGCGCTGGCACCTGCTCAAGACGTTCGACAAGATTTGGGTGCTAGATCTGCATGGCAATGCAAAGAAGCAGGAAGTCAGCCCGGACGGATCAGCCGACAAGAACGTTTTTGACATTCAGCAAGGCGTCGCAATTCTCATCGCGATGTGGCGTGGTGATGACAGTGAGGCGCTCGCTGATACGAGCCACGGTGAAATATGGGGGGCGAGGACCGGTAAGAATGAAGCACTGTGGTCGGAGTCGCTCGAGAACAGAGTTGCAACCAGATTTGATCCTCGGTCACCTGAGTATGCGCTTGAGCCTCGCGATCTTGCCATCGCCGAAAAATTTGAGTCCGGCACATCAATAAATGACCTTTTCATTGCAAATACTGTCGGAATCGTGACTTCGCGCGACGCGCTGACGATCGACGAAAGCCGTTCCATTTTGTGGGATCGAGTGGTGACCTTTACCTCGCTTGCCCCGGAAGTTGCGCGGCATAGGTTCAATTTGGGCGCCGACGTACAGGATTGGGCGGTTGAACGAGCGCAGAATGATGCTCGGAGTAACTTGACGGACGAAAAGCTGATCGAAGTGTCATATCGCCCGTTCGACACGCGTTGGACGCTTTACACCGGGACGTCTCGGGGCTTTCACTGTCGGCCTCGCGCTGACGTGATGCGGCATATGCTGCAAGCTAACTTCGGCCTTGCATCGGCCCGCAGCAACAAAAACCCTTATCCCGACCACTTCTTGGTTTCATCCCAAGTTACCGAAGCAAAATTTGCAGAAAGCAGCACTCAGTCCGCAATTTTTCCGTTGTATCAATATCCTGTCGAGGAATTTGGCCAGTCCGACGCTTTCGCCGCCAAGCACCGGACCCTTAACCTCGACGCCAAGCTCTACGCCGCGATCTGCGCCGCCGCCGGGATAAACCCGGCCGATCAAGCCGGGCCCGACGACGATTTCCGCGCCGCCACCGGCGATGCACGGCCGAGCGAGGTCAAGGTGTTCGACTATATCTACGGCGTGCTGCACGCGCCGAATTATCGTGAGACCTTCGCCGAGTTCCTCAAGATCGACTTCCCGCGCATCCCCTATCCGGCCTCGCCAGAGGTTTTCCGCGCCGTCAGCGAAAAGGGTGAGCAGCTACGCCGCCTCCACCTGATGGAAGCCCCCGCGATCGGCGACACGCCCTATCCTTATGATGGCGAAGGCGACGATGTGGTGGCGGCGGGCTATCCGAAGTTCGAGGACGGCCGCGTCCATATCAACGCCGATCAGTATTTCGACGCCGTGCCGCCGGTCGCCTGGACCTTCCATATCGGCGGCTACCAGCCCGCGCAGAAATGGTTGAAGGACCGTCGCGGCCGCGCGCTCAGCTGGGACGATATCGGCCACTATCAGAAGATCGTGAAAATCCTGAGCGAGACCGATCGGATCATGCGCGAGATCGCGCTACCGCTCGACTAACCGCTTTCCAACACCTCGTCGTTCGTGCGTGTTCCTCTTCGCACCTGCTCTTCGCCCCCGCTCTTTGCAATCGTCCGCGCGTCCCGGTCGCCCTTTGGCGGCTTCGCTCCCCCGCGCGGGAAATTTTTCGGCCATGACGTCGCTTTCGTCGCCTGTCGCCGCCTTGCCCCCCGCGCTTCCCTTTTGCGCGCTTCTCGTCTATGCGCCGCGCTTCACGAAATATGTGCAATCACCAGAGGTTTGTTTGGCAAAAGAAGAACTGCTCGAAATGCGTGGGCAAGTGGTGGAGCTGCTCCCCAATGCGATGTTCCGCGTGAAGCTTGAAAATGACCACGAAATCCTGGGTCACACCGCCGGCAAGATGCGCAAGAACCGCATCCGCGTGCTCGTCGGCGACGAAGTGCTTGTCGAGCTGACGCCCTATGATCTTACCAAGGGCCGGATCACCTATCGCTTCAAATAGGGGCGTGGCGCCCGTCCGGTCGCCCAACCGCCCTTCTTCGCGGACCTGACCTGACATGAATGCCACCTCCATGCCGGTCGCCGATGCCGGCCCCGGCGCCAATTCCGGCCCAGGCCTCGTGCTTGCCTCCACCTCGCCCCGCCGTCGCGATCTGCTCGCCCGGATCGGCGTGGTGCCCAGCCGGGTCGCCGCCCCCGATATCGACGAAAGCCCGCTGCCCGGCGAGCTGCCGCGCGCCTATGCCCGCCGCATGGCCGAGGAAAAGGCACAGGCGGTGGCGCGGGCCGAGCCGGATGGCCATACCGCGCTCCTGGGCACGATCGCGACACACACCCACTCCCAGAACCTTTACAAGGCACCGCTCTACAATGCCGCCGTGGACTTCGCCCCGGTCGGCCTCATCGCCGAGATTCCGCTCGTCCTGATCGTGCGCAAGGACCTGCCGGAGGGAGCGAACTCGCCCCCTCCAGCGGGAAGGAAGATGCCCAGTCCTCTACCGAAAAAGCGTCCTCGACACGACCAGCCGAAGAACCCTCCGGAAGGGGCGAATTCGCCCCTTCCAGAGGAACCGAAGATC
>PKED01000204.1 GCA_002863155.1 Sphingomonadaceae bacterium | reverse complement strand
GCCCGTGCCCAGCGACACCTGCGCGCCGACGATGCCGTGGCCGCCATAGAATTTATGCTCGACGCTGAACATGTGCATCGAGCCGCCCTTCCCCTTGGAAATACCGGCGGCACGGCCGGTCAGCTCGGCCATGACGTCCTTGGGCGGGATGCCGCAGAGCAGCATATGGCCGTGGTCGCGATAGCCGGTGATCACGCTGTCCTTGTCGGTCAGCGCCGATTGCAGCCCGACCGCGACTGCTTCCTGGCCGATATAGAGGTGGCAGAAACCGCCGATCAACCCAAGGCCGTAAAGCTGCCCCGCCTTTTCCTCGAAGCGGCGGATCAGCAGCATCTGCTTATAGAAGTCGAGCAGTTGTTCCTTGCTCGCAACGAACCGTTTCGGTTCATTCGGGCGTTCGCGATTGACTGGAAGCGGTTCGCTTGTACGGCTGCGCGCGGGGGTCTTTGCCACGATCGGTGGGCCTCTTTCGCCTGGGGAGTGCTCCGCGCTTTAAGCGCAGTTGGCGGCAAAGTGCAATCGCCAGCGCGCCGGGCAAATCGATTGCCCGAAACGGCGCTAGTTCAGTGGAACGATCACTTCGTCGGGATGAACGACGTTGAGCTTCTGGCGGGCGACTTCGTCGACCATATCGGGGTTCGCATGGCGCGGATCGAGCAGCTTCACCCGGTTGCGCAACACCGCCCGCTGCTTGTCGAGCCGCGCGAGCTCGGCCTGCTGCTTCACCAGCTGGCGCTTATAGTCGCCATAAGCGAGCACGCCGTTCGATCCGACGACCGCATAGCCGCCGAAAAACGCCATCGCGATCAGCGCGAGCGCCGGCGGCCCGGCGCGGCGGAGGATTTTCGCAAAACGGATATTCGGCCCCATGGCGTCGATTCTGCCCAAGCGCGATTCGGCGGTCAAGCGCATTCGCCCCCGATTCCAGCTTTTTGCGCGGCAGGCCGTTGCGGATCAGCGCAGGATCGACATCCCGGCATAGCGCGCCACGTCGCCCAGCTCCTCCTCGATGCGGATCAGCTGGTTGTACTTCGCCAGCCGGTCGCTGCGCGCAAGGCTCCCCGTCTTGATCTGCCCGCAATTCGTTGCGACCGCCAGGTCGGCGATGGTAGAATCCTCGGTCTCGCCCGAACGATGCGACATCACCGCCGTGTATCCCGCGCGGTGCGCCATCGACACCGCGGCCAGCGTTTCGGTCAGCGTGCCGATCTGATTGACCTTTACGAGCAGCGAATTGGCGAGGCCGGTGTCGATCCCGTCGGCAAGGCGCAACGGATTGGTCACGAACAGATCGTCGCCGACCAACTGAACCTGATCGCCGATCAGGTCGGTCAGCGCCTTCCAGCCATCGAAATCATCTTCGCTCATGCCGTCCTCGATCGAGAAGATGGGATAGCGGCGGGTGAGGTCGGCGAGGTATTCGGCCATCTGCGCCGGATCGAGCACCTTGCCCTCGCCGCTGATGTGATAGGCGCCGTCCTTGAAGAATTCGGTCGCCGCGCAATCGAGCGCCAGCATCACGTCCTCGCCGGGATGATAGCCCGCCTTTTCGACCGCCTTCATGATGAAATCGAGCGCATCGGTCGTCGATGCAAGATTGGGCGCGAAGCCGCCCTCGTCACCGACCGCGGTCGCCAGGCCTTGGTCGTGCAGCGCTTTCTTCAGCGTGTGGAAAATTTCCGAGCCGCACCGCACCGCGTCGTAAAGCGAGTCGGCGCCAACCGGCACGATCATAAATTCCTGGAAATCGATGGGGTTATCGGCATGTTGGCCGCCGTTGATGATATTCATCATCGGCACCGGCAGGACATGCGCCGATACCCCGCCGACATAGCGATAGAGCGGCAGGCCGCGCGCATCTGCCGCAGCCTTGGCGACAGCGAGGCTCACACCCAGAATAGCGTTCGCGCCAAGCCGCGACTTGTTCGGCGTCCCGTCGAGATCGACCATCACGCCGTCGATCTCGCCCTGGTCCTCGGCATCCATGCCCAGCACCGCTTCGGCAATATCGGCGTTGACGGCATCGACCGCGCCCTGCACGCCCTTGCCGAGCCAGAGTTCCTTGTCGCCGTCGCGCCGCTCGACCGCTTCATGCGCGCCGGTCGACGCGCCCGAGGGGACGGCAGCGCGACCGAAGCTGCCATCCTCCAGCATCACATCGACCTCGACCGTGGGATTGCCCCGGCTGTCGACAATCGTCCGCGCGTGGATGTCGATGATTGCGGTCATGTCATGATCTCCCTATTTTAGGCGGCGTGGCGCCGGGCGGCGTGGGCGCTCTATCGCCTTCGCCGCGCGGGAGCAATTCGGCTTGGACCATGGGAACGCAGTGATGCGTCGACCGTTGACCAAACGCATCGAAAAAAAGGAATTAGGACATGGCCGACCATATCGACCCCTCCGGCGAAACGCCCGCCACGCCCGAGCCGATCGGCGCCGGGGCTTCGTCGCTCGCCGTGATCCCCGCGATGGACGATGGCGCGTCGGCTGCCGGCGACGATTCGACGACCAAGGGCACCGGCAGCAATTTCAAGGACAGCGCGAGCGCGTTCGCCAAGCAGGCCGCCGACAAGGCGCGCGACCTTGCCGCCGACGGCAAGGCCCGCGCAGGCAACGCGCTCGACGAAGTATCCCGACTGATGGGCAGTGCTGCCGATACGGTCGACGAAAAGCTCGGCGCCGATTACGGCAAATACGCCCGCAGCGCCGCCGACGGCATCGCCGGGTTCGCCGAATCGTTGAAGGGCAAGGAGATCGACGATCTGGTCGCCGACGTGCAGGGCTTTGTCCGCAAATCGCCGGCGGTCGCGATCGGCGTGGCCGCAGCGGTCGGCTTTGTCGTCGCCCGGCTGGTAAAGGCCGGCCTGGACGGTACTGGCGACAAGGCCGACGCAACCACGACCGGGGCTGACGACGCTGTCAACGCCTGACGCCGACCCGCCCGCGACACCCGTGACGCCCGTCGCTCCCGAGGACGACAGCATTGCCGCATTGTTCGGCCGGCTGGTCGACACCGGGGAGCGATTTGTCCGTGCCGAGCTCAAGCTCTATCGGGCGACGCTGTTCAATCGGCTCGCGGATGCGCGGCTGGCGATCATCAGCCTGCTGGTCGCGTTCCTGATCGTGCAATCGTCGATCATCGCGCTGCTGGTCGGCCTGATCGTCATTTTGCGGCGACCGCTTGGCGCCGTCGGCGCGACCGCTACCGTGGTAGGCGGCGCGGTGATCGTCGCCGTGATCCTTGCGCGGGTCGCGTTCCAGCGCCTGCGCAAGGTGACCGAGATCGAGGACCGGACGTGAGCAAGAGTGCCGAACTGATCCTCGCCGAGCAGGAAGCCCGGATCGCCCGCGACCAGCTGACCGCGACGCTTGTCGCGATCCAGAGCCGGGTGACGCCCCGCGCGCTGGCGCGAGAGGCGATCGATGAGATCCGCGAAACCGGCGCGGAGCTCGCCCAGGCAGCGATCGACGCCGCAAAGCGCAATCCAGGCCCGCTGATCGGGATCGGTGCGACGCTGATTGCGTTATTGGGCCGTCACTGGTTCGCCGATGCCTTCGCTTCGACCAAAGCCACTACCCCCAAACCCGCTGCCGAGCGCAGCGACGCCAAATCTGTGGAAGGAACGCTCGATGACTGATCTGCCTCCTGCAAGCGACACTCCCCCCGCCAAGGGCATTGCGGCCCTGCCCGCCCAGGCGGTCGAAACCGTCCGCGAAAGTGCTGCCAGCGCGGCCCGCCGCACTGCCGACACGATCGAGGGCAATCCGCTCTCGGTGCTTGTCGGCGGCCTTGCGGTCGGGGTGCTCGCGGGGGCCCTGCTGCCCAAGACCGAGCGCGAGGACGAGCTGCTCAAGCCCGTCGGCAAGCGGATCACCCAGGGTGCTGGGCTGGCGGTAAAGGCCGCGCGCGACGCGGGGCTGAGCGAACTCGCCGCTGCCGGCATCAGCCGCGAGGCCGCACGCGAGCAGGTCAAGAAGCTGATGGACAGCGTGGCGGGTGCGGCCAAAACCGCCGGTGATGCCGCCGCAAAGGCCGCCCGCGCCCGGGAAAACGCCACGCCGATAGCAACGGCGCCCGACGTCACTGGCGACCCGATCTGATTGAAACGCTTGCGAAACCATGATAATGTCCTGCTTGCCCGTAACCCGGGCGGGCGGGACGTATCGCGGAGGATCGCATGCGGCTTTCAGAGCATTTCACGCTTGAGGAACTGACCGTCAGCAGCAAAGCCGACTCGCTTGGAATCGACAATGATCCCGAGCCTGCCCATCTCGAAAACATGAAGCGGCATCTGGCGCCCGGTCTCGAACTGATCCGCAAAGCGCTTGGCGACAGGTCGGTCACCGTCACCAGTGCCTATCGCAATCCGCAGGTCAACGCGCTGGTTGGTGGCACCCCCACCAGTGCGCATCCGATGGGGCTCGCCGCCGATATCCGCGTGTCGGGCCTCTCCAGCCTGAAGACGAGCCAGCTGATCGCCGCCGAGATGAAGGCCGGTCGTATCCGGATCGACCAGATGATCTGGGAAAGCGGGCGCAGCGTGACCCATGTCAGCTTCGATCCGCGTCGTCGCGGCCAGATGGGGCATCAGCCCGGCGGCCCGCTGACCCCCATTAATTTCCATTTTTTCGATTGAGCGCGCATACGGGCGCCGACCGCGCAATCAGCCTCTAGGATCGGCGCGAAACCGCCTCTATGTAAACGGGCATGAGCAAGCTTCACCTCGTTTTCGGCGGCAGAGTCCGCGATCCGCGTACGCTCGAATTCGACGACCTGTCATCGATCGAGATCGTCGGCGTCTAT
>PKED01000080.1 GCA_002863155.1 Sphingomonadaceae bacterium | reverse complement strand
CAATAGCGGCGCTGACGCCGCAGGCACCTTGCGCGTACCTGCCGATTATCGTGATACCTATCAATATCTCGGCACTTGGGCTGTGGCGGCCGATGGCACACCCGGATCAAAGGAGATGCATATCGTCTATGCCTCGCCCGGTGCTGCAGCCGGGCATCGCGCTACCGGCACGTTCGCGGACGGCACGACGCTAGTAAAAGAGGTGTTCGAGGCGACGACGGGACCAATGACAACGGGCACTGTCAGCCATACGAAAGCCTTGAAAGGCTGGTTCGTTATGGTGAAGGACAGCAAGAACAGCCATCCCGACAACAAGTTGTGGGGCGACGGCTGGGGCTGGGCATGGTTTGATCAGGGCGCCCCGACCAAGACGAAATCGACCGATTACAAGACCGATTGTCTGACTTGCCACTTGCCAGCCAATGCGACTGACTCGATTTATGTCGATGGCTATCCGGTGCTCAAGAAATAAGCGGAGCGGTGCCTCTGTTGGGATCCGCACACCGCCTCGCCTTGCGACAAGCGGGCCCGCTTTCACGGGCTCAACGCTGTTGGCTGATTCTGCAAAGGTCAGAATAGTGAGGAATTGAGTTCCGTACGCGTAATTTTTCTGCCGACTGAATCATGGCGCTGAGGGCGTTGGGCTATGGCTCAGGTCGTGGAGCGCCAAACTCCAGACGTGGCAAACCCTGCATGCCGTGATCGGGGCATGCAGGGTGGCATTGTTGATAACAACTCTTGTGTCCTTGATAGACGTGCTCAGGCAGCGGCGTTCTTTCGGCCTGATTGGTTGGCTCGCGAGGTACAGGTAACCACCGCGATCACGCCAGCTGCCATAACCGGGTAGTAGATCGAAGCCAGAGCGGTGAAGCCAAGCAAGAATGGCGCGGCAATGAAGGCTACTCCTGCGGCAAGATCGAGCAACAAGTGTGCATCGAACGACACCAGCTTGACCGCACCGAATGCATAGTCAGTGAGCAGGCTGTAGGCAATCAAGCCCGCCCCACCGGCAACAGAGAGCCAAAGCTCAATACCCTGAAAGCCGAGCAGGAATGGCAGCGCAATAAGGGCGGCAGCGGCGACATAGTCAAGCACGCCATGCAGCGCAGGGGTAAGGAATTGCAGTTTCATGGCAAGGGTTCCCTATGGAAGTGATTGAGGAGCGGGCCGATGTCCTGCACCGGCCCGCACGCATTATGATCAGGCCGCAACCGCCACATCGACGACCGGGAAATCGATCTTGGTCTGGGCGACGTTGTTCATGAAGTTGGTCAGAACATTGTGCGCGACGTTACCGACGATTTCGACGATGCGGGCGTCGTCGAGGCCGGCAAGGCGGGCTGCTGACAGATCGCTGTCGCTCACCTGACCGCGTGTTTCAACGATGCGCAAGGCAAGCGTCGCGATCGCATCGTCGAGGGGATCTTGGCCCTTGCCCAGACGGGCGGCGCGGATAGCCTCTGGCGAAAGGCCGGCACCTTTCCCGAGCAGCGTGTGCGCCGACAGGCAATAGTGGCAGCTGTTGTACTGGGCGACGGCAAGCGCAACGATTTCGCGCTGTGCAGCGGTCAGCACACCACTTCCCAGTGCATCTGCGAAGGCGAGGTTGCCATTCAACACGGCAGGAGCATGAGCGAAGGTCGCAAAAAGGTTCGGGACCATGCCAATCTTCGCCTTAACAGCGCCGAGGGTGGCCTGGACGCCGGTGTCGGCAGTGGCGAGTTCTACGGGGTTGATGCGGGGCATTTGCGTTTCCTCTGTTGGTCAGTGCGGGCTTGCACAACGCCTCTATCGGCTGTTATCGGTGCAGATTGGTGCCAACTTCATTGCAGATCGTTCACATGGACATCTTTGCCGCTCTCTTTGCCCACACTGCCCCGAGCGCCCGGACATTCTTTACCGGCAACTTGTGTACGACCGCGCAATTTGCCGATTGCGGCTACCTCCACCTTCTCAAGAGCGGCGCGTTGACGCTGAGCCGATCTGGCGAGGCCGATCTCATTCTGAACGAACCAACGCTGCTCTTCTTCCCGCGCGGACAGGCGCATCGGTTCACTGGCGCTGCGGAAGGCGGGGCTGATCTGGTCTGCGCGAAGGTCGATCTGGGCGGCGATAATGGCAACCCGATTGGCGAAGGACTGCCCGACCTTGTCATCCTGCCGCTGGCCGAGAACCCGACGCTGGGGCCCGCCTGCGATCTTCTGCTTGTCGAAGGATTTGGCGACAATAATGGGCGTCAGGCCGCCATCGACCATTTGTTCGACTATCTCTTGATCCTGGTAGTGCGTCATGTTGTCGCCAGTGGCCTGGTGAATGATGGTGTGCTGGGCGGCCTTGCCGATCCGCGATTGGCCAAGGCGCTGACGGCGATGCACGAACAGCCAAGGCATTCGTGGACTCTTGATGATCTGGCAGAGGTGGCCGGCATGTCGCGCACCCGTTTTGCCACGCATTTTCGCGCCTGCGTTGGGCGGACGCCGATCGACTATCTGACCCGGTGGCGAATGACGATTGCGCGTGACCTTCTTGCCGCAGGCAAGCCGGTCAAGACCGTGGCCGACAGCGTCGGATATGATAGTGCCGCAGCCTTCTCACGGGTGTTCGCTCGCGTCACGGGCGAAGCACCGCGCCAAGTGAAGCAGAGATTAAGGTAACATGATCAGTTGGTAGATATGGATGCGGCAGTGAACGCGAGACCGCCTGGACATGGATCGCGCGGCGGCATGGCTGAATGCTGGGCTAGGATGCAAGCTGCGGTACCCAACACCAGCATTGCGCGCGCGTTCGATTGAGCGAGCACCTTCCGCCTTGGCCGATCAGTATCGCTGATAGGACCGCATGCCGGAAAGACGGATCGAACTAGGACATAAATGGGGATCATTGGATATGGCGCTCAGACGGGACGGAGGCGCGTTATGACCCCGAATGGTGCATCGCTGGGCTCGAAAACATTGCTGTGCGTCCCAATCAGGGCACATTGCACTGTGCGTTGACGCCGTGAACCTAGCCAACCGGCTTTGCCAAATCCAACTCAACAGCCGGTACCTGCTCCATCGTCGCCTTCCTGTCTGACTTATTCGCAGAAGATCCCGTAAAGTGGAGACCCCTCCACCACATTAAATGGGCCCTTTTCCGACCGCTTGTCACTTGCCCATTGGCGGTCGCCTCACTTTGAAAGCCACGGCAACTATGGACGGTAGACACGACTGCATTGGTATGACCTGTTCGATAGCCTCGCGGACGCGGCACCCTGCTGGAAATGAACCCGTCGCCCGACAGCAAACCTGTTTGATCGCCTGCTATCACCGCCGACACACCGGAATGATGCAGCCGTCTTGGTCAACCCAGCGCCAATAACACCGATCCCAGTCATCGCCACTAATTGGAACGACCCGCCAGCCCAGCCCTTCCGCATGGGTAGCCCAGCACCGAACCGAGAAGCCCTCGTTCGCCAAATTGCCCCACGAGGGGATCCAAGCGCCTACCAATGGCTTGGCGGTCGCCTAAAACACTGACAAGCCTACTCGTGTGGGGCAGTGCCTATTCGCATTCCAATTGCATCGCGCAACATTGGCAGAACATTGTGCTCGAACCATGGGTTGCGTTTCATCCAGCCCATACTACGCCAGGATGGATGCGGAAGCGGAAAGTAGTGCGGCAGGTACTCGTGAAATTTACCAACACGTTCAGTCAGCGATTGTTTTTTGTCCTCGACCAAGTAGCGCTGGTGTGCATAGCTTCCAACGAGCAGCGTCAATCGCGCGGGTGGAAGCACGGCCATGACGCGATCATGCCACATTGGTGCACATTCGAGGCGCGGCGGCAAATCGCCACTGCTCCCGGTGCCGGGATAGCAAAAGCCCATCGACACAAGTGCGACCTGCGCGGGATCGTAAAAAATATCGGGCGTAAGCCCCGTCCACTCGCGCAGCCGCTCGCCGCTTGCGTCATCCCAGGCAATGCCGCTCTCATGGACGCGCGCGCCGGGCGCCTGACCGATGATGACAATTGTGGAGGTTACGCTGAACTGAACGATCGGGCGCGGTCCGGCTGGCAGATGCTCAGCGCACAGGGTGCACGCTTGAATGTCTTCCAGCAAGCAATCGGATGATCTCATAACAGGCATCCCGCTACCTCCGATCCACGGACGAGTTTGCGGCAAGATAAGCAATAATGTCGCGCCGTTGCGCGGCGTCGGAGACAGTCGAAAACATTTTCGAGCCTGGCGCCATTTTTTGAGGTCCCTGCAGCCATAAATCGATCCGCGCCGGCGTCCAAACGCCAGTCAATTTCTTGAGTGCCGGAGAATAAGCATAGCCTGGTACCGTTGCGATCCGACGTCCAATGAGACCACGGTGCGCCGGGCCGATACGGTTTGCCTCGATGGAATGGCATCCGCCACATTTTGCTTGATAAAGCGCCTGGCCATTTGCGAGATTGGCCACCGCTTGCGCCGGCGCGGCGGTGGGGACAAACACCAGTCCGGCCCCGGCCAGGATCGCGCAAACCGCGACCCCGGCCTCGATGCGTTTGCGATTTGCCATATCAGCCAAACAGATACGCAGATTTGGGCATCGCGCCGCCCGCCGCGTTGTTGAGAATGGCCCAGTGAACCGCTTCGTCTGTGCTGAGTTGCGCGAAGAGATGTGCCAGCTTGTGGTCCTGCAACGCAGCGATCTGGCCGACATAGGCGTTCGTCGCGCCCTGTTCGAGGCCGGCAGCAAACTTAATGACATCGCCTTCGGACTTGAGCGCGCCGATGTTAAGTGCCGAAATATACTCGGCATCGGTCTTGGGTTCGACAGGCTTTGCACCAGCCGTCGCGATCAGCTTGGCAAGTGAATCGCGGTGCCCCTCGTGATGGCCGAGGAAAACCA
>PKED01000077.1 GCA_002863155.1 Sphingomonadaceae bacterium | reverse complement strand
CGTCGACCGCGTCTCGACCATCGCGACGGAGAAGACGCGTGCGGTGAAGATGGCGCTGGACCGTGACCGGATCACCCTGTCGGTCACCAGCCCCGAAAACGGCACCGCGTCGGAAGAGGTGCCGGGCGAATACACCTCGCTGCCCTTCGAGATCGGCTTCAACAGCCGCTATCTGCTCGACATTCTCGGCCAGATCGACAGTGACCTGGTTGAAGTGCATCTGGCCGACGCCGCCGCACCGACGCTGATCCGCGAGAATGACAAGGCGCCGGCGCTCTACGTCATCATGCCGATGCGGGTTTGACGGTTCAGCCCGGTGTCAGGCCGCGGCGGAACGAGATGATCATCGACACGCCCAAATAGGTGCCCATCATCACGGTCATCAGCGTCCAGCTGTCGACTTCCGCCACCAGATCGAGCCGGGTGAGCGCCGCCCAGACGAACAGGGCAAGCTGCAGCGCCCAGAAGCAGACTGCCCCGGTCTGCGCGATCACCGCGCGGCTCAATTCGTCGCCATCGCGCCAGAGCTGCCAGTTGATCCAGCTCTGCAGCGCCAGCACCAGCGCCATCGATGCTGCGACCAGCCAGCGCCCGTCCGCGCCGAGCCCGGCATGCGCGGCAAAGGGCGGGACGAGCATCAACGCGCCGGCGATCGCGGCGACCGCCGCCGAGCGACGGCCCTGCCGGACCGCGCTGGGGTCGATCGGCGCGTCACCCGGCTGTTTCTCGACCATCTCGTTCCAGCGCCGCGAACTGGTCGCCGCCCAGGCGACAAAGAGTCCGCTGGTCAGCAGCATCAGCCCGATCATCATACTGAACAGGTCGGCGAGGCTCCAGTCGACAACGGGCCCGAAATTGCCTTTTTTCAGGGCGCGTCCGACGAAATAGCCCGCCACCGCACCGATCGGCGCGGCGATGATCACGGAGATCAGGATGCGCCGGATAAGGTTGCGCGGCACGGCAGCGTCATGATCGTTCATCGGGGTTCCAGTCATCGAGGAAGATGGCATCGACAGGCACTCCAAAAACTTTGGCCAGCCGCAGCGCGAGCGGCAGGCTGGGGTCATATTTGTCGGTTTCGACCGCGTTGATCGTCTGGCGGGACACGCCGAGCCGCTGGGCGAGTTCGCCCTGGCTGATCCCGGCTTCGGCCCGCAATACGCGCAAGCGATTCTCCATGGTCAGGCGCCACGCGACGCACAGGAGTAGAGACAAGAGCGTTTGACCATATGACAAGAGCTCTTGTCACGATTCGCGAGGATTGTCAAGAACTCTCATCATTATGTCGCGAGTTCTGGACATGCGCCATCACGGTCGGCGTAACGATTGCTTCAGTTGGATAGGAAATGTTATTGACATGCCTGTCAGCAAGGGACTCGCCATGGCCGAAACGCTCATTCCCGATCGCCGCGACTGGAAAACCGCGTGGCGTGCGCTGCGCACGTTGCTCAGCAACGGCGACGACACCACGCAGGTGTTTGTCATCATGCGCGCGCTGAACGCGGGCAATGGCCGCCGCAATTTCCAGCGGTTGGTGCGCAGCTTCGAAGGCGGCGAGATGGCCTATGCCCAGGTCGAACTAGCCGACACATTGTCCGACCCGGCCTATATCGCCTCGTTCGCGCCCGGCACGGTTGGGGCTGCCTATCGCGATTTCCTGGCCGCGACCGGCTATTCGGCGATGGGGCTTGCCGAAGTGTCGAACTTGGACAAGACCGAAATCCCTATGCGCCATCCCTATGCCTGGTTCGGGCGCCGGATCCGCGACACGCATGACATCTGGCATGTGCTGACCGGCTACAAGGCCGATGAAACGCTCGGCGAAGCGTGTCTGGTCGCGTTCAGCTATGCGCAGGTCGGGGGGCTGGGCTGGGCGTTCATCGCCGCCGGCGCGGCGGTCAAGTCGGTGTTGGTGACAAAGAGTTTCGCCTTCACTCGCGCGGTTTGGGAGGGCTATCGCAGCGGCAAGCGCGCCGCGTGGCTTGCCGGGGAGGACTATCCGGCGCTGCTGGACGAGCCGATCGATGCGGCGCGCGAGAGGCTCGGCATCCGCGCGCCGCTGGCCTATAAACGGGCGCAGGCTACGCTCGGTGCGTTTGCAAGCTATGCGACGCCGGTAAAGGCGCCAGCCTGACGCGCTGGTAAAATCGCGCGCGCGTCGCTATGTGCCCGCGATGCTCGAACCCGCCGCCCATATGCCGATCCCCGGCCATGTCGATCCCGTGGCGGTGCCGCGTGCCGCGCCGCGCCGCGACGATGGCCGCATCGACCTGATCGGCCTGTCGAGGGACGAACTGCGGCTCGCGCTCGAAACCGCGCAGCTCGAACCCAAACAGGCCAAGTTGCGCGCCAAGCAGCTGTGGCACTGGATGTACAATCGCGGCGCCACCGATTTTGCGGTGATGACCGACATTTCGAAGGCGATGCAGCTCTGGCTCGATCAGCGCTTCGTGATCGGTCGCCCACAGGTGGTCGAGGCGCAGGTGTCGACCGACGGCACGCGCAAGTGGCTGCTGCGCGCGCCCGACGGCGAAGATTATGAGATGGTGTTCATCCCCGACGCCGATCGCGGAACGCTGTGTGTGTCGAGCCAGGTCGGCTGCACCCTCAATTGCCGCTTCTGTCACACCGGCACGATGCGACTGGTGCGCAATCTGAGCGCGGGCGAAATCGTCGGCCAGGTGATGCTGGCGCGCGACGCGCTCGGCGAATGGCCGAGCCAGCCCGAGGGGCGGCTGCTGACCAATATCGTCATGATGGGCATGGGCGAGCCGCTGTATAATTTCGACAATGTCCGCGATGCGCTTCGCCTCGTCATGGACGGCGACGGCCTTGCACTGTCGAAGCGTCGGATCACGCTGTCGACCAGCGGCGTCGTGCCGATGATGGCGCGCGCGGGCACCGAAATCGGCGTCAATCTCGCGGTGTCGCTCCACGCCGTCACCAAGGAAATCCGCGACGAGATCGTGCCGCTCAATCGCAAATACGGGATCGAGGAGCTGTTGCAGGCGTGCGCCGACTATCCGGGCGCCAATAATGCCCGGCGGATCACGTTCGAATATGTGATGCTGAAGGACAAGAACGACAGCGACGCCGATGCGCGCGAGCTCGTCCGGCTGATCAAGAAATACCGGCTGCCCGCCAAGGTGAATCTGATCCCCTTCAATCCCTGGCCCGGTGCGCCCTATGACACATCGACGCCCGAGCGCATCCGTGCCTTTTCAAACATCATTTTCGAAGCCGGCATCTCGGCGCCGACGCGCACCCCGCGCGGGCGCGACATCGATGCGGCGTGCGGCCAGCTGAAGACGGCGGCGGAAAAGAAGACACGTGCCGAGCTCGACCGGCTGGCGGAGGAAAAGCTCGCCGCGCTAAGCTGAGGCTGGCCCCCCCGCCCAACGGCCCGTTTCTCGACGTCGCTCGACACGAACGGCGTTGGATGGGCCTTGGTCGAAATGCTCAGCCCTGAACCTGCACGATCGCGTCGATTTCGACCACCGCACCGAGCGGGAGCACCGCGACGCCGACGGCACTGCGGGCATGTTTGCCGGCCTCGCCGAACAGCGCGACCATCAGTTCCGACGCACCGTTCGCGACTTTCGCCTGGTCGGTGAAGCCGGTCGCCGAATTGACGAACACGCCCAGCTTCACGATCCGCTCGACCCGGTGCAGCCCGCCAAGCGCCTGCAGCATCTGCGCGACCAGCATCAGCGCGCAGCGCTCCGCCGCCGCCTTGGCGAAATCCAGGTCGCGGTCCTCGCCGACGCGACCGGTCATCAGCCCGCCATCGGGCGCGAAGGGCAGCTGGCCGGAAATGTGCAGCAGCCCGCCGACCTCGACCGCCGGGACATAGGCGGCGACGGGCGCGGCCGCCTGCGGCAGGGTCAGGCCCAGCTCGGCGAGCTTGGTGGCGATACGGTCGGTCATGGGATTGCTCCTTGTTCGGGGCTGATTTCGGGGGCGGGAAGCCCTGCGGCAAAGCGATCGGCGATCCAGCCGCGCGCGGCCGCCCAGTCGTCGATGCGGGCATGCGCGGACGGCGCCGGCTTGATGTGCGGCGCCAGCTCGGGCTCGGACACCATGTGCAGCCGGTGGACCTGGGGCGCGTGCCGGGCGACCGAGTCGTGGTGGACGCCTAGATCGTCGACGAAGACGGTGACCGGATTGCCATGCTCGGCGACCAGCCGGGCGACCGGATCGCCCTTGCCGCCCTGATTGGTTTCGACCCGGTGAGCAATGCCGAACGCCGCCAGCTGGGCAATGCGTGCGTCGCGGCAATGATCGCCCAAATTGGTCAGGATGACGATATCGGCACCTTCGGCCAGCGCTGCCAATGCCTCGCGCGCGCCGGGCACCAGCGTCTGCCGGTCCATTTCGTCGGGGAAGAAACCGTCGATCAATCCGCGCATCTCGTCGAATTCGACCAGTCGGCCGTCGGGGCGACGCATGCTGTTCCTGAAATCGCCGCCTGACATGTTGAAGTCGATGTCGTGCCGCTCGCGTAGCCAAACGCCGAAATGCCGCACCATGTGCAGCAGCACTTCGTCGCAGTCGCAAATCAGCAGGCCCTTCATGCACGCTCCAGCCGGTTGCGCGCGGCGACCAGCATCGCGGGGGCGACGGCCAGCGCCGCTGCGCAGGCGATCAGATCGGGCTCATAGTCCTCGACAAATCCCAGCACGGCCGCAAGCACCGCGGGCGACTCGGCTCGCGCGCGCAGATCATCGGGCGTCAGCCCGGTCAGTGCGAGCAGGCGTTCGGCCCTTGCAGGCTCGCCGATCGTCCAGACCAGCGCCCGCAGCGCCAGCGCGGTCGGGTCCGCCAATCCGGGATCAATTGTATCGCGCGCGCGCATTGCCTAATCGAAGAGCCTGGTA
>PKED01000178.1 GCA_002863155.1 Sphingomonadaceae bacterium | reverse complement strand
CAAGCTCAAAGAGTTCAAACGAATCGCCATGCGTGCCTGCAAGACTGACCGCAGCTTCGAAGCCATGATCTACCTCACCGCAGCCGTCATCAACTCACGATGAATCCCCACAGTCCCTAGAGTTTAGGCGAACAAAGTCGACATTGCGACTTGAACGAAGTGCGTGGCGGATTCCAAGTGCGCCGACCGCAGCGGGAGGCTCGCCCCCAACCAAGGCCGCCAGAACCACACGAGAATGTGCGCGGCGATGGCGATCAACGTGAAAATCCCCATGCTCATTGTAAAGAGCGTGTGGAATTCCTTCGCCTCCTCAGGGGTCATATAGGTCCCAGGACCCAATCTTTCGTCTGACATATCGCAGATTCCTTCAGTTTCGGTCGTTCCGGCGAGGTCAGGCGCGCAGGACGCGTCCCCCGACGGTATCCACCCGGCGCATTGTGCCGAGAGGATGGCTGGCGCCGTTCAAGCCGCGGGGCGGCTATCCGGCAAAGGGCGGTCGGGGACGTCATGCGCCCCGGCTTTCACTGATCGCGAGCGCCAGGCGCTCTGGCGTAACCTTGTCCTCGCCAGCGCGGCGCGCGCCGCGTTCGGCGGCGTCGCGGATCCGTTTGGCGGCGGAAATCCGCACCAGCACCGGCTCGCGTTCCACGACGGCGTCGAGCTCGACCTTGGCCTCGTCTTCCCACATCACTTCGCGGTCGATCCGCGCCGGCGTCGCCTCGACCGCATCGAGCTGGGTGCTGAGCGGAATGATGTTGAACAGCGCGTCGAACAGCGCGTTGCAGACCTCCTGGATCAGGTAGGTCGCGCCCGAATAGCCCATATAGGGCGTTCCAGCATGGCGGCGGATCGCAGCGCCGGGGAAAGAGACGGGGATGTAGATGCTGCGCGCGCCGGTCTGCGCGACGTACATGCGCTCGTTATAGCTTCCGAACATGATCAGCGGCGGGGCTGTGCGGACCGCGTCGAGCACGGCGGCATTGTCAGGCTTCACGCCTGCGGTGCGCCGAAACGAGAAATTGCAGGGCAGCCCCATATCCTCTTCGAGGAATTTGCGGATGCCGCGTTCATAGGTTTCGGTCGCAACGATCGCAAAGCTCGCGGTCGCAAAGAAATCCTGTGTCACCGACCGCCACAAGTCCCACAGCGGCTTGATCGTGGTGTGCTTCTCGCGTTCGATGAACGGTTCGGGGTCGAGGCCCGTCAGTTCGCCCAGCTTGCGCAGGAACAGCGTCGTGCTCTCCAGCCCGATCGGCGCCTGGAGATAGGGCCGCTCCAGCGCCTCGCACAGCCCGCGCCCGAATTCGCGGTACATGCAGACATTGACATGCGCGTTCGCCAGCTTTGGCACGTCGGCGAGATGGCTGCCGAGCGGGAAGACCATGTTGATCTCGGCGCCGACCCCCTCGACCAGCCGCCTGATCTCGGCCAGATCGCTCGGCATGTTGAAGGTGCCGTACATCGGCCCGATGATGTTGACGCGGGGGCGCTCGCCTTCCTTCAGCACCTTGGGGCTCGGCACTTTCTTGGGCCCGAACTGCGTCCACAGCCAGGTCAGCGCGCGGTCTCCCGATTGCCACTGATCCTCGTCGATCGTGCGCGGCAGGAAACGCTGGATGTTGGTGCCCTCAGGCGTCACGCCGCCGCCGATCATCTCGGCGATCGATCCGGTGACGACGACGGCGGGCAGATCGGGGTCGAGCGTCTTCCATGCGCGCTTCATCGCGCCTTCGGTGCCGTCGCGGCCAAGCTCCTGCTCGCCGAGCCCGGTCACGACGATCGGCAACTCGTGGGGCGGCAGGCCATCGGTGTAATGCAGCACCGACGTGACGGGCAGATTCTCGCACCCTACCGGCCCGTCGATGATGACCTGGAGGCCCTTGATCGCGGTGAAGGCGTAGACCGCGCCCCAATAACCGCCCGCGCGGTCATGATCGAGGACGAGCGTCATTGCGGCGTCTCCACGGCGGGCGGGGCCATGACGAAACGCGCGAACAGCGGACGCGCGACGGCGGGCTGGCCGCGCCAAGCGGTTGCAAACCGGACCGTGCGCACCGTGGTCGGCAGGGCGCTTGCAAGAGGCTTGCGCGGACTCATGTGCCGACGCTTTCTTCGGCCTTGGCCATCGCGATGCGCTTGGCCGCGTATTTGGCCTTGAACTCGGGGCGATCGACCGGCGTCTTTTCCCAGATGCCGGCCGAATGCCCCGCGCCGACACCCTCGAAGAATGCGCTCATCCGGTCCATCCGCGCCTGGTTCGCCATCGCTGCGTTAACCACCATCGCCAGGCTGCCCGCCCCCGCCGGCCCCATCAACGGGCGCGCCGAAATCAGGTTGGTGAAATAGAGCGCCGGGATCGATTTCTGCTTGGCGTGCTGCACCACGGGCGTGGTGCCAATCGCGAGATCGGGGCCATACTCCTCGACTGCAGCGATGTCCTGTTCAAGGCTGGCGCGGTATTGCACGCGGACGCCATGCGCTTCCAGCCAGTCGCGATCGGGATCGGACCAGGCAGTGCGCGGGCAGGCCGTACCGACATAGGGCACCTCCGCCCCGCTTTCGATCAGCAACCGCGCGACTAGCAATTCTGAGCCTTCATAGCCCGACACGGTGATCCGCCCCTTGATCGGCCGCGCGGCAAGCGCCCCCGCGATCGCGGGCAAGAACTTGTTCTTGGACGCGTCGACCCTGTCCTGCGCGATGCCGCAGGCGGCGCCGACCGCGTCGAGCCAGGCGGCGGTGCCGTCACGACCCACCGGGGCCGATCCGACAACGCTGCGCCCGGCCGCGACGAACTCACGCACGCTGGCGGTGTAGAAGGGATGAATTGCTGCGACGGCGGCACAATCCAGCGCCGAATAGAGCTCGCGCCATTCGCGTGTGGGTACGACCGGGCCTGCCGCGAGGCCCAGAGGCTCCAGCATCAAGCCGATGCCTGGCGGGTCGGCCGGGAACATCTCGCCAAGGAGAGTCACCGTCGGCCGGTCCGGTCGTTCTTTTGGCGCGGCGACGGGGCCAAGCTCGGCCTCTTTGCGCGCATAAGCGAGCATCGCGCCCGCCAGTACATCCTTGGCTTCCGCATGCGTCGGCACGCCGAAGCCGGGCACATCGATACCGATCACGCGCACGCCGTTGATCTGGTCGGGCAGCAATTGCAGCGGCACGCCAGACGCGGTGGGGACGCACAGATTGGTAACGATGATCGTGTCGTAAAGCGCCGGATCGGCGAGGCCGTGGACCGCGTCGCGGATATCCTCGAACAGTTTGCCGGTGACGAGCGTCTCGGAGGAAAAGGGCACATAGCCTACCGTCCGCCGCGCGCCGTAGAAATGGCTGGTGAAGGTGAGGCCGTAAACGCAGCAGGCCGAACCCGACAGCACCGTCGCCGTCCGCCGCATCCGCAAGCCCACCCGAAGCGATCCGAACGCCGGGCACATCGATTGCGGCTGATCGTGCGGCCCCTTGGGATAATCCGCTGCGTAGCGATCGAGAATCTCGCTCTTGCCCGCCTTTGCCGCCGCCTCGTGCATCGTCGCCGCGCCTGCGTGGCAGCCGCTCCCTTGCGCTTCGGGAGCGCCAAGGTCGATGCGATCGGTCTCGCGGGGAGGGGTTTCGAGGTCCACCGTCAGACCGTGTCGTAAACGACTTCGAGGGTGGGCTTGGCGACGTAATCGACGCCGCGCATGTCGGCCTGGGTCGCGGGCTTGAGCGTGAAATCGGCCCCGGTGACATCGGCCGAAAACAGATTGAGCAACCCGTCCTGATCGAGCGGAGTCGGGCGCAGCGGCGGCGCCTCGGCGACGTTGATCGCCAGCTGCTCGAACAGGCTCGCCCATTGCCCGCCCGGCTTGCCGATGATCTGGTAATTGGCGCTTTTCTTGCGGATGTCCTCGTTCGCGGGGATCGCGGTCAGCACCGGGATGCCGACCGCTTCGGCGAACGCATTGGCCTCGCCGGTGCCGTCATCCTTGTTGAGGATCATGCCGGCGACGCCGACATTGCCGCCCATCTTGCGGAAATATTCGACCGCCTTGCAGACATTGTTGGCGACGTAAAGCGACTGCAGGTCGTTCGAGGCGACGACGATCACTTTCTGGCACATGTCGCGCGCGATCGGCAGGCCGAAGCCGCCGCACACCACGTCGCCCAGGAAATCGAGCAGGACGTAGTCGAAGCCCCATTCGTGGAAGCCCAGCTTTTCGAGCGTCTCGAAGCCGTGGATGATGCCGCGTCCGCCGCAGCCGCGGCCGACTTCCGGCCCGCCCAGCTCCATCGCGAACACGCCGTCGCGTTGGAAGCAGACATCCTCGATGCCGACCTCCTCGCCGGCCAGCTTCTTCTTCGAGCTTGTCTCGATGATCGTCGGGGTCGATTTGCCGCCGAACAACAGGCTGGTGGTGTCGCTCTTGGGGTCGCAGCCGATCAGCAGCACGCGCTTGCCCTGCTGCGCCATCATGTAGCTGAGGTTCGCCAGCGCGAAGGACTTGCCCGAGCCGCCCTTGCCGTAAATGGCGATGATCTGCGTTTCCTTGGTCACCGGACCCGTAGGCACCGGATCGGGCTCATGACTGGCTTCCTCGCGCAGCTGGCCTGGGTCGAGCATGCTCATTGGTGTCTCCAGTCGAGGACCATCTTCAGGCAATCGCCGCCGGCAAAGGCAGCCGGATAGGCCTGGCCCGCCTGCGATGCGGGGCGAATATGGCTGACCAGCCCGTCGAGGCTGAGCGATCCATTCTCGATAAGCGCGAGCGTCGCGTGCAGGTCGTCCGGGGTGAATTCGGCCGCAATCCGCAGCCTTGCTTCACGCATGAACGCAGGCGGGAAAGCGAAATCGAGCCGGTCGTAGAAACCCGCCAGCACCACTTCGCCGCCGCGCGCCAGCCGTCCGATCAGCGTGTCGAGCAACCCCGCCGCGCCGCTTACATCGGCAATCGTGCGGTAATCCTTGCGATCGTCTTCGCTGGGGTC
>PKED01000113.1 GCA_002863155.1 Sphingomonadaceae bacterium | reverse complement strand
GGGTGAAGTGACTGTCTGGGCCACGAGTGAGGAGGGGGCCGAAGCTGCTCCGGCGGAAGAAGAGATCGACGGCGCGATTGCCTTCACCAAGGAAGTCCAGTGGCGCATCCCGTTCCTCGCCGAAGCGGTGCGGCGTGAAGACGTGGCGCTCACCATTCCGGTGACGGTCGACGTGCAGATGCAGCCCCAAGCCGAAGCCATGGTTTCTGCGCCGGTCGACGGCATCGTGCGCGCGGCCCGCGTGCCCTCGCCGGGCATGGGCGTGCGGCGCGGCCAGACACTGGCCAGCATTTCCTCAACCTTGGGCGGCGGCGAGGACGTGGCGACACTCGATCTCGCCATCCGCGAGGCCCGCATCGCCCGCGATGCAGCCGCGCGCGAAGTCGAGAGGATGAACGCACTGGTCGAAGGCGAGGCCGTACCCCAGCGGCGTCTCGACAAGGCGCGCACCCAGTTGCGGCTCGCCGAAGCGCAGATTTCCGCCTCACAGGCACGCCGCAATGCGCTCTCCGGGGGCGGTGCAGGCGTGCCGGTGGTCGCACCGATCACCGGACAGGTGCTCGAAACCTCGATGGTTCAGGGCCAGGGCGTGACCGGGGGGCAGCAATTGCTGCGCATCGGCAATCCTTCCGCGCTGTGGCTGGTGGCGCGTGTACCCGAGAGCATGGCGAGCCAGGTCGTGCAGCCGCAGGGAATCGAACTGGTCCTGCCGAACGAGACTATCTCGCTGCCTCGCGGCAGCGGCGTAGCACTGGTCCAAGGCGGCGGAGCGATCGATCCCGCCACCCGAACCTTGCCGGTGATCTTTGCCTGGAACAGCCGCCAGGTCCGCCCCGGCCAGCGTGTGCAGGGCCAGTTGATGGTGGGAGGCAGCGAGGAAGCGCTGACCATTCCGGCGAGCGCCATCCTCAACGAAGGCGGACAGGACGTGGTCTATGTCCAGATCGCGGGCGAGACCTTCCAGCGCAGGCCCGTGACCGTCATTCGTCGCAGCGGCAATCGCGTTGCTGTCGAAGGGCAGCTCAAGACTGGCGAGCGCGTGGTGACACGCGGCGCGGCAGCCGTTCGTGCAGCGGCGGCAACGCCGGGTGCCTTCGGTCACGGCCACGCGCACTGAGGCTGAACCGATGATCGAGAAACTCGTCCGCTGGAGCCTTGAAAATCGCCCGGTCGTCTATGCGATCGCGGTGCTGCTGACCCTGTTCGGGGCATGGACCGCCGCGCGCACGCCGGTCGATGTGCTGCCCGATCTGACCGCACCGACCGTGACCGTTGTCGTCGATGCCGGGGGCTACACGCCGACCGAGGTCGAGCAACGGGTGACGATCCCGCTCGAAACTTCGCTCAACGGTTCGCCGGGCTTGCGCCGTATCCGCTCGAACAGCGCCACCGGCCTATCGGTCGTGACGCTCGAATTCGCATGGTCGACCGCGCCCGAGGATGCGCGCAGGATCGTGTCCGAACGGCTCGCAACGGTTGGCGATGAACTGCCCGACGATCTGCCCGCACCCCACATGACCCCCGCCAGTTCTGTGATGGGCGAGATCATGTTCGTCGCGCTGCGCTCCGACACCGCCAGCCCGATGGACCTCAAGAGCACCGCCGACTGGATCGTGCGCCGCCGCCTGATGTCCGTGCCCGGCATTGCCGAGGTGATGACCATCGGCGGCGACGAGCGCCAGGTGCAGCTTCTGGTCGATCCGGCGCGCCTATCCGCGCGCGGCATCGGCATGAACGAGGTGGTCGAGGCGATGGAAAAGGCGAGCGGTAATCGCTCCGCCGGGGTCGGGGTTGCCAACGGACAGGAATGGCTGATCGAAGGCGTAGGCCGCGCCGAGGACGCGGAAGGTTTCGGTAATGTCGTGGTCGGCGAGCAGAACGGCTTTCCCGTGCTCGCCCGCCATGTCGGCACGATCCGCATCGGCGAAGGGCTGAAGCGCGGGACCGGAGCGTTCAACGGCAAGCCTGCCGTGATCTTCGCGATTCAGAAGCAGCCGGGCGCCAACACTCTCGAACTGACCGAGCAACTCGACACCGTCTTCGCCGATCTCCAGCGCACGCTGCCCGAAGGCATGGTGCTGGAGACGCAGGTGTTCCGCCAGGCCGATTTCATCGAACGTTCGATCGACAACGTCCGCAGCGCGCTGATCGAAGGGCTGGTGCTGGTCGCGGTGATCGTCTTCATCTTCCTGATGAGCTGGCGCGCTACTGCCGTGGCGCTGGCGGCGATCCCGGTCTCGGTGGTCTCCGCGATCATCGTCATCAATTCGGGCGGGGGCACGATCAACACCATGACGCTCGGCGGCCTTGCCATTGCGCTCGGCATGCTGGTCGATGATGCGATCATCGTGGTCGAAAACGTGGTGCGCCGCTTGCGGCTCGAACGCGAGAAGCCGGAAAGCGAGCAACAAAGCGATATCGCCGTGGTCGGTTCGGCCACTGCCGAAGTGCAGGGATCGATCCTGTTCGCGACGCTGATCATCCTGCTCGTCTTCCTGCCGATGTTTGGCCTGACCGGCATCGAGGGGCGGCTGCTGCAACCGCTCGCGCTCGCCTATGGCGTGTCGCTGCTCGCCAGCCTCGCCATCGCGCTGACGCTGACCCCGGCACTGTCTTATAACCTGCTCACCCGCAAGGACGAGGCGGTCGGTCACGAGCCGAACTGGGTTGCGAAGCTCAAGACACGTTACGTCAGCTTGCTCGACACGCTGATGACCCGCTGGCGCGCCATGGTGATCGGATCTTTGGCGCTGTTCGTAGTCGCAGGGATTGGCATGGTGCTAGCGGGCCGGGCCTTCCTGCCCGAGTTCAACGAAGGCTCGCTAACAGTAAACGTCACGACGCTGCCCGGCACGAGCCTCGAAGACAGCGACCGCGCCGCAAGCGAAGTCGAGGCGGCGCTGCTCTCGCAGCCCGAGGTGCGCACCACCGCACGACGCACGGGCCGCGCGCCGGGCGATCCCCATGCACAGGAGGTCTTCGCTTCCGAGATCGAGGCGACGCTCAACGAAGGCGGGCGCGACCGCGAAGAACTGCTCACCGCCTTGCGCGGCGCGGTCGGTACTGTGCCCGGGGTGCAGGCGATCTTTGGCCAGCCAATCGGCCACCGGGTCGACCACATCCTTTCGGGCGCGCGGGCGAACATCGCGATCAAGGTCTTCGCGCCTGACACTGATACGCTCCAGCGCATATCGACGCAGGTCGAAAGCGCGGTGCAGGGCATTCCCGGTGCGGTCGACGTGCAAAAGGATACGCAAAGCATGGTGCCGTACCTGCGCGTGCGACTGCGCCGCGCGGACCTCGCCAACTATGGTCTCGCGGTCGAGGACGTGACCGGCGCGATCGAAGCGGCCATCGGCGGGGCCGAGGTCGGTCAGCTGATCGAGCGCCCGGTTATCACCGATGTCGTGGTACGCTACGATCCTGCGCAATTTGCCGATGCAGGCCAGATCGAAAGCATGGTGCTCGCCGCGCCGAACGGCACGCTGGTGCCGCTCGCGGCAGTGGCAGATATCGTCCGCGACCAGGGGCCGAACGCAATCACCCGCGAGAGTGTCGAGCGGATGCAGCTGGTACTCGCCAATGTGCAGGGCCGCGATCTCGGCGCAGTGGTGGCCGATGTGCGAGAGGCAGTAGACACGGTCGAGCTGCCCCAGGGCGCGCATATCGAGCTGGGCGGCCAGTTCGAAAGCGCCGCGAGCGCCACTCGCACGCTGTTAGCGCTCGGGCTGATCGTGCTGGTCGGCATGTTCCTGTTGCTGCGTCAGGCGTTCCGCTCGGGCCGCGATGCGCTGCTGGTCATGATCAACCTGCCGCTGGCGCTGGTCGGCGGCGTGGTCGGGCTTTGGCTGACCGGCGGCGTGCTGTCGGTGGCGACGATCATCGGCTTCATCACCCTGTTCGGCATCGCCACGCGCAACGGCGTGATGCTGGTCAGCCACATCAAGCATTTGCAGGAAGTCGAAGGCATCACCGATCTTGCCGAAGCAGTGCGGCGCGGGGCGGAGGAGCGGCTAGTGCCGATCCTGATGACCGCAATTTCGGCAGGCCTGGCTCTGATTCCGTTGGCGCTCAACATGGGTCAGCCGGGCAGTGAGATACAGGCTCCGATGGCGGTCGTGATCCTGCTCGGCCTGGCCAGCTCAACAGCACTAAATATGCTGGTCCTTCCGCCGGTCTATCTCAAGGTGGTGCGGGACGGCTGGGGCGTAAGATCCCGGACTGGCCGAGAAGCAAGCCCATAAATACCGTTGTTCTGCCGTCCGATAAAGACACTCAGTAGGCGCACAATCTTTCGCCGATAAACGTATCGGTACCAGTGCCGGGCGACTCTTTTGCCCAGGCGGACCAGCCAAGCGACCTTCGCCATGGCATAGCCGGTCCATAGAATCGGAAACCCCACCAAGAGCGGCCGCGACCCGAGATGACCTTCGGATGGTCACCTATGGGTGGGGCATCGCATCATTGCTTGCGCTCCAACCCAATCCGAGCGACTTTTGGATCGCGATCCAACTGTTGGTCATCGCAGCCATAGAGCGAATCAAGTCCGCCGTCGCCTGCTGTCGCTGCCGCAGCGAGGTGTTGAGATCGACCAACGATATCGCACCGGCCTTGTATCGCTGTTGATTGAGGTCGGCGGCCGTGTCGGCCTGCCGCTTGATCTGCGCGAGAGCAGCAACGTTGGCGCGTTGCTGACCAAATCGGGCGAGAGACTGCTCCGCGTCCTGGAACGCGCGCAGAACGATCTCGCGATAACGCTGCAACGCCTCTTCCCGCCCGGCTTCGGCCTGGTCGATCGAAGCTGCGGTACGCCCGAAATCAAGCAGGTTCCACTGCAACTGCGGCAAGGCTATTGCCGAGAGGTTGCCAAGATCGAAGATGTCATCGGGCCGAGTGCCTCCAAGGCCAAGAATGCCCATGAAGGAAAGTTTCGGGAATCGAGCCGCTTCGGCCACTCCGATCCGGGCATTGGCTGCCGCAAGCGTCCGCTCGGCGGCGCGAATGTCGGGCCTTCGGGCGATCAGCGCGGCAGGGTCGCCCACGGCCACGCGC
>PKED01000086.1 GCA_002863155.1 Sphingomonadaceae bacterium | reverse complement strand
TTCTTTGTGGTAGCGGAGCAGGTTTAAGATCCACTTTGGACCTGCTCTGCCATCCTCGCATCCATCATGGAGAATCCCCGGGCCGAGCTGCAGCAGCCGACTATGGGATACCAATCCAAACATCTCCGATCCGAACAAATCACGAGTCAACCATCTAATGAAGCATCGTGCGTTAAATGGGGGGGCACTAGGCCCTCCCCGAGGGGCGCCGAAGCCCTCCAAAAATCTCCCCAAACAATTCGTCCGGAGCCTCCCCTTGGAGGTCTCCACCTCCAGGTATTGCCTGACGAGGTTCTCAAAGGCTTTGAGCTGACCATCTGGAACGAATACCGTGGCGAAGTCAGTATTCGTGGCGGGATCATGACGCAGGTTCATAAGCTCGATGCGCTGGGCGCCTCGGGCAAGTCCCTCGAATGCAAGCGCGTAACCAGGTTCGCTCCGAAATTCTATTTGCAGGCCATATCCACCTTCAGGCCTGCCTCCTTGTAGCAATTGCCTTTCAGATGCTTCGCGCTGCAACTGCACTGCTGAGGCCATCTGGACGCTGGCATGCTGGAGTTGAGAGAGTAGTTTTCCGCCATGAGCCCCTCGGTTTGGCGTGGGGTAATGGGGGTCTCGTGTTGCTGATGCTGTAGATCGGAACCGTTCGGGTAGTCCCTGTCCCTGGAGGTGAAAATGTGGCCGTTGTCCGCTAATCGATTCCGTCATTTAGATGCTCTACTACGTTAGGAGTGCCGTCTCCCGTGGAAAGTCTTCCGTTCTTCAAGGTGCCTTTCCACGTCCTTGACCGCCATCTCGGTACGGTCATGAATGATCGTGTCCTTGATCGCGTCGTCTGCTGCCCTCGCCAGTTCTGCATGGCTGAGCCCCTCTGCGACTTTGCAGAGCTTGTCCCAGCTGCGAATCGACTTTGAAAAATTCGCTAGTCGATTCTTGAGCACAGCCTTGATCTGTTCCTGATTGGGCAGTCCATACTCGATAACATCATCGAAGCGCCGGAACAAGGCGTAGTCAAGAATTTCAGGGTGGTTGGTAGCAGCGATGATCAGGCTATTGGACTGGTCCTGCTCGATCATCTGCAGAAAGCTGTTCAGGACGCGGCGGATTTCGCCCACGTCGTTGGCAAGGCCACGCTGGGAGCCTATGGCATCGAATTCATCGAAGAAATAAATGCCGCGTGTATCGCGAATGGCATCAAAAATCTGACGCAGCTTGGATGCGGTTTCACCCATGTACTTGGTGATGAGGCTATCAAGGCGGACGATGTACAGCGGAATCCCAAGCTCGCCGGCAAGTGCCGAGGCGGTCATGGTTTTGCCGGTACCGGGTGGCCCGACCAAAAGCAGCTTGCGCCGAGGTGAGAGGCCATGTGCGCGAATCTTCTCGAAGTTGCGCTGCTCATTGATGATTCTTCCGAGACGGCCATGAGTTGCATCGTCCAGAATCATTTCCGAAAAGCGAGTCTTCGGAAGAGCTACTGACAACAGGTTGCTCAGTTCACCGCGAGGCTGGCCGATGGGCACCGGTTGACCGGAAGGCAGACGATTTTTCTTAGCCGAATCAATTAGAGCCCGCAAATCTTCCGCAAGCTTCCCGTGACCTTGCTTAGCCTCATGAGCCGCCATCTGCATAGCAACGGCAAGGAAATGCGTGTCATCTCCCTTGATATGCGAGCGCAGAAGCGCTTTCAGTTGTTCGCCGCTAGCCATGGTTATCTACCTTCCCGTGGGGGTTAGTTTAATCGTTAAGACCCGCTTCTGACCTTGAATACGTCAACTTTTATTCACACAAGCAATCAGTGTCTGGCCTGAGTTCAACGCAATTCATTTAACACCGCGGCCCTGCCAAGGGCGGTGGCCATCCAGCTGGGAAGGCTCGCACGGACCGAACCTAGGCTTTCCCACTCCACCTTCGCTAAGTGCCGCCGAAGTTTCTGGGCCGAATTTTCAGCCTGATCTTTGCCCACCCATGCCATCGCCCTGAGCGCATCCCCGGCCGGCGTCGCACCCAAGGAGAACAGCCAGTAGGGCGCGTGCTGGAAGTAAATTGTCCGGGAGCCGACTACCAACCACTTACTGCGCCCTGTGGTGAGGTACACCTCTTTAGTCGAAGCAGCTCGCGTCAACCCCATTGATTTCGCGGCCTGCGCGCCATCGAGCGAGAT
This sequence comes from Sphingomonadaceae bacterium, assembly GCA_002863155.1. Lineage (GTDB taxonomy): Bacteria > Pseudomonadota > Alphaproteobacteria > Sphingomonadales > Sphingomonadaceae > Sphingomonas. The sequence continues at coordinate 2,918 of PKED01000086.1, read as the reverse complement.
GCACTGCTTACCCTGAGCGGCGATTGATTTCGCCAATGACTCTGCCGACGGTGCCCTGGTCTGGTCATTTTCACGCACCGGCGCAACGTAAATACCGCGCGCTATTCGCATCAGTTGCCCGGTTTTAGCCAAGCGACAAAACGCCTGATCAACCGCCGCACGACTACCAAGATGAAGAAACTCCTTGGGCGCAAGAACTCCACCCTCGCTTAGGGATTGGCTGCGTTCCAAGATCGCTTGCGGGATCGATCGCATATGAAAGCTCGGCTCATATCAATGTCAGATATTTGATTACATTTCTGACATTTGAGCAACAGCCGTTCGTCTTTTGCCGCCAGGGTTGGGCCAACCGGCTCTTTCTCATTGAGCTACGGGTGTTCGAGGCTGCGCTGAACGTCACAACGGTGCGACGGCTAAAGCAGCTGTCACCCAAAAGTTCTTAGCGTGCGGGCTCAGCCCAGAGGCTGGTACGGGCTGCGGCAGTGCTGGCGGCAGTTCGAACTGACGCGTCGTGAAATAAATCGCCCACAGGCCTTGACCTTCCCACACAGGGAAGCTTGAAACTTCTTTCCAACAGAAACACTCAAGGGATATTTCAATGGCTTCCGTTGCCCAACAAGACGTCAATCCATCCATGTCCTCAGTCACTCGCCTGAGCCTGCCCGTCGAAGGCATGACGTGTGCTTCGTGTGTCGGCCGCGTCGAACGCGCGCTGAAAGAGGTCACCGGCGTGCATATGGCCTCGGTCAATCTGGCCACCGAGCGCGCCGACATCACTTTCACAGGTTTGGCCGACCCGCAGGCTGCTGTACACGCCATCAAGAGCGCCGGCTACACCGTTCGCGAAGAGACCATCGAGCTCGCGATCAAGGACATGACCTGCGCATCATGTGTGGGCCGGGTTGAGAAGGCGCTAGCAAACGTCCCTGGCGTTCTTGAAGCCACTGTTAACCTGGCGACCGAGCGCGCACGGGTGCGCCACCTTGCAGGGGTCGCCTCTACGGCCGACCTTGAAGCTGCGGTCGAACAGGCGGGTTACAAGCCCCGACGCTTGTCCGCCGAAACGGCGACTGCTGGCGATCAGGACGCCGAGCGTCGTGAGAGCGAGGCACGGGCGCTGCGGCGCGATCTATTTGTTGCATCCATCCTCACCTTGCCAGTCTTCATCCTTGAGATGGGCTCTCACCTCATTCCAGCCATGCACCATTGGGTGATGGGGGGCCTGGGTCAGCAGACGAGCTGGTATATCCAGTTCGCGCTTGCCACCCTCGTCCTATTCGGTCCAGGCCTACGCTTCTTCCGCAAGGGCGTACCGGCGTTGCTGCGTGTTGCCCCCGACATGAACTCGCTAGTCTCGCTCGGTACTGCGGCTGCATACGGCTATTCGGTGGTCGCGACCTTCATACCCAAAGTGCTCCCGCAAGGTACCGCCAACGTCTATTTCGAAGCCGCCGTGGTCATCGTGACCTTGATCCTGCTCGGACGCACGCTGGAGGCCCGCGCCAAGGGTAGAACCTCGCAGGCGATCAAGCGGCTAGTCGGACTTCAAGCAAAGACTGCGCGCGTCGAGCGCAACGGCAAGACAATCGAGATTGCGCTTGATCAGGTAACAACAGGTGACTTCGTGCTCGTTCGTCCGGGCGAGAAGATTCCGGTCGACGGCGAGGTCGTCGAGGGCACCTCTTATGTTGACGAGAGCATGATCACCGGCGAGCCGGTGCCCGTGTCGAAGGGGGTGGGTGCCCAGGTCGTCGGCGGCACAATCAACAAGACGGGTGCTTTCAGTTTCCGCGTCACCAGGGTCGGCACGAACACGGTTCTCGCGCAAATCATACGGCTCGTCGAAGAAGCGCAGGGTTCCAAGCTGCCGATCCAGGGACTGGTCGACAAGGTGACCATGTGGTTCGTCCCGGCGGTGATGGCGGCAGCGACGTTGACCTTCTTGGTCTGGCTGATCTTCGGCCCGGACCCGGCCCTGACCTTCGCACTAGTGAATGCGGTCGCGGTTCTCATCATTGCCTGCCCTTGCGCCATGGGGCTGGCCACGCCGACCTCAATCATGGTCGGGACGGGCCGCGCGGCCGAGATCGGCATCCTCTTCCGCAAAGGCGAAGCCTTGCAGGCCCTGCGCGATGTGAGCGTGATCGCGCTCGACAAGACCGGCACACTGACCAAAGGACGCCCCGAGCTGACCGACCTCGTTCCCGCCGAGGGCTTCGAATACAACGAAGTTCTGACTCTCGTGGCAGCGGTCGAGATCCGCTCCGAGCATCCAATCGCCGAAGCGATCGTCGCAGCAGCAAAGCAGCGGGACATCACGCTCACACCCATCGATAACTTTGACGCAACACCGGGCTTCGGCGTATCGGCCAAGGTCGCCGGCCGGACCGTTGCCGTCGGCGCGGATCGATTCATGACGCAGCTCGGTCTTGATGTGTCGAGCTTCCTGCAGACCGCCCAGCGTCTCGGAGAGCAAGGCAAGAGTCCGCTCTATGCTGCGATTGACGGCCGTTTGGCGGCGGTTATCGCGGTCGCCGACCCGATCAAGGAAACGACTCCCGCAGCGATCAAGGCACTGCACGCGCTCGGACTCAAAGTCGCAATGATCACCGGCGACAACGCAGCTACGGCCGCAGCGATCGCCAAGCAGCTCGGCATCGATGAAGTCGCTGCCGAGGTCTTACCCGACGGGAAGGTCGCGGCGCTGAAGAAGTTCCGGATCAATGGCGCCCGGGTCGCCTTCGTCGGCGACGGTATCAACGACGCGCCGGCACTCGCCGAAGCGGACGTTGGGCTCGCCATCGGAACGGGAACTGATGTCGCGATTGAGGCGGCTGACGTGGTGCTGATGTCGGGAGACCTGCGCAGCGTACCTAATGCCATCGCCCTAAGCAAGGCGACGATCAGCAACATCAAAC
>PKED01000160.1 GCA_002863155.1 Sphingomonadaceae bacterium | reverse complement strand
CGGGCCGCCATTACGGCGCTTCATCGACTTGGCGAGTTCCCAGCTGCCGATGGTGAAGTCGATCTCGTGCGCCTCCCCCAGCCAGTCGGCGAAATGGCGCACCATGTGAAGCAGCACCTCGTCGCAATCGGAGATCAGCAGCGGGCGGGTCATGCGTCATTCTCCAGCGTGCGGCGCGCGCGGACCAGCGCCTCCGGCTTGACCCCGAGCGCCTCGGCGCAGGCGATCAGGTCGGGCTCGTGCGCCTCGAGGAAGCCGAGCACCGCGGCCAGCACCGCCGGCTCGCCGAGGCGGGCCCGCAGCGCATCGCCGTCGAGCCCGGTGAGCGCGAGCAGCCGCCCGGCGCGGTCCTCGTCCGCGATCGTCCACGCAAGACCGCGCAACCCCAGCGTTTCCGCGGCTTCTTCGTTTGTATCGTGGGATCGCATCGCCTATCGTCACCGCGGGGCACAGGGAGCGATGCGGTTGGCAAAAAGGGTGCTCGTTGTCGAGGACAACGAACTCAACCTGAAGCTGTTCTGCGACCTGCTGCGCGCGCATGGTTTCGAGACCGAGGGCGTGCGCGACGGTCGCGACGCCGTGACGCGCGCCCGCGCCTTTCAACCCGACCTGCTGATCACCGATATCCAGTTGCCGCATATGAGCGGCTACGACCTGATCGCCCAGGTCCGTGGCGACCTTGCCCTGCGGACGATCCCGATTCTTGCCGTCACCGCCTATGCGAGTCGCGCCGACGAGGAGCGGATTCGCGGCGCCGGGGCCAATGCCTATGTCTCGAAGCCGATCGCACTGGCGGCGTTCGTCGCGCAGGTCAATGCGCTGCTCCCGACAAGCGAAGAGCCGCACGACCAGGGGTCGGCGGCTCTTTAGGCCGGATCGAACCGGCGCGATTCGCGGACGAAGCCCGTTACTTGATCTTGGCTTCCTTGAACTCGACATGCTTGCGCACGACCGGGTCATACTTCTTGAAGCTCAGCTTTTCGGTCTTGGTGCGCGGATTCTTCTTGGTGACATAGAAGAAGCCGGTATCGGCCGAGCTGACGAGCTTGATCTTGACGGTGGTCGGCTTTGCCATGACCCGAAATCCTGCGAAGTTGAAAAAGCAACAAGCGACGAGCACGGTGGCCCGCCGCTTGAACAGGCGGGCCAGATGACGCAGGGCGCCGACAAAGTCAAGCCTGCGCAAGCCGCCCGTTCCGGCTAACGCCATCTTTACGCCGCTCGGGTTATCGCGGGGCATCGGCGGGATGGGACGGGCATGGACGCATTGATGGCGGCGCTCGTCGCGGCGCTTCTTCTGCACGCGACCGATCGCACACCCTGGCTGATTGCCGGCCTGGCGCCGCGATACCGCCATTCGGGGATGGTGCTGGCGGGCGCCGTCGCGGCGCTGATGGTCGTCAATATGCTGGCCGCGCTTGGCGGGGCGGCGATCGCGCTGCGGCTGACGCCGAATGCCCGCGCGCTGTTCCTGGCGCTCGCGCTGGGGGCGGCCGGGCTGGGGTGTTTCGGCGCTTTGAAGCCGCCCGAGCGACTCGCCGGGTGGCGGACCGGGCCGCTGCTCACGCCGTTCATCGGCATGCTCACCCTGGGCTTTGGCAGCGCGCAGTTCGTCGCGATGGCGATCGCGCTGCGTGCCGGTACGCCTGTCTTCGCCGCGATCGGCGCCACGATCGGCGGCGCGGTCATCGCCGGTGCCGCGATCGCGCTCGGCGAGCCGGGTGTCGCCCCGCTGCGGCGGCGCACGGTGCGCCTGCCGGTTGGCATGCTGCTGGTCCTGGCTGCCCTTGTCGCGGCACTCAGCGCGCTGAGGCTGATCTAGCCGATCGCTCAGCGTGATCGAAGATTCTCAGCGCGCCGATGGATCGAATTGGCTACTCGAATCATTATCGCAACGATTCACCAACAAGGAGATCGCAGATGGCGACCGATGCTGCCCTGAAAACGCCGACCGATCTGAAATCGAACGCCGCCAAGACCGTTGCGGAGGCGCTGAACACGATCCTCGCCGACAGCTATGCGCTGTATTTCAAGACCAAGAATTTCCACTGGCACGTGTCCGGACCGCATTTCCGCGACTATCACCTGCTGCTCGACGAACAGGCGGCGCAGATCCTGGCGACCACCGACGATATTGCCGAACGCGTGCGCAAGACCGGCAACACGACGCTGCGCTCGATCGGCGACATTGCCCGGCACCAGACGATCAAGGACAATGACGAGGATTATGTCGCGCCCGGCGCGATGCTCACCGAATTGCGCGAGGACAATCTGAAGCTGATCGCGGCGCTGCGCGAAGCCAAGGACATCGTCGACGAGGCCAAGGACAACGCGACCAGCGGGATTCTCGACGATTGGACCGACCAGGCTGAACAGCGGGCCTGGTTCCTGTTCGAGGCCAGCCGGAAGGGCTGATCGAAGCGAGACCGGAAAGGGCGGTCCGGGAGCGAGGCGCGGCGTTCCACACGGCGCCTCGTTCTTCCTGCGGCTGGGGGTCGGCTCAGCCGCCGACCGCGCTGCCCAGCACGGCGCCGTGCCCGATCAGCATCAGCCCGGTGAGCGCGAAGGCCATCAGGCCCGATGCGAAAGACTTCATGTCACGATTCCCGTAACGACCGGTCGATCAGACGATCGGCATGACGGGGACGGCCGCCGAAAACATTACCACGCCGACGAAGAGCGCTGCGGTGACCGACACCAATGCGCGCTGAACTGATTCAAAACGAGCCATGATTTTTCTCCCTTTTCGCCAGTGCCGGACCATCCGGCAGCGATGCTCAAGGGATTGCATGGAGCGTGCCAGACGCCGAAAAGCGCGGCAAATTGCGGGTTGCGAGCGACTTTACGTCGATAGTTGGGAAAATCCGCCAAAATTGCGGCGTGGGATTTGCCACCAGTTGGCAACTGTGCCTAACCAACCTTTAGGCAATTGCGGCCATCGGCCTTGGCCGCATAGAGCAGCCCGTCGGCGCGCACGAAGGCATCATTAGCTGACTCGCCCGGCGCCGCCAGCGTCAGCCCGCCCGAAAAGGTCACCTCGCCGAGCGGCGCATCGGTTTCGCGCAGCCGGTAGCGTTTGCGCGATACTTCCTCGCGTGCGGTCTCCAGCATCGCGCGAGCCTCGTTGAGCGCCATGTCGGTGAACAGCACGACGAATTCCTCGCCGCCATAGCGCGCCACGAGCTGCCCCTCGCAATGGTCGTTGAGCGACTTGGCGATCGCCTTCAGCACCCGGTCGCCCACCGCGTGTCCGAATCCATCATTGACGCGCTTGAAATGGTCGATGTCGCACACCGCGACGCACACCTTGGCGCCGCGCTGCTGGCGTTCGGCATAGCTTTCCTCGAAGGCACGCCGATTGGCGAGGCCGGTCAACGGATCGCGCTGCGCGTTGTCGCGCGCCTCTTCCAGCTTGCGGCGGAGCTCATCGGCCTCGCGGGTGGCGGCTTCGAGCTGTTCCTCGGTCGTCTGGACGCGTTCGAGCATCGCGCTCGTCAGGCGGACGATGTCGCCGACCGATACCGATCCCGAAAGGCCGCGAATCGCGTCCGCCTTGGCGGCAAGATCGCGACCGAAGTCGCGCGCTTCGGTGCGCATGCTCGCGACTAGGTCCTGAAACCCTTCGACCTGCATTTGGGTCTGGGCGACGAGCATCTGGCCGATTTCTTCGCGCTGGCCCGCGCTGGCGGGCATATGGGCGACCGTCCCGCCCAGCGCTTCGATGTCGGTCCGGGTCAGCCTGACCCCGCCATCGGTCAGTTCGCCGACCGCCCGGGCAAGGTCGCTGCCCGGATTGCTGGCGATCCGGTAGCCGAATTCATAATTGACCGGATCGGGACCGAGCGCGTTGCGGGTCAGGAAATCGCGGATGCGATCGAACATCGACTGTTCGTTCGCCACCCTGTCCCCCAGTTGCGCCACGTCTCCCACTGCCCTGCGCCCGCCCATCTTTTTTCGAACCGCGACTCATCCATGTGTCCGGCGCCATCGCCGTCGGCGGGATTGGTAAGACGAAAAGAGCTAATTTTCGGTGTGCGACGCGTAAACCTTGGCTTCGGTCGGGAATGGTCAGGCGGCTAGCCTGAGCGCCATCCGGTCCCAGATTTCGACCAGCGCGTCGGTCAGTTCGCGCATCATCGCGTCGTCATGGGCCGGACCGGGCGTGAACCGAAGCCGTTCGGTGCCGCGCGGTACGGTCGGGTAATTGATCGGCTGGACGTAAACGCCGTATTCGGCGAGCAATATGTCGCTGATCCGCTTCGCTTTTACCGGATCGCCGACCATCAGCGGGACGATGTGGGTGTCGCCGAGCATCACCGGCAGGCCGGCATCGGCGAACATCGCCTTCAACCGCGCCGCCGCCGCCTGCTGGCCGTCGCGCTCGACGCTCGATGCCTTCAAATGGCGCACGCTGGCGAGCGCCCCGGCAACGAGCACGGGCGACAGGCTGGTGGTGAAGATGAAGCCGGGCGCATAGGAGCGAATCACGTCGATGATCACCTGGTCGGCGGCGATATAGCCCCCCATCACCCCGAATGCCTTGCCGAGTGTCCCCTCGATGATCGTCAGCCGGTCGGCGAGCCCATGCGCGTCGGAAATGCCGCCGCCGCGCGGGCCGTACATCCCCACCGCGTGCACCTCGTCGAGATAGGTCAGCGCATTGTATTTGTCGGCAAGGTCGCAGATCGCCGCGATCGGCGCGACGTCGCCTTCCATCGAATACACGCTTTCGAAGGCGATCAGCTTGGGCGCGGCGGCATCGTCGGCGGCGAGCAGCGCTTCCAGATGGGCGAGGTCGTTGTGGCGGAATATCCGCTTCTCGCACCCTGAATTGCGGATGCCCGCGATCATCGATGCGTGGTTGAGCTCGTCTGAATAGACGATCAGGCCGGGCAGGATCTTGCCCATCGTGCCGAGCGTCGCCTCGTTCGAGAAGGGGTGCTTTCAAATAAAAAATAATAATAAACTGAAGACGCCGCCTTCTAGATGCACCAGTATCCGGTCCCGAAAATGGTCGTAACAGTTCCCCAAAAAATGACCCCCAAGGGCTCACAAAATGGAGCCTAAAACAATCCCCGGGACCCCCTGGGAGGGTGAAATCTCGCTGAGAAA
>PKED01000002.1 GCA_002863155.1 Sphingomonadaceae bacterium | reverse complement strand
CGGCGGGAATGACGCCGGCGGCGACGGTGACGAGATGATCGATCAGGTGGTTCTTGTCCATGTCAATCCCACAGCTGAACGAGGGCGGGGGTAATGGGCGTGGTCGGCAGATCGGGGATGAGCACGACCTGCCCCTCGGGCAGCGCGAGCGCCACGCGGGCGATCCCCGGATTGGCGGCAAGAACGCGATCGGCCGCATCGGCGCCGGCGCCGGTCGCGCGCCAGACCAGCGCATCGAGGCATTCGCCCTGCAAGGCGGCAACGCGGATCACAGCAGCGCCACCCGAGAGCGCGACTGGCCGGTCAGATCGCGGATTGCGACCGTCGCCGCGCGGCGGTGCTCGGCGGCGGTCGGGAAGCGTTCCTGGTTGTCGCTGCGCCCCTGATCGGTAGCGCTGACATCGCTGTGCGTTTCGACGAGCTCGGCCGCGGCAGTTGCATAGACGGCGCGCCGCCAGAGCACGGTCGCGCGCTTCTCGCCATTGACCACGATCGCGCCGACGTCGGCGAGTGCCTCGGCGCCTTCGGCCTCGCGCGCGGCACGCCACGCGGCGAGGCCATCCGCGACATAGAGAAACGCGCCGAGCAGCGCCTCGCGCACGCGCAGCGGCGCGACTTGGGCGCCGAGCCGCGTCGCCGCCTGAAATTCGGCGATCGACAGATCCGGCCACCAGCCATCGCCGCTGATCGCATCGGCGATCGGCGGCATTGGCGCGGGCGGGGCGGCGACGAAGCCGGTCAAGCGAGGATCCTCGAATTGCCAACGCGGTTTACGGGGGGTGAGGCGACCGCCGCGCGGGTGCGGGCGGGGTGCCCGATCCGCCGGAGAGCGCCGCCCCCCGAGCGCCGCGGGGCGAGCAGATGCGGGCGCCGCGCGATCACTTGCGCGGTCCCGAAACGGTTAGCGCCGGCGCGGCCGACGCGGCGGGCCGGAAACGAAATCATCATGCGGGCGCCCGAGCAGCCAGGCGGCAATGAGCAGCACGACGAAAAGCGCGATCCAGATCAGCGCGCTCATGCGGCACCTTGCGGTTGGGCGAGCTTCTTGAGCTCGGCGTCGATCTTTTCGATGCGCTTCTTGACGCCGACATTGCCGTCGAGCGACAGTGCGCGGGCGAGGTGCGCACGCGCTTGGGTGAGCCCGGCGGCCCGCGCGCCGGCGGGGCCGTCGGCGGTTGCGTCGGTCGCCTCGGCAGTGGCGGCGAGCGCAAGGCCGATCGCCTTTTCGAGCTTGGCGCGGACCTGATCGAAGATATCGGCGCCGTCGACCAGCGCGTCGACCGCGAGCAGGATCTCGAGCGGGAAGGTGCCGCCCGCCAGCGCCTTGATCGCGGCCTCGGCGATTTCCTCGGCAACGAGCGTCGCCGCGGTGCGATCGAAGCGATCGGGCAGCGGCAGATCGTGCCGGATCACATAGGATGCAAGCGGAAGCGCGCCGGCGAAGTCGCCGGTATCGATGCGCCAGATCATCACATGGGTCAGCACGTCGTCGGCGACGCCGGCGTCGGCCGCGAGTACGCCCGAGACCCAGGCGTCATATTCGGGCAGCAGCTCGCGCTTCAGGTCGATCTTGCGCTCGATCGACTGGATCTCCGACAGCCGGCGCAGATCGACGCCCAGGCGCGCGCGCATCAGCTCATATTCGCTCGCCGCCGCCCCGGTGCGCTGGCCGTCATTCGCGGCCGCCTGTTCGGCGGCGCGGGCGGCGAGGACGGTTTCACGGTGGCGGCGGGCGAGGCTCATGCGCGGCTCCTAAGGCGGGTGCGAAGCCGGCGATCAGGCCGGCTTCTTGCCCATCACGATGTTTTCGACGAACGCCGCCGCCTCATAGTCTTCGACGACATAGGCGACGTTGACGCTTTCATAGTTGGCGACCTGGTCGAGCTCGGGCTCTTCCTTGAGCATCCGGCGGCGGCTGCCGTTCTGGAGGTAGATCGACAGGTTCGACAGCTTCGTCACCATCACGGCGTTGGCGGGGAAGAACGGCACGACGATCGCCCGCTTGCCGCCGACCATTTTGGGCAGCGTCAGGATGCGATCGCGCGCCTCCATCTGCATCGCATTATCCCCGGTCGCGTTGACGACGTTGAGGAACTTTTCGTGCAGCAGATCGCGGCCGATGATCGCAACGAGATCGGTGTCGTCGCGGTGCCATTCGGCGAGCAGCTCGACCGCGTCGTAAACCACCGCGTCGAGATTGGCGTAGTCGACGTCGACGCCGACATCGCCCGAGGCGTCGACATAGATCGCGTTCGTCGCGGCAAGCGGGCCGACGGTGAGCGCGCCGTCGCTGAGAACCCGTTCGGGCGCTTCGGTGCGCATCCAGTAGAGCCAGCCCTTGTTGACATCCTGCAGCAGCGGGTTGGCGACGCGATCGGTGGCGTCGGCGACCGAAGTGCCGTTCCATCCGATCATGATGTGGTCGCGGCCTTCCTGCGCGCGGATCGCGCTCGTCATCAGCTGCTGGAATTCGGGGCGATGCGCCCAAGCATCGAGCAGCGAATATTTGAATGCATAGTCGAAGTCGGTCTTCTCGCAGCGATAGCGATGCAGCAGGCCGCTGTCGCTCGGGTTCCCCGGCGTGCGCCGGTTGCCGGCGGCGGTGTTGGTGCGACCCGCCATCGTCCGGGTGACGCCGATACCGACCTTGTCGCCTTCCTGCTTGTCGACGCCGATCAGGTTGATCTGCTGCAGGAATTCGCTCGACTGCTTCATCCGCTCGACGAGCTTCTGCTCGACGACGGGGGCAACCGCGAAATGCTTGTCGGCGTCGGCCGCGTGCACGCTGTTGATCAGCGCGATCTGCGACACATAGGCCGAAAAGAGGGCGCGGGTGGTGTTCTTCATCGTGGGTTCCTGGGCGAGGGGGCGAAGGCGGGCGGGCTTGAGGGAAGCCGATCAGCAATCGGCGAGGAACTGGCCCTTGGCGCCGGTGGCGGCGGGGCGCTGCGGCTGGCCGGGGGCCTCAGTGGTTTCGATCGATGCTTTGACGGTGGCGAGCTCAGTTCGCACCTGGCCGATCGCGGCGGTGAACTGGGTCTGCATCGCCTCGACGCCCTTCACGATCTGCTCCATGCCGCTGGCGATCGCAGCGAATTTGTCGCCATTGTCATTAGCGGGCACGGGCTGGGTGACGGGCGCGGGTGCAGCCGGCGCTGCAGGAGCGGCGGGTACAGCGGGCGCGGCGGGTGCGCTGCCGCTCATTAGCTGCTTGAAGAATGCGGCGCCGGCTTCGAAAAAGCCCTTCGCTTCATTGCCGCCGGGAACGGATGCGACCTCTTCGAACTCGATCGCCGATTCCTCGGCAGCGGTGAACAGCGTGCCCGGGGCCGAGCGGCGTGCGGCGAGCGGATCGACGCCCTTTTCGCGCTGGCCAGCGACAAACTGCAGCATCTCGGTGCCGAGCGAAGCCGGGCTGTCGGTGACGGCGAGGCCCATCAGGTAAGCCTTGCCGGTCGCGGCGAAGTTGGGGTTGATCTCGATCGAGCTGAAAAGCTTCTGCTTCGCGGCGTTGATCTTCAGGAGATCGTCGGTCGGCTCGATCTGGGCGAACAGCGCCAGGCGCTTCTCGTCCTTGCCGGCGATGTTGAGCGTGACCTCTTCGGTCTTCAGCGCGATGACGTCGCCCAGCGCGCGGAACGGCGGGTCAGCGGTGATTCCGCGGATATGCTCCATGTTGACGCGCGCCGCATAGGTTTCGCGGTTATAGCTCGCGGCCATTTCGACGAGCTGCTGGCGCTCGATCGTGCGGCCATCGGCGGTTGCGCCTTCGACGGCGACGCGGAAGAATTTGGAAACCTTGGGCATCGCTCTAGCGCTCTCGCTCCGGTTGACTGGACTGGACGTCAGCGGGCGCAACAGGGCTTGATCGGGGGGCAAATCGCAACGCGGGCTTGTTGTATCGCCGCGCGTTACAACAAGGCGGCGGGGCGCGGCGGCGCGATCGGCGGTTAGCGTCCGCCGCCATGCCCGCCCCGATTTCCTTCGATGCCCGCCGTCGCGCCAAGCATCTCTATTGGGCTGGCTATACGCTCGAGCAGGTGGCCGAGACGCTCGAGCTCAACGACGCGACGGTGCGCAGCTGGAAGTCACGCGACGCCTGGGATGACGCGAGCCCACTCGAGCGGATGGAGGGGGTGACCGAGGCCGAATATTGCCGCCTCGTCCTGAAGGAAGACAAGAGCGGACGCGACGTCCGCGATATCGACCTGCTCGCGCGCGAGGCCGAGCGCTTTGCCCGGGTCCGCCGCTATGAAGCCCCAGGCGGGCACGAGGGCGACCTCAATCCCAAAGTCGCCAACCGCAACAAGGGACCGAAAAAGGAAAAGCGCCGCAACCATCTGACGGTCGAGCAGCAGCAGCAGCTGATCGAGGCGTTCGACCAGGGGCTGTTCGACTATCAGCTGGGCTGGCGATCGGCGAAGGCCGAGCTGCTCGGCTCGACGACGCTGAAGACGCGCTTCATCCTGAAGAGCCGCCAGATCGGCGCGACCTTCTATTTCGCTCGCGAGGCGATGATCCGCGCGATCGAGACCGGCAACAACCAGATCTTCATTTCGGCGAGCCGCGCCCAGGCCAACATCTTCAAGCAATATATCGTCGCGTTCGTGCAGAATGTGACGGGCGTCGAGCTGAAGGGCGACCCGATCGTGCTCGATCTCGATGACGTCGAAGGCCCGGAAGGCGAGCCGCCGAAGCTTTACTTCCTCGGCACCAATTACCGCACCGCCCAGGGCTATCACGGCGACGTCTATGTCGACGAGTGTTTCTGGATCCACGGTTTCGAGCAGATCAACAAGGTCGCTTCGGCGATGGCGTCGCAAAAGCGCTATCGGAAGACCTATTTTTCGACGCCGTCGACGCTGGCGCACGAAGCCTATGCGATGTGGTCAGGCGAGCGCTTCAACGCGCGGCGCAGCAAGGAACAGCGCGTCGCCATCGACCTCGATCATGCCGCGCTGAAGGACGGCAAGCTCGGCGGCGACGGCATCTGGCGTGCGCGAGGGGACGACGCGCGTGGCACACAGCTCTGACATCGTCTCGCAGAACTGTTGACAGCGCTCTTCGTTCCGGCCGTAGACTTCGACGAGCTCGATCTTGCGGACGGTGCAGACGGCCTTGAGCT
>PKED01000011.1 GCA_002863155.1 Sphingomonadaceae bacterium | reverse complement strand
TCGCATCAGCGATTCGCTCACGCTGTCGCTGCTTCTCAACCAACGCCAGTTTGCCGGCAGTCTCCTCTGCCTTGCGCCCGGTGCGCTCAAGATACTGGTCCAGCGTGCCTAGCGAGCCTCCCAGGCGCTCGACCGCTTCCTTTCCGGCGTCGACCCGCGTCGCAAAATAGGTCAGCGCGACGGTGGCGGCCGTAAGCGCGATGCCCCACGGCCCGCCGAGAAAGGCGACCAGGCTTGCGCCGGCGGTACGGAGCAGCCCCATCCGGCCCGCGACATTGGCGGTCGCCGCCGCCAGCCCCTTCTGACTCTCGGCGACACGATCGTTCGATTGCCGCAGCGCGTTATTGATCGTGTTGAGGCGCTGCTGCTCTGCTGCTTGGGCAGAGATCGCCGCGCGCAATTCGGCGGCACTGGCCTGGACCCGCTTCGGATCGCCCGCCGTATAGGCTCCGCCGGGCGTGTAAGCGGTAGGGAGACTCCGCTGGATGTCGCGCGCGGCAACGGCGCGCTGACGTTCCAGTAACGCGATGTTCTGCTGGATCTGCGCCTGCTCGGCCCGGAGTGCGGCCTGCTCGCGCTGATGCTGGGCGAGCCTGGCCCGATAGCCCGCGATCCATTCCGCGTCGGCTTCGCGCGCCGCCGCCCGGTTGGCAAGAATCCCAACGGTATTGTTCTGGATTGCCGAGCCGATCGTCTTGAGGCTCGCGACGATTGTCGGCGCCGCGAACAGGCCGACAAGGCCGGACGCCGCAACCGCGAGACCAGTGATGTTGCGCGCCGCGATGTCGATGCCTTGGGCCAGCAGCTCGGTGAAGCGGGTCGATTCGTTGAGCCGGCCGACCAGCACCGTCAGCGAATTCTGGAATTCGGTCCCGGCTTGCGCCAGGGTCAGCGGCAGCCTGCGATACCGTGCCTCGATGTCGCCAGCAGAGCGTTCGAGCGCATCGGCAACCGCTGTCGCGGTCAACTCACCCTGCGCGCCCAATGCCTTGAGATTGCCGATGGTGGTGCCGATCGACCCATCGGCATTCTTGAACCCGCGCGCGATGGCCTGCGCCAGCGCAAAGGTGTTTTCCTTCACCGACCGCAACTCATCGCCGCCGAGATTGTTTGAGCCGATCCCCTGCAGGAACTGGTTCAGCCCGGCTTCGCGGGTCTGGTTCGTGCCGCCCGAAAGCGTTGCCGCCTTCGTCGCCAGTTCCGTGATCCGACCGATCCGGCCGGACGCGATGCCGACATCCGAGCCAACCGCCGCGAGCCGACCGTAGAGATCGACAATCGCGGTCAGCGGTGCCCGGGCGCGCTGCGCGATACCGATCGAATCGCGGAAGGCCCGGTTTGATTCCTCCTGTGTTTCGAAGAACGGCCGCAGCTTCGATTGCAGTACCGTGTAGTCATTGCCGAGCCGGCCTACGGCGAACGCGGCGGCGCCCAGTCCGGCCAGACCGAGTCGCAATCCAGTCAGTTCCGAGATCGCATTCGCCACTGCCGAGACGCGGCCGGCCAGCGGACCGAGCGGGCCCTGCACCACGTAGAGCGCGGTCGCAGTCACGCGCAGCGATCGGGCCAGCGTCTCATTGCCCGTTGCGGCACGCCGCGCCGCGCTGTCCTGGGTACGCAGCGCGGCGGTGTTGGCGCCGAGCGACCGGGCCGAATCGGATGACGCCTTGGCGATGTTGCGCTGCGTGTCCGCCAGCGTTTTGAGATCCCGAGCCTGATTGCCGGCTAGCCCGGCACCGCCGCTGCCGCCCCTCAGCCCAGCCGCCGCGCGCGCCGCTTCATTGGCCGCGCGCGTGATCGTGCCGTAGCGCTGCACCGCGACCCGCTCGAGCTTGTCGAGCGCGGCATAGGCGCCGGGCTCCTCCCGGGTGTTGATATAGGTCGTGAACGTCGAAGAGCGCATGCCTCGGATCCCTCGCATGATGCGGGCGATGGCCGAAACGGGACTTAGCCGATCACGTCGATTATGGCGAGACGGTCAACGCGGCGCCGACGCATCCAGTTCATCGGCGATGAACCCCGGCACCCGGCGCGACCAGGCCTGTGCGATCTGATCCTTGTCGAATCGCTTGGCCCGGCGCGTCACTTTGATGCCGGTGAACGCGATGATTTCCTTGGTCGGGATCTGCGTCTTCGATCGGCGCTTGCCCGGCGCCTTGGCGCGACCGGTTCTGGTGCTGATCGACACGTTCTGGACGACAAGAATGGCGCGGGTCGGTGACAGCAGCCGGAACACCAGCTTGCCCACCGTCTGTTCCAGCGCGGACCCGATCCAGCGCGCCGGGGTCAGCCGGTATCTCCCGCTGCCGATCCTGATCCGGCGCTGGATCGCCTTGGTCGGGATCCAGAGCCAGTTGCCGTTTACGGGCCGGATCGTGGTGCCGCGGCTATAGGCTTCGAGCGCGCCGCCGGCCAGGCTGTTGTCGCCGCCACGCGCGAACCAGACGCCATAGGGGTCGCCGGCACCGCCGCGGCGCTTCGTCGACGTCTGGCCCACCGCATTCCCGAGCTTGCCAAGGCCGACGCTGCGGATTCGGGCCTGCAATTCGACACGCCCCTCGCGCGAGGCCCGGTCGGTCGCGACGATCGCCGCCCTTCGGAGATCGCGACTTAGGCCGACCCGGCCTTTCGCGATCTCCCTGCGGATGTTTGGCGTCTCGGCAACGAAGGTCATGCCCGCCCCTCATGACTTCGCCGCGTCATCCTGCTCCTCGAAATAGCGGCGCACGGCCGCCAGCGCGAGCAGCAGACGGATCGGCTGATGGATCAGGCCGCGCCCGTCGGGCCATTGCTCGTGTTCGGCGTTTCGGCTGCGGAGATAGAGTCGGACAACCTCGCGGTGATCATCACGGATCCGGCGTCTGGGACTGGACCGGTATCGGATCCCGTCGAACTCCCACCATTGGTGCTCGTATCGCCGCTCGGTGCGATCGAACCAGTCGGGTCGAGCGGCTTCGCGAGCGGCGAGTCGGAGTTTCCCTGCTCGAACTCCTCGAGCCCATAGAGCGAGTCGATATAGGTTACCAGCTCGAGCCAGGCCCGGGTGCCGAGATCGCGACCATAGCGCTTCTCGAACGCCTCCCGCAGCGCCGCGGCGCTTTCCTCACTGAGCGCATTGGTCATCGGATCGGGCGAAACGTCGATACCGAGACCATGCACCGCGCGGACATTGATCCGGACGATGATCATGGCGTTTCGGCGGGAGAAGTCGAGGCGCTTGGCAAGGATACGGCGCATCCTCGGCTCCTCCATCAGCCGATCGACGAGGAGTTGCATCCGGGCCTCTTCGCGTGGGCTGACCAGCCGCACCGGCATTTCCTCGGCCGCGACCGGCGGCGCGCCCGCCGCGCGGTCGAGCAGGCGTTCTGTCTCTTGCGCGCGCCAGGCGTCGAACGCCTGTGCCTGGATCGCCTGCTTCTGCCAATAGGCGTCGAGCCGGTTCGCGGTGTCATCGGCATGGGTGTCGCTGTCGAGATCAGCGCGCTGCAATTCCATGGGCCAGTCGATTTCATAGATCGTCTCGATCAGTGAGCAGCGGACCTGCTCCTCGCTCACCGTGGTCAGGCCCATCTCGACCAGCCGGACATTGATCTGCTCGCGCTCAACCGCCGTTGGCACTTTGATCGCGAAAACCGGCGGCGGGCCGATCCGCTTCGCCAGTTCCTCGGCCTCGTTTCGGCGATTGGCGATCGCGGCAAGCGTCCCGATCTTTTCGGCGGCGGCCGCGACCAGAAGATCTTCGGCATGCGTGCCGACGATCTCGCCGGCGTCGCGACGGCGCATCAGCTCGGCGTGCCGGTCCGCCGCGTCCTGCGCGGCGGCTTCAAGCCCCGGCAGATCCTTGTTGAACCGACCCAGCGGGTCGAGGCTCGCCGGTGTGAATTCAGTGACCCCGGCATGCACCGGGATCGTCGATTTGAAGCGTGGGTCGATGGCAGTCATGAAAAACCCCTCGGTCTGTGGCTCAGCACCGCAGACCGAGGGGTCGAAAGCCCCTGCCGGGCTAGTCTCGAATCACCACCAGATCGTCAGCGCCGCCGATCTGTCTACGACAGTCGCATAGGCATTGCCAGTAAGCGAGACAAAGCCGTTCCGGTCGCCGGGTGAGAAGGGATCGAGGACTACGCTGGGCAGGACGAAGCCGAAATTGTTGCCGGATCCGCCGCCCCAGGTCGACATGACCGGCATCTGGGTCTGCACGTCGACCGCGCCGCGGATGTTGTAATCTGCAACCGCCATCTGGTTCAGGTCGAGCGACACCTGGCGCGTGCCGGAGATGATGTCGTAGCCGTCCTGACCCGCCGCCGCATTCTGGTTCGACGCGCCGGCCACGGTAAGCGTCTCGGTAAAGCCGAGCTGCTGATGGCCCAGCCTGGTTCGGTCGAGGAAGAACTTGCCGTTGCGAACCGGTGCCGGCGGCACCCCGAGCACCGAGGACGGCAGCGCCGGTGTCGTATCGTCGGCAACCGCCCGGATCAGGCCGCGGCCCTGGAACGTGATGTCCGGGAAATTGGTGTTCGCCTCGTTCGCCACCGGCAGGTTCATTGCGATCGAAGTCGGCTGGAAATCGACATAGTCGTAACGGACCCGGTCGCGCCAGATGGAGACCGACAGGAACACCGGTGCACCGGTCAGTGTACCGAGCTGATAGCTCAGATAGGCCGGGATGATATAGGGGCCATTGGCGGTGTTGCCGCAGCTTTCGCCGCACGAAACCACGTCGGTCGCGCCGTCATTGTCGACGATGATCGAGGTTCGCTTGAACCCGGCGCCGAAGAAATCGTGCTGGATCGGCGCGCCGATCAGAAGCCCGCTGATTGGCGTCTCGCCCTCGATTTCGAAACGGGTATTGCTGACATTGCCCTGGACGATCCCGTTCGAAGGGGCCGCCTTGCGGATTTCCGTGAACCCGCCCGATTGCAGCAGCCGGCCGACCGGCCATGTATTCAGCGCCGGGGGTGCCAGGCCGCCGGGACCGCGAAGCGGAATCGTCGCACCGAGCGTCGCGGTTTCGCCAAGGATGATGCGGTTCGATTCCCATACGGTGCCGGTCGCGGTGGGATCCTCGGTGCTGGTGATCTCGTGCGTATTGGTCGGGGCCGAGACAGCGATCAGATCGGTGGTGCGGTTCGGCTGAACGAACTGCCCCTGCCCGGCCTGGATCGCGACCGACATGGCCGTGACGCGCGACTTGTGGTTCCATGCCATCTCTTTTTACTCCTGATTGGCGGCGACGCCGCCGACTGCTGCTTCCGGCGC
>PKED01000156.1 GCA_002863155.1 Sphingomonadaceae bacterium | reverse complement strand
CGCTGATCGCTTCCATCAGCCGCCGCATGGAATCAAGAGCGCGCTCGGCGTCGTCGTAGGTGAAGTTCTCGTTGTGCGAGAGCTTGTTGCGCACGTCGAGCAACTCGGAGACGTAGGACCTTTGCCTAGGCTGGTCAGCCTGCCGTCCTGCACGCTGTGCTCCAGCAGGAACACGGCAGATATGGCCTCACCGGCATCGGTATCGTCGACAAGAATGGCACCTTGGCGCATGATCTGCTCATATTGCTCGCGGATCATGCTGATCACCGCTTCGAGCAATGGGTGACCAGGGCACACGAATGCGGCCACTGGCTGCTGATTGATCTTGTCCTTCTCGAAACAGATCCGCTCATATTGTTTCTGGATCGGCGCGCCGGTTCCGATCTGGCGATCCCGCTCGCGGATACGGACCGGGACATGGGTAATCTCCCAGCGCCCTTCCTCGCGACGTTTGATGCGACCACCGAGATGCTGAAAGGCCTCGACAAAGAAGCTCTGGATGTGGTGCGGCTGCAGTCGCTGCGCCTCTGCGCGCTCCATTTCCAGGCGGAGTTCTTCTACCCGCGCCTCGGGCATGGTGTCGTTGGTTAGGGCACGACGTCGGAGCAGTTCGAGCAAGTGGGTCTGATCAACCGCACCATCAACCTGCTGGAACAATCGGGCTTTGACGTCCTCCTGTTCGCCGTACTGGATCGCCTGGAACAGCAGGTCTTTGAGCGCCGTCCCCTCGAACAGCTCGCCCAGCACATCATAAACACGGCCGCCCAGCGCCTCGCGCGCTGCTTCCAGCTTTTCGAGCAGCCGTGCATAGACCTCGCCCTCACGGGTATCAGCCGCAACGAGGTTCCACAGGTGGCACACCTCGGTCTGACCGATGCGATGAATGCGTCCGAACCGTTGCTCGATCTTGTTCGGGTTCCACGGCAGGTCGTAATTGACCATAAGATGTCCGCGCTGGAGATTGACGCCTTCGCCCGCAGCATCGTTGGCAATCAGGACCAGCATGTCCTTGTCCTGCATAAAGCGCTCGACCACCTTGCGGCGTTCCTCGCGCGACACGCCGCCATGGATCACGTCGACGGCTTCGGCGTTGCCGATCCGGGCACGTACCTTGTCGAGCAGATAGTTGAGCGTGTCCTTGGGCTCGGTGAAAATGATCAGCTTGCGCCGATTTCCAGCGGAATCGAGCATTAAGTCATCATCGAGAATCCGGTTGAGCTGGCTCCACTTGGTATCGACGCCCGAGCGCAGGACGCCCAGCGCCATCGATTCCAGACCCTTGAGTGTCTCGACTTCGAGTGCGAGCTGCTCGACCGTCTCGGCAGTCGTGGCCCCAGTCGAAATCAGGTCTTCGAGTTCGTCGACCTCATCCTGACCATATTCATCGATATTGCCGAGCATGTCGGCATTGATCTTGGGCGCGACGAAGTCAGCCCGGCGACCAGCATTAGCAAGGCGCGCTTCCCCGAGCTCGGTCTCCAGCCGCTCACGGCGCCGTTTGAGTGACTGATAGATGGCCGCCGGCGAGGATGCGAGCCGACGCTGCAGGATCTGGAGCGCAAAGCCGACATTGTTGCGCTTTTTGCCGTCACCTTCGGCAAAGCGTTGAACCCGGTTCATCTCGGTGCGCACATATTCGGTGACCGCCGTATACAGCGCCGCCTCGCCCTCGGAGAGCTCATACTTGACAGTATAGGCCCGCCGCTCCGGGAACAGCGGCCGTCCGTCGAAACGGAGCAGCTCTTCCTTGGTCAGTCGCCGCATCATGTCGGCCGTGTCGGCATAATGCACGCCATCGCGGAACCGGCCCTCAAACCGGTCACCATCGAGCAGCGCCATGAACAGCTGAAAGTCCTCTTCCTTGCCGTTATGCGGCGTCGCCGACATCAGCAGCAGGTGACGGCAAACCTGGCCTAGCTTCTGGCCGACCTGATAGCGCCGGGTGTATTTGACATCGCCGCCGAAATAGGTCGCCGACATACGATGGGCTTCGTCGCAGATGATGAGATCCCACTCGCGGGCGCTCATCAACTTCTCCTGCAAATCCTCATTTCGGGCGAGGACGTCGAGCCGGACGATCAACCGATCGCGGTCTGTGAACGGGTTACCAGAGCGCGACGTCTCGATCATGTCGCGGCTCAGAATATCGAATTCGAGATTGAACTTCTGACCGAGTTCATCCTGCCATTGCTCGACCAGGCTGCCGGGTGCGACGATCAGGCAACGCTCAAGATCGCTGCGCGCGATCAGCTCCTTGATCAACAGCCCGGCCATGATCGTTTTGCCCGCGCCCGGATCGTCGGCGAGCAGGAACCGCAGCGGCTGACGCGGCAACATCTCGCCGTAAACCGCAGAAATCTGGTGCGGCAGCGGGTCAACCATGCTGGTGTGGATGGCGAGATAGGGATCGAAATAATGGGCCAGCTTGATCCGGTTTGCCTCGGTCACCAGACGCAATAGCGCACCATCAGCATCGAATGACCACGGACGACCGCTCTGCTCAACCTCAAGGCGATGTTCGTCATCACGGTATAGGACAGCTTCGGCAACAGCGCCGTTGTGGTCGCGGTACACCACATTGATCGCCTGATCGCCAATCCAATCGACCGAGATCACATGAACGGGTTGCGTCGAGGCGACACCGCGGACCGATGCACCATTTTTGATGTCTTCGAGTTTCGCGCCCGTCAGCATTACTGCCCCCTGTTCACACACTATAGCCGAAACTCGGCGCGCTCGAGGGCGGCCAGCGTTTCTTTTCGGTTCACGTTCACAATGTGCTGAGTCAGCGCACTGCGCTTCGCTGCATCATCAAGCAACCCAAGCCTTTTCAATACATAAAACAGCATCGCATAGCGCACGGAAAGCACAGATGTGCCACCCTCGAAGCCATAGTCTTTGGCGACAACTCGCTTCTGGCCGTCAGTGAGGTCGGGATGCGGGCCAACGATCACGTCGAAAAAGTTGTTCCACAGCCAGTCATGTTCACCCGATTCTCCCGGTTCACCCTTGGTGCCAATCTCCAGAATCCGCGGAAGGAGGAAGTCCTTGAACTTGGTCTCGACGTGGCAAAATCCACGAACATGCCAGCGGAACCCATCGTAACCAAAGGCATGGGGCGTCATCCGTCGCCATATGGGATCGGGGCGAGACTTGTTCATCGATTGATAGAACACCTCAATCGACTGGTTTTCGCGCACCGCTTCGAGGACACGTCGCAGGATCGCAATGTCGATTTCGCGCTTTGGCGTAAGAGCCGCGTCGGCGCTGGGCATATCCGCGATCCAGGACTCGCTGGCAGGCAGTAGCCCTTCGGAGACCGCCCGCATCTGCGACAGATATTTATAGGGATCAGGATCGAGAAAGCGCAGCACGAAGTCCTCGGCTGCCACATATCGCTTGGCCCGCGGATCGTAGACTACGTTGCCTGGGGCACGGTCCTGATACATCGCCAGATCCTTCGATGCCTGCGGTGTCGAAACGCCGAAACACTCAATGATATCAGCGCGGTTTATCGTGCCCTCCCAGAAGAGGCGAAACTCGATAAACTCTAATCGTTGTTCGACACCCCAGCGCACCTGATAACTCCTAGTCAGTAAAGAAACTATGCGAACCTTGACGGTTGTCACGAATAGTTTATATTCGCGTTATGTGAGTCGAGTCAAGGAAATGCGAAATGGCAGACCGGTTTGTAACGAAGCACCCGAATGGCTGGGCAGTGAAGGCCGCAGGCGCACAGCGCGCCAGCAGTGTGCATTCGACCCAGCGCGCAGCCGAGCAGGCCGCAAAGCAAACGGTCCGCAATCTTGGTGGCGGCGAAGTTCGCATCCAAGGCCGTGATGGTCGCTGGCGGGACTCGGACACCGTCGCGCCGGGTAACGATCCGATGCCGCCGCGCGACAAAAAGCACTAAGCCGGGAGCAACCTGCAGTGAAGCGCATCCTGACCATTGATGGCGGCGGCATCCGGGGTACCTTCCCGGCTGCATTTCTTGCCAATCTCGAGCAGGACCTAGAACAACCGATTGGGCGCTATTTCGACCTTATCGCGGGCACGTCGACCGGCGGGATCATTGCCATCGGTCTCGCTCTCGGTTTGCGCGCAGCCGACATTCTGCGGCTTTATGAAGAGGAGGGCCCGGCCATCTTCTCGCAGAGCCGGACGGGCTTTCTAGGCTGGTTGGAACGCCACGTGCGCACCGGTCGCTGGGCACTGTGGGGACCCAAATACAGCGCCGAGCCGCTGCGCAATGCCCTGCATAATGTTCTTGGCGACCGGCGGCTGGGCGAGGCCCAGACCCGACTGGTGATTCCGGCATGGCATCCCCAGACCCAAGGCGTCTATGTCTTCAAGACCGCACATCATCCTCGCTTGCGGACCGACTATCGCGAACTGGCGATCGATGCCGCGATGGCGACCGCAGCGGCGCCGACCTATTTTACTCAGCATGTCACCGCCAATGACGTAGGTCTGGTCGATGGCGGGCTTTGGGCCAACAACCCCGCTGGACTTGCCGTTGTCGAAGCCATCGGGACGCTCGGCTGGCCAGCGAACCAGATCAACGTCCTGAGTGTCGGCTGTCTCGACGATATCAAAACCCTGCGCGCTGCCTACGGTGCGGCGAGGATTTTGCCGCAGCTGTCTGGCATCTTCATGGCGGGTCAATCACACGGTTCGCTGGGCATTGCCAAGATCCTGACTGGCGACGAGCACGAGCGCCGCGCCATTTTCCGGGTCAGCCAACCGGTCCCTGACGGCTTCTATTCGCTTGATGACACTCGCCGCATCAGCAGTCTCAAGGACCGCGCCTTTGCCGAAGCCCGCGCCCAGAAGCCAATCCTGCATCCCTATTTCTTCGGCACGCCCGCCGAGGAGTTCACCCCCTGCCATAAGGTGCCCTGATGACTGTTCACGACAAGCGACTGGCCAGGTCGCACGATGATATTCTTGAAGCCATCGCAGCTGCGCTGGATATCCCGCCCGGCAAGTTCGAAGAAGCCAGGCAGCGCTATGAAGCGCTGGGCGGCTGGCTCGACCGCCCGGAATCCACGCTGGCAGATCTCGATCCTGCCATTTCGCCGCACGGCTCGTTTCTTTTGGGGACCGTCACGCGCCCGCTGACTGATGCCGATGAGTATGACGTCGATCTTGTCTGCCGGGTCAACGGATCGAAAGCCGCGCTCACGCAGAAGCAGCTTAAGGACGCTGTGGGGCATGAGGTTGCCTTGTATGCGCGTGCTCGGAACATGACGCACCCGGAAGAGCGTCGTCGTTGCTGGACCCTGAATTATGCCGAGGGCGCGCAGTTCCACATGGATGTCTTGCCGGCCTTGCCCGATGCGCAGCGCTATCAGGCGCAATTGCGGGCCAAGGGCTTTGGCATCCTCGCCGCTGACGGCGATCTCAGTGGCCACGCGATC
>PKED01000203.1 GCA_002863155.1 Sphingomonadaceae bacterium | reverse complement strand
TGTTGATTGCCACTGAGAAGTGACCCGGGATTTCCATCGAGAATTGACCCGGGTGGATATGTGTCCCCCAGTGCGGGGGCAGGGTCAAGCGGGTGATTTGGCCTTTCGTGATTTGGGGGCTGCGGCGCTGCTGGCGCGGAAGCGGAAGCTGTCGTTCCCGGTCTCCAGGATGTGGCAGTGATGGGTGAGCCGATCGAGGAGCGCGGTGGTCATCTTGGCATCACCGAAGACCCCGGCCCACTCGGAGAAGCTCAGGTTGGTGGTGATGATGACGCTGGTGCGCTCATAGAGCTTGCTGAGCAGGTGGAAGAGCAAGGCACCGCCCGATGAGCTGAACGGCAGGTAGCCCAGCTCGTCGAGGATCACGAGGTCGAGCCGGAGCAGGCGATCGGCGAGCTGCCCGGCCCGGTTCAGAACCTTCTCCTGCTCAAGGGCATTGACCAGGTCGACGGTGGCGAAGAAGCGCACCTTCTTGCGATGATGCTCGACGGCCTGGATGCCGAGGGCCGTGGCGATGTGGGTTTTGCCCGTGCCGGGCCCACCGATCAGCACGACGTTGTTGGCGCCGTCGATGAACTCGCCGCGGTGGAGCTGGCGGACCATCGCCTCGTTTACCTCGCTGGAGACAAAGTCGAAGCCGGTGAGGTCCTTGTAGGCCGGGAAGCGGGCGGCCTTGGTCTGGTAGGTGATCGAGCGCACCTCGCGCTCGGCCACCTCGGCCTTCAGCAACTGGGACAGGATCGGCACGGCGGCATCGAAGGCCGGGGCCCCCTGCTCGATGAGGTCGCTGACGGCCTGGGCCATGCCATACATCTTGAGGCCGCGCAGCATGACCACGACGGCGGCGCTGGCGGGATCATGACGCACGGGCGGCCTCCCTGCTGCGCAGCGCATCATAGCGCTCAACATTGGCCTTGGGTTCACGCCGCAGGGTCAGGGCCTGGGGAGCATCGATCTTGGGTGGCGTGCCAGCCCTGCCGTCGGTCAGCCGGTGCAGGATGTTGAGCACGTGGGTCTTGGTCGGCACGCCGGCTTCCAGCGCAAGCTCGACCGCGCAGAGAACCGCCTGTTCGTCGTGCTGGAGGACCAGGGCGAGGATCTCGACCATCTCCCGGTCACCTCCCGGGCGCTTGAGCAGGGATGCCTGCAACTGCCGGAAGGCATCGGGCATCTCCAGGAAGGGTGCTCCGTTGCGCAGGGCTCCGGGCTTGCGCTGGATTACCGCCAGGTAGTGACGCCAGTCATAGACCGTCCGCCCGGGCAGATGATGGGACCTCTCGATGATCCGCTCATGCTCGCACAGGATCCGGCCCTCGGCCGCTACGACGATCTGGTCCGGATAGACCCGCAGGCTGACCGGGCGGTTGGCGAAGGAGGCCGGCACGCTGTACCGGTTGCGCTCGAAGTGTACGAGGCAGGTCGGCGAGACCCGCTTGGCATGTTCGACGAACCCGTCGAAGGTGCGTCCCAGCGGCATCAGGCTGGCGACCTCGTCGGCCCAGGCATCGGCGATGGTGCCGGGCATGACGCCATGCTGGATCTCGTGCCATTGCTCGATGCAGCGTTGCTCGAGCCAGGCATTGAGTTCGGCAAGATCGGGGAAGCACGGCAACGGCTGCCACAGCCGGCGCCGAGCATCCTGGACGTTCTTCTCGACCTGACCCTTCTCCCATCCGGCGGCGGGATTACAGAACTCCGGCTCGAACAGATAATGGCTGGCCATCGCCGAGAACCGGGCATTGACCTGACGCACCTTGCCTGCGCCGATGCGGTCGACCGCGGTCTTCATGTTATCGAAGATCCCGCGGCGCGGCACTCCGCCGAGCACCCGGAACGCCTGGGTCAGGGCATCGAACAGCATCTCGTGGGTCTGGAGCAGATAGGCCCTGACGATGAAGGCCCGGCTGTGCGATAGCTTGCTGTGCGCAACCTGCAGCTTGGTCCTCTCGCCGGCGATGATCGCCCAGTCCTCGCTCCAGTCGAACTGGAAGGCCTCTCCCGGCATGAACACCAGCGGGACGAAGGTGCCCCGCCCACTGGTCTGCGCATCGCGCTGGCGGTCGGCCTTCCACTCCCGCGCGAAGGCGGCGACCCGGTTGTACGAGCCGTCATAACCGAGGGTCACCAGATCGGCGTGCATCTGCTTGACCGTGCGCCGCTGCTTGCGGGACCGGCCAGCCTCAATCCTGAGCCAGCCTGACAGCTTCTCGGCAAACGGGTCCAGCTTGCTCGGTCGCTCAGGCACCTTGAACCGGGGCTCAACCGTGCCAGCCCGCAGGTACTTGCGGATCGTGTTACGGGACAAGCCCGTGCGCCGTTCAATCTCCCGGATCGGCATACCTTCACGGAAATGCCAGCGGCGGATCACACTCAATAACGCCATGTCGATCACTCCATGATCCCCCGACTGCCAGCCAAGGGAACGATCAGAACATGGGTCAAATCTCAGTGGAAATTACGGCCTCTCCCGGGTCACTTCTCAGTGGCAATCAACAGCGAAGCCGCGTAGTTAGGTTTAGGTTCCCTGGAACGATGCCAGATCGTGGCGGCGGACCCATCGAACGGGGGCACGACATGGCGGAAGCGGGCACCGGCGCCGAGGAGAGCGCCGCTCAACGATCCCGGTCCTATCACATCCTCGATATCTTGCGCGGCATCGCTGCGATGAGTGTCGTCGTGCTTCATTTTCCTCAGGCGTTCGCGCCGATCGCCGCGCCCGGCGCGTATCTCGCCGTTGATCTGTTCTTCGCGATGAGCGGATTCGTGCTCGCCAATGCCTACGACGCCAAGCTCGCGAGGGGGATGAACGCTGGCGCGTTCCTGCGCGCGCGCATCATTCGGCTGTTACCGTTTTACCTGGTTGCACTCCTGCTCAGTACCATCGAGCTCGCTTATTTCTATCGCCACGATGGGCTGGGTATGGCGGTTGCGATTTCAACCGTCTTCAACTTTTTCATGTTGCCCGTGCCGCCCATCGGATTTCCCGATAATCCCCTCTTTCCGGGCAATTTCGTTGCCTGGACCTTGGCGTTCGAGCTGCTCGCCAACATCATTTATGCCGTATCGGTCTCCCGCCTGTCGTCGCAGAAGCTGGCGATCGGCGTTGGCGCAAGCGGGGCGGCGGTCGCCGCCATCGCCATCGTGCGCGGTAACCTCAACGGTGGCGCCTATTGGCCTGATGTGCATCTTGCGGTTCTCCGCGTGCTCTTTTCCTTCTTTTTGGGCGTGCTCGTCTTTCGTGCTCGAGCGACGGGACGACTCGCGGCGATCTCCATCCCGGCTATCGTCCCCATCGGTGTTGCGACGCTGGCGCTTGCGTGGCCGGTTCCCGCTTCTGTCCGCGGGGCGGCCGATGCAGTGGTCGTGCTTGCCATCTTCCCGCTGGTTCTCATTGCCGCGACAGCGCGCGCACCGCGATTCAGTCGGCGCATCGACAGGCTGCTTGGCGACGTGTCCTATCCCATATACGTGCTGCAAATCCCGGTTTTCTCGGCGCTTGTACTGGGCGCGGCGCGGTTGTCCCCTCATTTGCTTCAGGCCAGCGCGCCGTGGATCGGCGTCGCGGTGCTGGCAGCGCTGTGCGCGGGATCGTGGCTGGTCGCACAGCGGTGGGAGGTGCCTCTGCGGCGACGGCTCAGCATTTGGGCAGGAAGGGCGTTCGGCTCTGAGTCAGAACGGCAATTGTCACACCGAACGAGCGAGCACCTCGACCCCGCACCTGAAGCGCGGGAAAGCGCATTTGAGCGCCCAAGAGGACCGTGACGGCGGTTCGCAGCGGCAATTCTGGTCCTGCTCGCCACGAACCAGCCGGTTCTGTTGCGAGATGGAGCTCTTGGAGAAAATGCATGGGATGCTCAATACGCCTCGATTTCCAAAATCTGGAAGAGGAGGATGCGCATCATGAGGTCAGTGAGCCCGACGTTTTCTTACGTGGCAAACTGCCCGCAGCGGCGCGCATCGGCCGCCACGCTGACTCGAGCGATCTCGCGACCCTGAAACTGGCGCTCTCGAGCGAAACGCCGTTTTTGTCATTGGGGCGGCTTAGCCATGCAACCGTAGAGGCGCGTTGTGCGCGAGACTTGATCGATTGCGAAGAAGCCAGGCGCGGCATTTTCCTGTACGAGGTTGGCGGACAGGCGGTCGGCTATGTCGACGCTCGCCCGGTCGCCGGCATTTGTGCCGCAACGCTGGGATCGTTCGAACTGGGGGTCGTGTCGGCCTGGAGCGGACAGGGGATCGGACGGAGCCTTGTGGCCGCAGCGGAGGAGTGGCTGCTCGGCACGGGGCGACAACTTGTTGCGATCAATGTTGCACCCGGCAACGTGCAAGCCCAAAGGTTCTACCGGAAGCTGGGCTATGCCCTCGCCGATCCGTCTTCCCCAGAACCGTTCCGTCATGATGGCCCGGTAAATGAGATTGTCATGACAAAACGATTGGACCTCATTGAGCGGCCTTGTCGAAAGCAATTATAGCCGACTTCGGGTTTGCCGGATTGCCGCTGCACCGACGGCATCAGTCGCAAGCCTAAACGTCATCCCGGCAGCTTGCACGCGCCCCCTCAGGCAACCCTCGGCGCCGAAGCGGCGGGTCTAAGGATCGAAGCAGGGACCGTCAGCGATCTTTGGGGGAGGATCGACTCCGCGGAGCTATCGGGCGTCTCACGAGGGCGAAAGTCGACTACAGCAGCAGAAGCTGTAGAACCATCCTGTCGCTGATCATCCTTCTCGGCTTTGGATTGGGGCGGCAGTCGCGCCAGGTAGAGTTCGGCTAATCGATAGTGCGCGGCGACGACTTCAGGCTTGGTTGCGCGTTGGGCAAGCTCGAGCTCCTGCTCTGCCCTGCGTTCATAATAATCCAAGTCGCAGCGTTCCACAGTCGACCTCGTTCGTCGCGGCCTTCAATACTGAATACGCGACCAGATACTTTTCCCCTCGCGAAAATCCGGCCACCAAACTTTCCGTGAGGAATGGGCCTTGATTTAAGCTTTCGCAATCTGAATGGGGATCGGGAGGATCAATGGCCTCTCAATTCCCCACCGCCAAACATCGCGCCGTTCCCGTTCTGCTTCGGCGTTTTGCGCAGTCTTGCATCAATCGCCGTCTGAAGATGGATCGCGAAAAGGCTTACGTCCTCTCCGTTTTTGTCAAGCAACGCCAGCGCCATCCGCATCAACGCCAGGGGAGTGTCCGAGATTGGCGTCATGGCGATAAAACGACCACGACGGCCCGACCCGATGGCGCATGCCCGCGCGACCTCCCCACGATCTTCGTACAGTTGTAACGCATCATCCCGTCGCACCTCTGATATCGGCGGACACCTAATTGATTATACGCGCGGCGGCGCGGCATCCCTCATTCACTTCGACAGGCCATCTGCGCTGATACACACGCCTGCTTGCCGATCCTGGCTGTCGGCACGAAAAACCGAGGGGCAGGACCCGGTGGCGCGTAATGTCCTTTGAAGGCCATGTGAGCGAGCACAGGTCTGGAGACACGTGGTTCGTTCAGGCAGGGAGGAGTGGGACGTTGACCTCGAAACGCGTGCCTGCGGTAGCGATCGTACTGATCGTCATGGGTCTGACTAGCTGCAACAAGCCAGAACCATATGCG
>PKED01000065.1 GCA_002863155.1 Sphingomonadaceae bacterium | reverse complement strand
GGGCTCGGCGTCGATCTGTTCCGGCGCGATCTCAATGCGTTCAACTTCGTGGGTACGACGCGGCAGACGACCTACAGCCAGATATCGACCGGTTTCCAGGTGCGGACGAGCATTCCGCTGACCGAATATTGGTCGGTGTCGGCGCGTTATGGCCTCACTTATGATCAGGTTGGTCTCGATCAGGCGACTTATTTCACCAATGGCGCCTGCGATCCATTAAGGGCGGGACGTTATCTGTGCGACCAGCTCGGCAATCGCCTGACGTCGGCATTCGGCGTGTCGCTGCTGTATGACAGCCTCAACAGCCGTCTTCGCCCGACTGCCGGTCAGCGTCTGATCGTGAGTGGTGACGTGGCCGGCCTGGGTGGCGATGTGCGCTATCTGCGTGGTCGCTTCGAGGGCAAGAAGTTCTGGAACATCGGCAGCGGCTTCATTTTCTCGGCGGGTCTTGAAGGCGGCTACATCCTTGCGCTTGAGGGCAGCCGGGGGCCAGGGATCGATCCGGTTCGCATCAACGATCGCTTCTACCTCGGTGAACCGCAATTTCGCGGCTTTGACATCCGCGGTGTCGGTCCGCGCGTGCAGCGCCTTCTGTACCAGACCGATGCCAATGGCGTGCAGACGCTGATCACCGATCGCAACCAGATCGTCGACGACGCGCTCGGCGGCCGCGCCTATTACCTAGGGCGTCTCGAACTTGAGCTGCCGCTCGGCTCCGGCGCGCGCGAACTGGGGCTACGGCCGTCGATCTATCTCGATTTCGGCGCGCTGTTCGGCGTGACGCGGCCGTTGCCGACGGCGACGTTCCCGACGAGCACGGTCAACGGCGTAACGACGGTCCTGCCGCTGCTCCAGCCTATTCTGGATTCGGCCGGACGGCAGCTATACTCGGTACCATTCGATGCGACCGAGAATGCCGGGCTGACCACGACCTGCGACATCGGCTTTTCGGCGACTGCTGGCGGCACCTGTGTCGGCACCTCGGTAAACATTGCGGCCGTCAACACCATTCAGCCTTTTCTCGAACGCTTCGTCGGCGACTCGGCAAGCCCGCGTTTGTCAGTCGGGATCGGCGTCAACTGGAACTCGCCGTTCGGGCCGTTGCGGATCGACTTAGCGCACGCGCTGCTCAGTCAGTTCGGCGAAGACACCAAACTCATTACTTTCAACGTAGGGACTCAATTCTGATGAAGACCAAGTTCACCAAGATCGCCATGTCGGCGGCACTCGCGACCGCTGCGCTGGCTTTGCCGCAGGCAGCGTTCGCCCAGGCGACGCTGATCGTCGACGTCGACCAGATCTACAAGGAAAGCGTCGCCGGCAAGAACGGCAGCGCGCAGCTCGAGGCGAAATACGGAGCACGTCTTCGCGACCTCCAGACCAAGCTCGAAGCGGCGGTCAAGACATGGAACGATCAGATCGAGGCGGCCAAGAAGGTCGTCAAGCCCGACGGCTCGGTGCCCGATGCGACCCGCGATGCGCTCCAGAAGGCACAGGCTGACCTGAACCAGGCGCGCGGCGCCTTTGACGAGACGCGCCAGGAAATCAATTACCTCAGCCAGTATGTGCAGCTGCAGATCGTCGACAAGCTCGTCCCGATCACCGAAAAGATCCGCAAGGATCGCAAGGGCGACCTGGTCATCCCGCGCAACGGCGTGCTCGCGTTCGATCCCGCGAACGACATCACGGTCGCGTCGATGCAGCAGCTCAATGCCACACTGACGACGGTTTCGATCACGCCGCCGCAGCAGAACCAGCCGGCCGCTGGCGGTACCGCAGCGCCCGCACGTCCGGCAACGACGACCCCGCCGGCCAAGCCGCAGCCGCAGAGCCGTTGATCCGGTGAGCGACGAAGCGACGGCGGCGGCGCCCTACGCGCTCGATATCGGGCGGGTCATGGCGGCGCTGCCGCACCGTTATCCGATGTTGCTGGTCGATCGTATCGAGGCATTGAACCTCGACCGGTCGATCACCGCCATCAAGGCGGTGACGATCAACGAAAGCTTTTTCCAGGGGCATTTCCCGGGGCGTCCGGTCATGCCTGGCGTCCTGATCGTCGAGGCGCTCGCGCAAGCGGCGGGCGTCCTCGCGGTCGAGAGCCTGGGCCTCGCCGGATCGGGCAAGCTCGTCTACTTCATGGCGATCGAAGGCGCGAAATTCCGTAAGCCGGTCGAGCCCGGTTGCCTGCTCAAACTCGAAGTCGAATTCGTGCAGAAGCGGGCGAGCGTCTGTAAATTCGCGGGGCGTGCGCTCGTCGATGGCGCGCTTGCAGCCGAGTCGGCCTTCACGGCGATGATTGCCGACCCTCCGGTTTAGGCGGAGGCAAGGATCTCGTCTTAAATCCGAAGCTCATCATCGCCACGCTTCGGTCCTTCCGAACCTTCAAGTCCGCATAGATGTAATCGCTGCCGTCGTAAAAATAGCTGCTGTTCGTCACGATGATGAAGCTGTCGCGGGGGCTAAAGCCGGGCCAGGCACGGGATCCGCGCGCGGGAGAGCCCGTCCACAACCATTGGTCCCAACCCGGTATCGAAGGAACGCCGCCGTCTCGGACGTCGACGTGACGCTGGGTCCCCGATGTACCGAACAAGCGTGACAGCCCGCTCCGCAATTCCGGCTCGTTGATCTTGCCGACGATGGCGAAAATGCAGCGCTGCTCAGTGATGCCCGATGAAGCGGACATCGTCTCGAAACGCACCAGAACAGTCTGATTTCGGCTGACGTCGTCAAATCGGAAAGCTGGGACGGCCGGATCGCTGGCGCCGAAGCGTTCACGCAGTGCATCTTCAAGTGGGAACCAATCCGGGTCGTCATCTTGAGGAGGTGCAAATCGCGAAGTCTTTCGGCCGGGCTCGAAGCAAAAGCGTCTTAGATATTCGGGCGCGGCGGGCATTGTTCGAGCCGGCGTGTCTCTGCGCGTGCTGACTGTGACTTCGGGTACGGAGAGGTCCGGTCCGGACTCCGGTTTGGCGGCCTGATACGATGGTGACTGGGTGCGACCGAGAGTGTCTTCCACGGCGGGCGCAGTCTGCATCAACGCAAGCATGACGATCAAGCTGAGCATGGGCGAACTCCCGATCTTGAAACGCATTGATCGTCCAGCGGCTCACAGGTGTAAAGCGGCCCTGGGTAGCGCGGTTGGACGGAGGAGTGCGGATTTTGACTTGGGGCTTGGATATTCAGCTTACCTGAACGGCGGCTCGTTGAACGCGCGCAGCTTGCGGCTGTGCAGTTTGGCGCCCTCGCGACGCAGCTCCTCGCACGCTTCGATGCCTATTTTCATATGTTCGGCGATCGCGCGTTCGTAGAAGCGATTGGCCTGGCCCGGCAGCTTCAGTTCGCCGTGCAGCGGCTTGTCGGAAACGCAGAGCAAGGTGCCGTAGGGAACGCGGAAGCGATAGCCCTGCGCCGCGATCGTCGCCGATTCCATGTCGATGCCGACCGCGCGCGACTGCGAAAAGCGCAGCGCGGACTTCGAGTAACTCAGCTCCCAATTGCGGTCGTCGGTCGTCACGATCGTGCCGGTACGCAGGCGGCGCTTGAGCTCTTCTCCGGATTGGCCCGACACCGTTTCCGCCGCGCGCGCAAGCGCGAGCTGCACTTCGGCGATCGCAGGCACCGGGATCTCCGGCGGCAACACCTCGTCGAGGACGTGATCGTCGCGGAGATAGGCATGCGCGAGCACATAGTCGCCGATCCGCTGGCTGGGTCGCAGGCCGCCGCAATGGCCGATCATCAGCCACGCCTCGGGCCGCACCACGGCGAGATGATCGGTGATCGTCTTCGCGTTCGACGGACCGACCCCGATATTGACCAGCGTAATTCCGGTTCGGTCGGGCGCGATCAGGTGATAGGCGGGCATCTGATGCCGCCGCCACGCGCTGTCGGTGACGAGCTTGTCGGGGTCGTCGCCCGCCTCGATCACGATGCCGCCCGCGCCGGACACTGCGGTGTAGCGCGACTCCGGGCCCAGTTGTTCGCAAGCCCAGCGCACGAACTCGTCGACATAGCGGTGATAGTTGGTGAACAGCACGAAGCGCTGGACATGCTCGGGCGGCGTTCCGGTATAATGGCGCAACCGCGCCAGGCTGAAGTCGGTGCGCAGCCCGTCGAACAGCGCGAGTGGCCGAACATCATCCCGCGAGCGCCAGATGCCGTCGGCAATCTCGTCGCCGATATAGGCAAGCTCGGTCGCCGGAAAGTGTCGCGCCAGCTCGAGCGCCGACACTTCGTCGAGGCTGAGTGGCTGCCCAGCGTCGAGCACATAGGGGAAGGGGATTTCCTGCCGACCGGGAACGGCTTCGACCTCGACATCGTAATCCTCGAGCAGCAAGGTCAGCTGTTCGGTGAGATAGCCGGCAAAGGTGGCCGGCTTGGTCACGCTGATCGCATATTGGCCGGGCTGGACCAAACGTCCGAACGACCGCAGCGGCGCCGGACGTTCCGGTCCGCCGCGATAGGTCAGTCGAATTTCGGGGTAAGCGAAGGATCCATCGTGCCGCATTGCCGGATCGGGCAACGTACCGTCGGCGAGATAGGCCGTCAGCGCGGCGCGGAGCCGAACCACCGAGGCTGTGTATAGCCGGTCGAGCTCGGCGACGATGTGGGAAGCATGAGTCATCGCCCTCGGCTAAGCCAGCCTTGCGACAGTAGCAAGACACCGGGGGCAAGACACCGGGCGGCAGAGGTGCAGGATCGCGGCTGGCGCGTCGCGAGATCGACCGGAGGCACACGCTATCATGCGCCCCCGGGTCGACCGCCAAAAAGGTTATTTGGCTTTGGCTGCGGTGGCCGATTTGCCGACGGTCTTTGCGACGCCGTCATCGCTGGCCGCGCCCGAAAGTTTGCTGATGCCGTAAGCGGCACCTGCGGCCACTGCGGCGACACCGCCGACAATGGCGGCCGCGGCGACCGGATTGTCCTTGACCGCGCCGACCGTCGTCTCGACGGCCTGCTCGATCGCTTCTTGGGCGCGCGCGATCAGGCTCTTGTCGATGCCGGCCGCTTCGGCTGCATCACTGGCGGCGTCTGTCGCGCGGCCGATCGATTGCTTGGCGAAATCGGTCGTGGCGGCGTAGTCGGTTTCGATCGTCATGCTGGCAGCCCTTCATATGGGGTGGAGATGCGATCAACGCGGCTACGCCGCCGACGTTCCCGGTGGATCAGAGCTGTTCGAGCAGGTGTTCCGCCGAACTCACCCGGAATTCGCCGGGGGCCTCGACGTTGATCTGGGTGACGACGCCGTCATCGACCAGCATCGAATAACGCTGGCCGCGCGTGCCCATCCCGAACTTCGACCCGTCCATGGTCAGGCCGACCGCGTTTGCAAAATCGCCATTGCCGTCCGCAAGCATCGTGACCTTGCCGCCGGCATCGTTGCTCTTGCTCCAGGCGCCGAGCACGAAGGCGTCGTTGACGGCGGTGCAGGCGACTTCGTCCACGCCCTTGGCTTTCAGCTCGTCGAGCTTTTCCAGATAGCCGGGCAGGTGCTTTGCCGAGCAGGTCGGGGTGTAGGCGCCGGGCACCGAGAACAGCGCGACCTTGCGGCCCGCAAAATAGCTCGTGCTGTCGATTGCCTCGGGGCCGGCATCGGTCGCCTTCACCAGGGTTACTTCGGGAAGCTTGTCGCCAACCTTGATTGTCATGTCATTCTCCGTC
>PKED01000173.1 GCA_002863155.1 Sphingomonadaceae bacterium | reverse complement strand
AGGGGACTAAGCATCGTCTTCGTTCCTCAGTTGGTGCGGCCGCGCAGGGCTTCGATCTCGCGATCAAGGCCATGGGCGCTGTCGGTCACGATCCGCTCGACATTGGCGAGCCGATCCTTGATCGAGCCGAGCTCGGCCCGCAGCTGCGCATTTTCCTGACTGAGCAGCCGGACCCGTTCAACCGTTTCCTGATCGTTTTTGGGATAGAGCGCCTGGCCCCAGCTGCCATCCAGCGGATAGCCATTCTTGATCCGCAGCCAGGTCGTCGCGACCCAGCCCAGCGTGCCGATCAGCGTCAGGGTGACGAGCACCGGCGCGACCCGCATCAACATCTCTGCTGCTTCCATCATCGTTCCTTTCAGCGCAGGGCGTCGATTTCGCGGGCGGTGCGCTCGGCGGGATCGGTGGCGATCCGCTCGAGCACCGCGATTCGCTCTTCGAGCCGCGAAACCTGGCCAAGCAGCTTCTCATGCTCAGCCGTAAGCAATTCGATTGTACGGGCGGTGCGGGGATAGTCGTCCGTCATATCCTCATCGAGGCTCTTGCGGACGCTGCCACCCCATTCATTCTCGACCGGGTAGCCGTGCTTGGCGCGCACCCAGCTGGTGAACATCCACCCCAGCGTCGACATCGCGATGATGGCGAGGACGAAGAATTGTCCGTTGCTCATGTTTCCCTCCCTCTTCGCGGCGGCTCAGCGCAGCTGGTCGATTTCGTCGGACAGGCGCTGGTTGCGGCTGGTGTAGACCATCTCGATGTCGGCCAGGCGACGGTCGATGTCGCGGAACTTCGAGCGCACTTCGGCGGTCGAGCGCTTGGGATTGGTCCGCACGCCCTGCCAGAATTTGGCGTCGGCGGCATCCTCGTACAGGCCATAGGGCTTGTTGTTGGCGGCCCAGGCAATGACGAGATACACGAGCAGGGCCCATCCGGTCGCAAGCGTCAGGACCGCGGTGCCGATCCGGACGAACAGCACGTCGATGCCGGTATAGTCGGCGATCCCGGCGCAGACGCCGAAGACCTTGCCATTCTGCTTGTCGAGATAGAATTTGGTGCGGCTGGCACTCATGGCTCAGTTCCTCCGTGCGATGTCGTAGTCCGGCATGTCGGCGAGCGGGACGCTCGGGCGCCAGTCGGGGTGGTCGGCGGCGACGATCCGTTCGATCGTACCCAGCCGGTCGTCGAGACGACGGGCGAGCAGATAGAGTTCGTCGAGCAGCTTTTCGTCTTCATCGGTGATCTTGGGCGCCTGCCGCCACTTGGTGACATAGTGCAGGACGATCCAGGGCAAGCCGATGAAGAGCATGCCGACGATCAGGATCGGGACAAGGATCTCGTCCATCTCAGCTGTCCTTGCCGATGCGGGCCTTCAGCGCGGCGAGTTCGGCATCGACCTTCTCGCTCGCCTTCAACTCGGCCATTTCCTCCTCGAGCGTCTTGGGCATCGCGCCCAGACCCATCGCATCGGCGCGGCCTTCGGCCAGGTCGACCCGGCGCTCCATCACGTCGAAGCGCGAGAAGGCCTCCTGCATCTTCGAGCCGGCATAGACTTCGCGCATCCGCACGCGGTTGTTCGCGCTTTCCAGCCGGGTCATAATCGAATTCTGGCGCGTGCGGGCCTCGCGCAGCTTGTTCTGCAGCTTGGTGATGTCTTCTTCCGACGCACGCAGGGCGTCGTCGAGCACGCCGATCTCGGCTTTCAGCTGTTCGGCCATGTCGATTGCCTTCTGGCGCTCGACAAGTGCCGCCTTGGCCAGGTCTTCACGATCCTTCGACAGCGCAAGCTCGGCCTTTTCGGTCCAGCTCTCCTGGAGCTTGTCGAGCTTGCTGACGTGGCGCCGCATCTCCTTCTGATCGGCGATGGTGCGAGCGGCGGACGCGCGCACTTCGACCAGCGTTTCCTCCATTTCCAGGATGATCATGCGGATCATCTTGGCGGGGTCTTCGGCCTTGTCGAGCAGATCGGTGACGTTGGCGGCGATGATGTCTCGGGTTCGTGAGAAGATGCCCATCTCTGATACTCCTTGCATGTTTACGATTGGGTGGCCGGGGCGGCTAGGGGCGCGCCGCCCCGGCATTCTGCCGCCCAGGGGCTCAGGCGGCTGAAACGGTGACGGCCGTCTGGGCCGTCTGGACGTGCGCGGGGCTGAGCGCCCCGAACATCAGCGTCGTGCCGGCGATGAAGGTGAAAGCGATCGCCATCAGCGTGCCGGTCAGGTTATTGCTCTGATACTTGGTCATTGGGGTTCTCCCTGAAACTGTTCGGCCTCGATTGGCCGGTTGCCTACAGCTTTGCAGCAAGCGTGCCAGTTTCGAAAATGGCTGATTTTCAGGCGTTTTGCCGATGGCACAGGGCGCCGCGCACATTGCACTTGCCAAGACTTGGTATTTTGCGCCAATCGTTCGGCATGGAACGCCAAAGTCAGGTCATCGGTCAGTCGGGCGTCTTTCTGGACGCGCTCGAACGCGCGAGCCGGGCGGCCGCGCTCGACCGCCCAGTGCTGGTCATCGGCGAGCGCGGCACCGGCAAGGAGCTGGTTGCCGAACGACTTCACCGGTTGAGTCCGCGCTGGGACCAGCCGCTGATCGTCATGAACTGCGCGGCGCTGCCCGAAACCCTGATCGAAGCCGAGCTGTTCGGGCACGAAGCCGGCGCGTTCACCGGCGCGACCAAAGCGCGGGCAGGGCGGTTCGAGGAAGCGCATCAGGGCACGCTGTTCCTCGACGAGCTCGGCACGCTGTCGATGGGTGCGCAGGAACGGCTCCTCCGCGCGGTCGAATATGGCGAAGTGACCCGGATCGGATCGTCGCGGCCACTGCGCGTCGATGTCCGCATCGTGGCCGCGACCAACGAGCATCTGCCCGCCAAGGTCGATCGCAACGAATTCCGCGCCGACCTGCTCGACCGGCTGTCGTTCGAAGTCGTAACGCTGCCGCCGCTGCGCGCGCGGACCGGCGACATCATGGTGCTGGCCGATCATTTCGGACGGCGGATGGCGTCGGAAATGGGGTGGGAGGACTGGCCCGGCTTCACCCCTGCCGCGATCGAGACGCTGCTCGACTATCGCTGGCCGGGCAATGTCCGCGAACTGCGCAACGTCGTCGAACGTGCCGTCTATCGCTGGGATGATGTCGGGCCGATCGACGCGATCCAGTTCGACCCGTTCGATTCGCCCTATCGTCCGCTGTCGGCCATGCCCGCGACGCCGGCCAGCATCGCAGCCATCCCGGCGATGCCCGGGCCGTCGGCGGGCGACCCGTGCGACGAGCCGCCGGGCGATTTCAAGACCGAGGTCGCCCGGTTCGAATGCCGGCTGTTGCGCCGCGCGCTCAGCGAGCACCGCTTCAACCAGCGCGCGACGGCGGAAGCGCTCGGCCTGTCCTATGATCAGCTGCGCCACGCGTTGCGCCGCCACGATCTGCTGCCCGGCGGCAACTGACGGCTTGCGCAAGCCGGGCGGCGGGACCAATTGGGGGCGGCAACCGTTCAGCCCCTACCACCCCTTAGCCACCACAGGAGAAACCGCATGGCTTTCGAACTGCCCCCGCTGCCCTATGCCAAGGACGCGCTCGCCCCGACAATGTCGGCCGAGACGTTCGATTTCCACCATGGCAAGCATCACAAGGCCTATGTCGACAAGACCAACGGCATGCTCGCCGCGCACGGCCTGGAAGGCGCCAAGCTCACCGACGTGATCCGCCATGCCAAGGACAAAGGCGAGAAAGGCCTGTTCAACAATTCGGCGCAGATCTGGAACCACAGTTTCTTCTGGCATTCGCTGACGCCGAATTATGCAGCGCCGAGCGGCAAGCTCGCCGACATGATCGCCAATGATTTCGGCTCGACCGAGGAATTGGTGAAGCAGCTCGTCGCCGAATCGACCAACCATTTCGCCAGCGGCTGGGGCTGGCTCGTGCTCGATGGTGGCAAGCTCAAGGTCACGTCGCTGCACGACGCCGACACGCCAGTCGTCTATGACGGGATGAAGCCGCTGCTGACGATCGATGTGTGGGAACACGCCTATTATATCGATTATCGCAACGCGCGGCCTGGTTATCTGGAGGCCGTGACCGGCAAGATCCTCAACTGGGAATTCGCCGCGCAGAATCTCGATGGCGAAGGCATTGCCCGCGCCGATCAGGGCTGAACGTCACAGGGCCTCGCCGGACCGGCGGGGCCCTTACCCCTCGGGCGGGGTCGGCGCGGGATCGTTCAATTCCAGCCCATGCTTGAAGAGCATCGGCAGATTGGCTGCCCCGAACAGCAGCGCCAGCGGAACGACGCCCCACGTCTTGAAATAGACCCAGACGGTCTCTGAAAAATTCAGACGGACAATCTCGTTGGCAATGGCCAGGCCGACGAAGAAGATGATCCAGTTCACGGTCAATTTTCGCCAACCGAGCGGCGTCAGCCCCGGAAAGCTCTGACCCAGCACCATCTGCAGCAGCGGCCTGCCGGTGAGCAGACCGAAAGCGAGCACCGCTGCCAGCACGCCGTAGAGAATGGTCGGCTTCATCTGGATGAAGCGTGCGTCGCGGAAATAGAGCGACAGGCCGCCGAACACCAGCACGATGACGGCCGTCAGCAGCATCACCGGCGGAATGCGCTTGGTCATCACAACGGACGCGATCATCGATGCGACGATCGCCATCATGAACATGATCGTCGCGATCAAGAGGCGCGCCAAGGCAGGCCCGGGCGCAAAATTGTAGCTGAGGAAGAACAGGATCAGCGGCCCGTAATCGAGCGCGATCGACAGGCCGGGGCGGGGTGGACTGGTAGG
Source organism: Sphingomonadaceae bacterium (assembly GCA_002863155.1). Taxonomy (GTDB): domain Bacteria; phylum Pseudomonadota; class Alphaproteobacteria; order Sphingomonadales; family Sphingomonadaceae; genus Sphingomonas. Next base: position 909 of record PKED01000173.1, on the reverse strand, counting down.
GCTGGTCATTTCGTCGGTCGATCGATGCCGGCGATGATCCGGGCGACTTCGCGCGCGTCGAACGGGCGCAGGTCTCCCACCGCTTCGCCCATACCGATCGCGTGGATCGGCAGGCCGAATTGCTCGGCCGCTGCGACGAGCACGCCGCCGCGCGCGGTGCCGTCAAGCTTGGTCATGACGAGCCCGGTCACGCCCGCCACTTCCTTGAAAACCTCGATCTGTGTCAGCGCATTCTGACCCGTCGTCGCATCGAGCACGAGCACGACGTCATGCGGAGAGGCGGGATCGATCTTGCCGAGCATCCGCTTGATCTTCGCCAGCTCGTCCATCAGCTCGCGCTTGTTCTGCAGCCGCCCGGCAGTGTCGACGATCAACGCGTCGATGCCTCGCGCGGTCGCCTGCTTGACGGCATCATAGACGATGCCCGCCGCGTCGCCGCCTTCGGGACCGCGCACGATCGGCACGCCGATCCGCTCCGCCCAGGTCGCGAGCTGGCCGATCGCTGCCGCTCGGAACGTGTCGCCCGCCGCCAGCATCACGCCATAGTCCTGTTCGGTGAACAGATGCGCGAGCTTGGCGATCGTCGTCGTCTTTCCCGATCCATTGACGCCGATCACCAGGATGACATGGGGTCGGGGAAAGGCGCTGATCTCGATCGGGCGCGCAACGGGTTCCAGCGCCTTCTCGATCTCCTCGGCGACGATCAGGCGGATGCCGAGCTCTTCGAGATTGCGCTCGAAGGTGCCGGTCGCCACGCGGGCCCGGATGCGCGCGGCGGTCGCGGGGCCGAGGTCGGACGCGATCAGCGCCTCCTCGATATCGTCGAGCGTCGCGTTGTCGAGCGGGCCGGTGCCGAGACCCGTCAGATTGCCGATCAGCCGGTCCGACGTACGCTTGAAACCACCGAGC
>PKED01000188.1 GCA_002863155.1 Sphingomonadaceae bacterium | reverse complement strand
CCGTTCGGGGCGGGGATGCCATCCTGGTTGAGGCCTTCGGCGATTGCGCGCGGGCTGCGGCCGTTGAGGAACTCGGCGAAAATGCGCCGCACGACGGCCGCCTCGGCCGCGACGATGGTGCGCTGGCCGCGATCGGGGTTGCCGCGCGCGTCGATGGCCGGGACGAGCGCATAGCCATAGGATATGCCGCCGGGGATGCGCCCCTGATCGACGCGGCCAAGCTGGCCCCGGCGCGTCTTTTCGGCGATCTGGCGCAGCTGCACCGCGGCGATCGTGCCGCCAAGCCCGACGTGCAGCTCGCTTACCTCGCCTTCGGAAAGCGTGATCAGCCGCACGCCGGCGAAGCGCAGCCGTTTCCAGATGGCGGCGATATCCTCCTGGTCTCTGCTGATGCGATCGATCGATTCGGCGAGCACGACGTCAAAGCTGGCAACCTGCTCGAGCATGGCGGCAAGGCCGGGCCGGTTGCGACTGGCGCCCGACATCGCGAGATCCGCGAAGACTTCGGCGATCGTCCACCCCTGCGCGGCCGCGTGCGCGCGGCAGAGCGCGGCCTGGTCTTCAGCGCTGCGTTCGTTCTGCTTGTCGGTCGAAAATCGGGCGTAGATCGCCGCGCGCGTCGTCATGCTGGTGCTCCTGGCCGGGTGCGCGGCCAAGGTGCCGCGCGGCGGCGGCGCGCGCAAGCGCCCTGGCAAGGGCAAGCAGCTCGGGCGGCGGCTCGGTCAATCGCAAAGCCCCGCACGCCGCAGCCAATCCTGAAGCATGGATTCGAGCGAAGAGCGGGCGCGCTCGATTGAAATCTCGGTGCGCCACTGGGACATGTCATAGCGGCCCAACGCGAACAGCCACCGGGGCCGGTCTTTCTTACCCCCGATCGCCAGCACATAGCCGACCTCGATCGACCCGAGCATCAGGATCTCGCGACCGTGCTCCTCACGCCAGCTGGTCTTCACGCTGCTACCGCCAGCTCGAGCTCGGCGATCGCCGACTTGATGCGCCCGACCGCTGTCCCGAAATGCACCGGGTTGTGCTCGATGCCGACGAAGCGCTTGCCGGCGCGGATCGCGGCGACGCCGGTCGCGCCGGTGCCCATGAACGCATCGCAGACGCTCATGCCCGCCACATTGGCCATGATCTTGTCCATGAGCGCGTCGGGCTTTGTCGTCGGGTGCGCGAAACGCGCAGGGCCGCGCGGCGACGTGATCCGGCTAACGCGCAGCCTTTGGCCAATCGTCCCGGTCGGGTGAAATCCCCGGTTCCAGGCATGCACGTAGAATTCGACGTCGGGCCGGTAATGCTTGTTGGCGATCGGCTGCGGGTTGGTCTTTTGCCAGACGCAGAGCGCATGGCGGTGGAACCCGCCGCTCACCCGCCCGAGCAGGTCGGCGAGCTGATCATTGTGCGCGAAAACGACTGCAGCGCCGCACAGCAGCGGGTTGATGATCGCCATGTCAAAGCCGCGATGCAGATCCTGCGACATCAGCTCGTCGATATTCGGCCGCCGCTTGCGGTACCGGCCGCCGCCTTCGGCGCGGAACAGGTAAGGCGGGTCGATACAGTCGCAATCGAACCAACCGAGCGTCGGGCGGATGGCATAGGCATCGCCGAGGTACAGCGTGGCGTGATTGCCGAAATCGACGCGTCGGCCGCTCACGGGATGGACCGGCATAGCTCGAGCGCCTGCGGCTCTGTGAAGCCGGCGGCGACATAGGCGTTGAACAAATCGCGCCGCGCGCGGGCGATCGTCGCCGCGTTCGCCGCCAGTTCGGGCAGCATCCGCGCGAATTCGGCAAACGCGCCCTTGATCGCGTCGCGCTCGAGGTTGGGGATTTCGCGGATCTTGTCGGTCATAGCGCCACCTCGGCCGGCGTCGGCCAGTTCCAAAGGCCCTGCGCGCCGCGCATCGGCACCGGCTCGTCCCAACGCTCGATCTCAAGCATCGGCCAGCCCCAGTTGGCGTGATAGTCGCGGCTGCTGTCGTTGACCCTGATCGCGCCAAAATCGACACCGATATCGAAGCCGTTGCGCGGTTCGCCGACGATCGCGGTGCCCAGCCCGGCGGCGAGCGGCCAGCTGCCCCGCTCCAGCAGCTCGATCGCGCGCTCGACCGGCTGGAGGCAGGTTTGCGCGGCGTATCGGCCGCCGGCGCGAAGCAAGCGGAGCAGCTGCTCGACTTCCCGCACATCTGGCTTGCGGACCGACGCATGGATGACGATGCGCTGGCCGACGATATAGGCCGGCGCGCGCCAGCCCCGGAATTCATAGGGCTTGCATCCTTCGACGACGAGCGACGCCCAGGGCTGCCAGAGAGTGAGCGCCTTCATTGGACCGCCTCGGCCCGCTTCGGCGCCGAGATAGCGGCGCGCGCCGCAGTTGTTCGGCTTTGAGACGATGCCCGCGGCCTCCATTCTCTCGATGTAGCGAGCGGCTTCGTTGTAACCGATGAGCAACTTGCGCTGCAGGTGGCTCCTCGATGCGTTCCGCGTCTCGTGAACCGTCGCCAGCGCTCGATCGTAGCTGTCTCCCGACATCAGAATTCCTCCCCGTACTCGTCGGTGTCGTGCGTCAGGAATCGCGGCGCGAATTCGTCGACGGGGCGGGGCACGGTCGCGCCGATCGAGGGCGGGAGCTGGCTGTGATACTTGGCCTGGCGCGCGAAGGCGGTTTCGGCAGAGCACGGCGTCAGCTGATAGATCGACGCGCCGCCGATCAGCACCGCCGGCAGGAATGCATCCTGCCAGATCGGCTCGACCGCGAGGAACTTGGTGCCGAACCGCTCGACCTCGCTGGTGCGGCCGATGATCGTGCGATGCCCCAGCACCTCCACGATCGCATAATCGCCCTCGGGCCGTGCGGGCTCGGCCGGGGGCGTCACTGTCTCTTCGCTCACTTGATCCTCCTGATGCTGAAACGGGAAACGATGTGGCGGACGCCGTCTTCGAACTCGATCTGGACCGAGTTCATGGCGCCGCGCGCGACGACGCGGCACGCGGTGCCGTGGCGTTCGGGCAGGCGGCAGCGCAGCCGCCAGAAATGGGTGAGTCGGGTGCTCACAGCGCCCCCGTCGCCACGCCGCCGAGCGTGCCGGCGTAATCGGGGCGGCGCAGCGGCACGTTGGCGATGACGCGCAGCTGGCCGGCCTCGATCGCGGCGAGCTTTTCCTCGAACGTCATCTGCCGCGCCGGCGGCCGCGGGACAGCGACGGTGCGCGGCATCAGCTCGGCGACGGTGCGGCGCTTGGCCTCGACCGGGTCATTGCCGCATTCGGCCAGGAAACGCCGGTAGAGGATGAGGTTCTTCTTGCCCTTCGGCAGCCAGTCGAGCTGGCGATCGACCGCCTCGGCCTTCACCCGGCCGAGCCGCTTGATCGGCGGCAGCGCCTTGCCCTGGCGCTCGAGCTCGACCTTCAATTCGTCGCGCAGCGCATAGGCGAAGCTCGATCCGATAACCGCGATCTTGGCCGCGCGCGCGACCGGCGTGCCTTTCATCAGCTCGGCCCGGACGATCGCTTTCTGCGCGTCGGACACCGACGCCAGCGAATCCTTGTAAGCAATGCGCTTGCCGCTGGCGTCGCAACCGGGCAGGCACTCGCCCTTGCGCGCGAGCCGCGCGATCAACTTGCGGCGGCGGCGCTGAACGTGCGTCTTGCTGACACCGGTGATCGCCGCGATGCGCGGCGCGCCGTGGCCGGCCATCAGCAGCGCGTCGACCTGAACGTACACGTCCTTCGGCACCTTCGCGCCGCTGTAGCGCTCGCCGCCGCCGGGCGGGGGCAGCTGGCGTTTGCCGCGCGCCTTCAGGTCCGCGTTATAGTCGCGACGTTCCTTGGCGATGCGCGCGGCGCTCAACCCCAGGCGCAGCGAGATATCGACCGCCTTGCGGCCCTGACGCAGCATCTCGCGCAGGCGCTCGACGCCCTCGGGCAGCAGGCGGCCATTGTCGTCGCGCTCGGCGGGTCGATAGCCCTTTCGGGGGCAGAGCGCGATGAGCACGGCGTTCTGCGCGGCCGTCTCGCACACGTCGAACCGCTTGCCGATCGCTTCGAAGCTCCAGCCGTCTCGCTCGCGCAAGGTAATCGCTTCCTCGAGATCGTCGCCGTCGAGCTTCGCCGCGGGCGCCGGCATGTCGACCAACGCGCTGCGCACGCCCAGCTTGTGGGCCATGTTCTGGATCGCGCCCCAGCTGCGCTCGGGCAGCGCGTCGGCCGCGCCGTTGATGCCTTCGCGCGGATAGACGTCGATCAGGATCGCGATTTCCTCGCTCGTCCATGACGGCGCGCGGGTGGCGCGGGGTCTCATCGGTCGAGCGCCCGTCGCGCGGCGGCAATCCACGCCTCGATCAGGTGCTGGTCCTCGTTCCAGGTGCAGCTGGACGACACCCCGGCAAAGCGCGCCGTGTTGGTGGTCGGCGCCAACTTGACGCTGCCACCGCAAGCCCTGAAGGCGGCAACTTCCGGGTACTCTTCAAGCGCCTTCAGCATCGCCTCGATCTTCGCGCGGCGGTTCGGCGTCATGGCCGCTTCTCCAGCCGACCAATGCCGAACTGGACGAGGATATCGAGCCACTTGAACTCGATATCGAATCCCTCGAAGTCGCCGTCGTCGTCGCACGCGGCCCAGCGGTTCCAGCTAAGGCGGGGCAGCCAGCGCATCAGCCCATCCACCCGTCGATGAAGCGCGCCGCCGCCGCCTTCAGCTGGCCGAGGCTTTCGCGTTCGTCGTCGTCGAGGATCTTGTCCTCGGCGAGCTCGATCTCGATCGACAGAACCAGTGCCTCGGCAAGCTTGGGCGTCGGCTCGGTTTTGCGGCTCGCGATCGGCGCGCGCGCTCGATCCCTCGAGCGCGGCGACAGTCTTGACCTCGATGCCGATCCGGATGGCGATTTCGCGCGTCGACAGGCCCTGGCCGCGAAGCGCGAGCACCGCGGCGGTGCGGCTTGGATAGCCGAGGCAGGGGATGGCGCCGCCCATCACTTCAGCCCGAGCGCGGCGCAATAGGTCTCCAGCATCGCCTCGGCTTCGTCGCGGTGATGCTTTTCCATCCGGCGCAGGCGGACGACGGCGCGCATCGTCTTGGTGTCGTAACCGTTCGCCTTGGCCTCGGCGTAGACGTCCCTGATGTCGTCGGCCATTGCCTTCTTCTCTTCCTCGAGCCTTTCGATCCGCTCGATGAAAAGGCGCAGTTGGTCGGCCGCGATGATATCGCTCATGGTCAATCCTTCGGGTTGTGCGCGCCGTCGACCGGGTGGTCGATCTGGGCGGCGAGGTTGGGAGTGCTGGCGATCGCATCGGCCCAGGAACCGGGATCGCTGCGGTCATCGATCGTGACGACACCGCAGACGAGCTCGTCGTCGATCGCCGAGGCGGCGTCGTGGGTTCGCCAGTCGGGATCGACGGGCAGGATGCCGACGCCGGTCATCGAAGCAGCCACCAGCGACCGTCCGTCGCCCACGCATATGCGACGGTGTCGCCTGCCTCTGTCTGCATGCTGGCGACCAAGGCGATGCCGGAATAAAGCAATTCCATTCCGCTCGCGGTTTCGCCGGTCACTGTGATCGTCGAGCCCGACCGGCGGGCCTGCCATTTGAAAATGTCGTGCTGATAGCTTTCATCGTCGAGCATTGTTCGTTCCTTCTCCTTAAAAACCGAAAGCGGCGAGCAGGCCGGGGCCGCCGATCGCGCGATCGATGATCGCAGCGATCAGCAGGGCGACGGCGAT
>PKED01000056.1 GCA_002863155.1 Sphingomonadaceae bacterium | reverse complement strand
GTGCCGTTGCGCGGCACTTCCCAGAACGATCGGCACCAGCGGCAGTACGCAGGGAGAAAGGATGGTAAGGGCGCCCGCCGCATAGGCGAGCACCGGGTTCAATGCGTTGCTCATCGTCGTTTCTCCCTGGACATCGCGACCATGACTGGGCGCCGGAGCAAATGGATCACGGCGCGAACGCCTCGGCTTTGTTAGATTTCGGGGCAGCCCTTGCGCTGGTTACAGGCCGAACGACATCGCGGTCCGGGCACCGCCGAGATCAGTGAAGAGTCGACGCCAGCAGCGCATTGATCTTGTCCTTGTTGGTCATGTATTGAATCCGGCCAACCTCCTGCCGCCCGCGAAAGGCAATCAGAGTCGCTTGTTTGCGAACACCGAAGCTTTGCCAAACCGGCTTTTGCTTGTCGTAGTTGATCCGAAAAACGATCAGTCTGTTATAGGCGGACGCCATCGCGGTCTGTTTGATCGTGCGGTTTTGCGAGGCGCAAACCGGACACCACCAGGCATGAACGTCGAGCAGAATGGGGCGGCCCTGCGCCTGTGCCGCAGCAAAGGCCACCTGGTCGAAATCGCGGAACTCCGCAGCTTGCGCTGGCGCGGCCGCAATCGCTGCGGAGAATAAGCTGGCAGTCAGGAAGAAGCGCCGCATCGTAACCTCGTAGAGTTCGTGGTCTGAATAGGTATGGCCCGCAGGTCCATTCGATAGTTCGATGGCGGCTGCGCCATCGTTACAATCCGGGTTCAATCGAGCCTTGACCGATATTGGGCGAGTGCCGCCAGCAGGGTGACGGCAAGGAACATGACGATTGATGCGCCTTGAAGAAGGACGGCACCGGCGTCGCCCCCGCGCAATGTCGCTTCGCGCGCCGCCCGGATGAGATGGGTCAGGGGAAACAGATTACCCAACCACTGCGCCCAGACCGGCAAGGTCGAAAACGGATAGAGGAATCCCGACAGCAACATCGCCGGCAGATAGAATGCGATTGCGCCTTGTAATGCGGCGAGTTGGGTCCGCGCACGGGCGGCAAGGGCCTGGCCAAGGATTAGATGGGCGGATGCGAAGATCGGGAATAGAACGAGCAAGGCTGCGATACTGCCGCGAACCGGCAGATCGAACAGCAGGATGCTGAGCCCCACCACAATCACCCCCTGCGCGGTCCCCACCAAAGCCAGCGGGAGCGTTTTTCCGGCGAGAAGAGCCACGCGGCCAACAGGGAGCGAAGCGAGCGTTTCCCACGTGCCGGTCTCCCGCTCTCGCGCCATGCTCAGCGTTCCCAACATAAGCATGCTGATCATGATGATCGTCCCTGCCAGTGCTGGCAGGAACGCCCAATCGGGGCGCGCGTCGAGGTTAAACAAGCGATCGATCTGTAACCGGGGGCCAATGTCGGCGACCTCATTCCGCTCTGCGAGAGCCTGCCAATAGATGGCGCTGACCTTTTGCTCCGCGACGGCGGTCAGATTGGGATCGCTCGCGTCGATGACCGCCCGCACGGGCGCGAATGGCTCGATAGGAAGCTCGATCCCGATCGAGGCTTTGCCTGCCTCCACCATGGCACGCGCGCCGCCAGGTCGAAGGTTCTGCGCCACAAGCGTGAGGTGCGCGTCCCTGGCGAGGCGCGCGATATCGGCCTGGCCTGCCGGAGGACCGGCAATCGCAACCGCGACGGCGGCTGACGTCGGCCGGATGGCATAACCGAACAGCAGGATTTGCAGCGCGGGGACGAGCAGCAGCAGCGTGAAACTGGTCGGCGAGCGCAACAGGCGCAACAGCTCGACTCTCGAGACCGCGATCGTGGCACGCAGGCTTGCTCTCATCTGCGCGTCGCGAGGCGGATCACCGCGTCCTCAAGACTCGCCGCGCCGGCCTCGACGACAAGCGCCGCCGGCGGCATCGGCCCATTCACCCTGCCATCGGCATAATGTAGGATATACGCGCAGCGCTCCGCCTCGGCGAGATCGTGCGTGCTGATGATGACGCCATGGCCGGCGTCGGCGAACTCGCTCAGCCAATGCCAGATCGTTTGACGGGTGAGGACGTCGAGGCCAGCCGTCGGTTCGTCCAGCAAGAGGATCCGAGGACTGTGGAGTGTCACCGCGGCGAATTGCGCGCGCCGTGCCCAGCCGCCGGACAATAGGTCAAACCGCGTGTCGAGAACCTCACTCAATCCGTATCGCTCGATCGCGAGATCAATCGTCGGCCGCGAAGGCGGGGGTAGCAAGGCTCCCCGAAAGGCAAGATTCTCGCGCACCGTCAGTTCGGGATAGAGCGACAGGCGCTGGCTCATATAGCCGATGTCGCGGCGCGCCTGGCGATCGAGGCGATAGATGTCGCGTCCCCACACGCTGCCTTCGCCCTCGTTTGGCCGGGTCAGGCCCGCGAGCATCCGGAGCGTCGTGGTCTTCCCGCCGCCATTGGCGCCAACAAGGCCGAGAATAACGCCGGGCATCAAGACGAAGCTCAGGTCGCGCACGACCCAGCGTGTGCCGAAACGCCTTCCAAGCCCGCGGACAGAAATCAGGGGTGCCTCACGCGCTTTCATGGACGAAGCCTCCGAACATGTACTTCGTCGCTTCCGCACCAAGCGCGAGCGTTCGGGTGCCGCGCGGCAGTCCTCTCGCCCTCAATTCGGCAAGCGCGATCCAGATCGCGGCCGATCCCGTGTTACCAAGGCGATCGGCATTGACGAAGAAGCGCTCCTCGGGTTGCCCAAGATGGCGCGCCAGAAGCGTGCCGACCTTGCCGCTAGCCTGATGGGGAATGATCCAGTCCACGTCGCCAAGCGCGAGCCCTTGGCTAATCGCCGCTGCGATGCCCGCTTCGAAGAGCTCGGCACCGCCGCGTAGCACGGCCGAGAAGTCATGCTCGAAGCCGAGTGGTCCCCGACTATTGTTGCCGGGCGCGGCCGAGCCGCCGTTGCGCATCTGCAGGCCGGGACTGCGATCGAGCCCGATCGTGCCGAACCAGGCGGCACTCAGACGATCGGCACCAGGCGCTGGCGGTCCAAGGACAATCGCTCCGGCGCCGTCGCCCATCTGGACGAGGTTCACTATCTGGCCAGCTTCATCGGCGAGCGCCGTAAGGTCGAGGAATACGGACCCGGTCTCCGAACCGACAATTGCGACGGGCCGGGCATTTGGGGCAGACAGCAGGCCCATGGCGATCATCAGCGCATTAGCGAAGCCGGTACATGCCTGGCGCAGCTCGACATGTGGCCCGCGATACCCCAGCCGGTCGGCAACGAAGGTGATATTGCCGGGTAGAGGTTGCGCCGGCGTCGCTGTGTGGCCGATCAGATAGCCGAGATCGCTTACCTGGAGGCCCGCGTCGTTCAACGCCGCGCCAACGGCCCGCGCGGCGAGCGTCGGATTGTCCGCGCCTTCGCAAAGCGCGTCTATACGCGCCGACCAGCTTCGGCCGACATGGCGCGTTCGAATGCCGAGACGATCGGCAACGGTTTTCGCAAGCGACCGCTGGCGTCCTTCAAGGCCAGCCTGATCCAGCAGGCGTTCTGTCGCGACCGCCGGGCCCGGGAGCGCGATGCCGGTTCCAAGCACCGCAGCTACCCGGTGAGAAAACCAGGTTTCCGGCGGAACGAGCCGATCCATCAGCGATACAGGCCGGCAGGGATTCGCGCGAGATCGGCGCGTAGCCAGCGTGGATCGAAAGCAAGCGCCTCGAACGCATCGCCAGCTTGCTCGAGCAGGACGGCGAGGGCTTCGCGAACATGCACGCCGACGCAAACGAGCGTAGCTTCGTCAGCTCGATCACATACGAGATGTCGCGTGAGCCGGACATGGCCCGCTTCGTCGCGTGCAATGCGGCGTAATATGCCGGTGATCACCGGATCGGCCGATAACGGAGTGCCCGGGCGCAGCAATCGCGACAATATGAGGCAGACTGCGGAATCGAGTGCCGTGATCCGCGCCAGCCGCATGATATGATCGCCGCGGCCGAGCTCGAGATGGAAGCGCCTCGAAATGGTGCGCAACCGCGTTGCGTCGGGCGGCGGGGGCAACCCTGCCATAAGTGAAGCGATCAAACCATCATGAACCCGTTCTTCGTCGGCGATCAACCTGAGCGCCGCAATGCCCGCGACGTCTGCTATCCCCGAATCGGCGAGGCTGCCGAACGCGAGTCCGGCCGCCTCCTCACCGCACCCCAGAACTGGCAGCAACTCGGCCAAGGCCGCTGCGGCGCGGTCCGGTAAACTCGACTGGATCGGCGAGAATTGTGGACGCGCGGCTGATCCGAAGCAGCGCTGGCTCATTGGCGAGCCGCTCGGGGGGCTCTTGTCGACAGCGGTCACAGGCCACGCGCCGTCAGGCCGCAGTGCGCCAACGCGCGATATCCTGAAGAACGAGGTTCTCCTGGATTTTCTCGTCGAGACGAAACTTCAGCACATCGCCGATGCTGAGAATCCCGACCAGCTTGTCCTCGTCGATCACGAGCGCGTGCCTCGCGCGCAGATGCGTCATGGCCGTCGTGACAACGTTTAGCGTGTCCGTCGAACGCACCGCCAGTGGTTCCTTGACCATGATGTCCTGCACCTTACGGTGCGGAGCATCGCTGCCCCACCGGGCGACAGCGGCGGTGAGTTCGCGCTCCGATATCAGACCGTTCATGTTGCCGGCGGCGTCTTCGACGACGAGCGCGCCGATGCCGGAGGAGGACATGAGACCTGCGGCCGCCGATAGTGTTGCCGTCATGATGATCTGATGAACATTGCTCGATTTGTTATTGAGTACGTCGCGCACAAGCATTTGACATTCCTCTCTTAAACTAAGCGCTCTCACATTCGGCGCGCTCAATCAGATATTCGACCGCGCGCTTCTTCCGGTTACGGCTACGGCTCTGGAGGATGACGATTTTGCGTGTGGCGCGTGACGGACCAAGACGTCACCCCGCAGCGATACCGCTGTGCGAACGCCGCGAAATAGTGAGGAGGACCAGTATCGCCGCCGCCATGGCTGCCGCCGCGATCCAGGCATAAGGGCGCAGGAGGGGCATACCGATCAGCAGCAAGCCGTCGTTGCCGCCGGGAATCAAATCGGCTCCCCAGCCCATCAAGGCGCCCCCGACGAGGCAGCGCAGGGCGGTTCTCACGCTCGGCGATTGCAGGCGGAGCCGGCCACCATGCCACCCGCCGAAGACCGCACCAGCGAAAAGGCTGGCGATCAATATCCACCTTCCGTCACGGGTGCTGCCGCCGTTGCGTGCGATATCCGCAATAACGTCCGTGTACGCCCAGGGGCCGACCGTCAAAAACATCGCGAGGAAGGTCAGGGCAATTCCGATCGTGGCAAGGTGCGCGGTCGATGGGTGTGCGACCAGCGGACGTCTGGCGAGTGCTCCTCCGACGCCAAGAGCACGCCATGCAAGCAGCCCGATGATCGACGCCAGCAGCCAACCGTGCTCGATCAGGCCAGTCGAGGCACTGAACATGCCCGCCGCCATCATCCGGTGCAGATGAACGAACGCGATATCGCCTGCGAGGATTCCTATCGGGGTGAAGGCATAGGCCCATTGCCCCGAGCCCAGCCGCGCGACAGTACCAAACGCGCAGGCGCCGTTCACGCAAGCGCCCGCTCCGAACAAAAGCCCTCCGGCGATTGCCCAGGCCACCGTCGTTGAAGGTTGTGGTACGGTCACCGCGAAACCTGCAAGCCGCGCAATCGCCATCCCACCCGCAACCCAGATCGATGCTTCG
>PKED01000102.1 GCA_002863155.1 Sphingomonadaceae bacterium | reverse complement strand
GGTGCTCGGCGACATGGCCGCCAGGATCGACGATGCCATCGCCAAGAAGACCGACTTCGCCGATCTGGTCGCGGCGAACAAGCTGCAGGCCATCGCGACCCCGCCGCTGCTTGCCGATGGCCGCGACCCGGCGAGCGAAAAGTCGACGCCCGATCCCGCGCTTGCGCCGATTCTGAAGGCCGCGTTCGCCGCCGATCCCGAAGACGATCCGCAGATCGTCGCGACCGGCGCGCAGGGCTCGTTCGCGGTCGTCAAGCTCGATCGCGTCGTCCCGGCGGCCGCCCCTCCCCTCGCCGAGCTGGCGCCGGTGATCGCGCGCGACTTCACCATTGATCGCGCCCGAAAGGCAGCCCGGGCGATCGCCGCCGACGTGGTTCGCAAGGTCAGCGCCGGCACCCCGCTTGCGGAGGCGCTCAAGGCGACCAAATTGACGCTGCCACCGATCGAACGCGCCGCCGCGAGCCGGGCGCAGCTGCAGGCCGCGCAACAAGGCGCGCCGCCCCCGCTCACGCTGATGTTCACCATGGCGCCGCGGACGGCCAAGCTGCTCGAGGCGCCGAATTCGGCGGGATGGCTGATCGTCTATCTCGACACGATCGAGCGTGCCGACCCAAGCGGCCGCCCACAGGTCGTGCAGGCGCAGCAGGCCGATCTCGGCCGCATGATCGGCAGCGAGTATATCCGCCAGTTCATCGAGGCGATGCGCCGCGAAATCGGCGTCAAGCGGCATGAGGACGTGATCGCCAAGGTTCGCCGCGATCTGCTCGGCCTCAGCGGCGAGGCGCCCTGATCGCAATGTCACCGGGTGTGGCCGAAGGGACAACGGCAGCGCGTGCAGCGCTCGCGGCGGGGCGTCCCGCGCTGATCTGGCACCGTCAGAGCGCCGATACCGAAACGCCGGTTGCCGCCGCACTCAAGCTGATCGAGCCCGGACGCGGCGACTTTCTCCTCGAATCGGTTGAAGGCGGCGCGATCCGCGGGCGCCACAGCCTGATCGGCCTCGCCCCCGATCTCGTCTTTCGCGCGCACGGCGAAAAGGCCGAGATCAACCGGCACTGGCTGACCGATCGTGGCGCCTTTTCGGATTGTACCACGCCGACGCTCGCCGCGCTGCGCGGGCTGGTCGCCGATTGCCTGATGGACGTGCCGCCGGAACTGCCGCGCGCGCTTGCCTGCCTGGTCGGCTATTTCGGCTACGAGACGGTCGGGCTGGTCGAGCGCCTGCCACGCGCCGCCGAACCGGGCCTTGGCCTGCCCGACATGATGTTCGTGCGACCGACGGTGATCCTGATCTTCGACCGGCTTGCAGATGCGCTGTTCATCGTCGCGCCCGTCTGGCCCGGCGGCAGCGATCCGGAGCGCGTCATCGCCGACGCGACCGACCGGATCATGGCGACCGCCGCCCGGCTTACCACCACGCCGCTGCCGCCGCCGACCCGCGCCGAGGCGAGCGACATTGCGCTGACCCCGGTGCTGCCCGAGGGGCGCTATGGCGCGATGGTCGCCGCCGCCAAGGACTATATCGTCGCGGGCGACATCTTTCAGGTCGTACTCGCCCAGCGCTTTACGGCGCCGTTCCCGCTGCCGCCGATCGAGCTTTACCGGTCGCTGCGCCGGGTGAACCCCTCCCCCTTCCTCTATCATCTCGATCTGCCGGGCTTCGCACTGACAGGGTCGAGCCCCGAAATCCTGGTGCGGGTGCGCGATGGCGAGATCACCATCCGCCCGATCGCCGGCACCCGCCCGCGCGGTCGCACGCCGGCCGAAGACGAAGCCAACCGCACCAGCCTGCTCGCCGATCCCAAGGAACGCGCCGAGCATCTGATGCTGCTCGATCTGGGCCGCAACGATGCCGGGCGCGTCGCGACCGCCGGATCGGTCAAGGTCACCGACAGCTATGGCATCGAATTCTACAGCCATGTCATGCACATTGTCTCGAACGTGGTCGGCCGCCTCGATCCACGCCACGACGCGATCGACGCGCTGTTCGCCGGCTTCCCCGCCGGTACGGTCAGCGGCGCGCCCAAGGTTCGCGCCTGCGAGATCATCGCCGAGCTGGAGAGCGAAGCGCGCGGCGCCTATGCCGGTGGCGTCGGCTATTTCTCACCCGACGGGTCGATGGATTCGTGCATCGTCCTGCGCACCGCCGTGGTGAAAGACGGCATCATGCACGTCCAAGCCGGCGCGGGCATCGTCGCCGATAGCGAGCCCGCTTATGAGCAGCGCGAATGCGAGGCCAAGGCAGGGGCGCTGCTGGCCGCTGCCCAGGAAGCCGTTGCGCGGGCGAGCGGGCTCAACTTCGGACAGTAGCGATCGGCGCTTAAGGCCGCGGCCAAGCCGGGCCTCAGCGCTCGCCCACCGCGTCCTTTTTCGCCTGGCGCCGCTCGGCCGCCCAGTTCTGGAGCATCTGCTGCACACAGCCGCTGAAACCCGCCGAGCCGACCGGCGAGCAGGTGCCGGGGACCGCACCGTTGACGCGATTGACCTGATCGATCGTCTCGACCCGGTTCACCCAGCTGTTCGAAGCCGGGCTGTAAGGCGCTTGCCGGAACTGGCGCGGAATGCGGTACGGCGTTTCCTGCGGCGCGCAGACGACAACTTCGTTCTCGCTGGTGGCCTTCGGGCACTGTTCGCCGGGCTTGAGCAGGATCGAGCGGATACGTTCGGGCGGCTGGCCCTGGGTGGGTGCCTCCTGCGCCGGGGCGACAGTGGGAAGCGCGAGCAGCACGACGGCAAGTAACGGACGCAGCATCGCGCTTCTCCTGGATCTCAGCTTGGCATCGCATATCGGCGCTTTCGCGCGGCTGAACAAGACGGCGGGTGGTGGGATCGCCAGGCGGTCGGTGCGAGCGCCCCTTCCCCCGGCGGCGCTCGCCCGCTAAGGGCCGATGGGCATGATCGCGACCTTATGATTTTAGTCATCGACAATTACGACAGCTTCACCTGGAACCTCGTCCATTATCTGATGGAGCTGGGCGCCGAGGTGCAGGTGGTCCGCAACGACGCGCTCAGCGCCGCGGAAGCGCTGGCGAGCAACGCGCATGCCTTTCTGATCTCGCCCGGACCCAAAACGCCGAACGAGGCGGGGGTGTCGCTCGATCTGGTCGCAGCCTGTGCGGACGCAGGCAAGCCGCTGCTCGGCGTCTGTCTCGGCCATCAGGCGATCGGCCAGCATTTCGGCGGATCGGTCGTGCGCGGCGGGCTGATGCACGGCAAGACATCGCCGGTCGCGCATGACGGCAGCGGGTTGTTCGCCGGCCTGCCCTCGCCTTTCAGCGCGACCCGCTATCATTCGCTGATCGTCGAGGACATGCCGGACGCGCTGGTCGTCAATGCCACCGCCGACGACGGGTCGGTGATGGGTTTCCGCCACGCCGCGCTGCCGATCCACGGCGTGCAGTTCCACCCCGAAAGCATCGCCACCGAGCATGGCCACGCGATGCTCGCAAACTTCATGACGCTCGCCGGGCTGCGGCCGCTGGCGCGGGCATGAGCGTTCTGGTCTCGCTGCCCGATCCCGCGCAGCCCCTGTCCCGCGATGCGGCCGCGCAGGCCTTCGCCGACATCCTCGACGCCCGCACCAGCGAGGAAGCGATCGCCGATTTCCTGATCGGCCTCAGCGCACGCGGCGAGACCGCGACGGAGATTGCCGAGGCGGCGCGCGCGATGCGCGAAAGGCTGATCCCGATCGCCGCTCCCGCCGGCGCGATCGACGTGTGCGGCACCGGCGGCGACGGGCACCACACGCTGAACGTGTCGACCGCGGTGTCGCTGATCGTCGCGGCGTGCGGCGTGCCGGTCGCCAAGCACGGCAATCGCGCCGCCTCTTCCAAGGCGGGGGCGGCTGATACGCTCGAGGCACTCGGCCTCGACATGGCCCGCGCCGGGCGGCTGGCCGAGGCGAGCCTTCGCGATATCGGCATCGCTTTCCTGTTCGCCGCCAACCACCACCCGGCAATGGCGCGGATCACCCCGATCCGCAAACGGATCGGCAAGCGCACGATCTTCAACCTGATGGGGCCGCTCGCCAATCCCGCGCGGGTCTCGCGCCAGTTGATCGGGATCGCCCGCCCCGATTATGCGCCGGTCTACGCCGACGCACTGGCGCAGCTGGGGACCGAGGCGGCGCTGGTGGTGTCGGGCGAAGAGGGGCTGGACGAAGTGTCCGGCGCCGGGCCTACCGTCGTCGTCGGCGTCGGCGCGGCCCGGATGCCGATGCGGGTCACGCCCGATGATGCCGGCCTGCCGCGCCATCCGATCGCCGCGATCCGGGGCGGCGACCCCGATTACAATGCGGCGGCGCTCCGGCGCCTGCTGAAGGGCGAAGGCGGCGCCTATCGCGACGCGGTGCTGCTCAACGCCGCCGCCGCGCTCATATTGGCGGGGCATGCCGACGACCTGCGTAACGGAGTCGAGGAAGCGCGCGAAGTGCTCGACAACGGGCTTGCGAACACGCTGCTCGATTGCTGGATAGCCTATTCATGACGAACATCCTCGACCGTATCCTGGAAACCAAGCGCGCCGAAGTGGCTGCGCGAAAGGCGTGCACGTCGATCGCCGAACTGGACGCCGACATCGCGCGGCAGACCCCGCCGCGCGGCTTTCGCGCAGCCCTCGACGCGCATGCCGCAACGGGTCCGGCCCTGATCGCCGAGATCAAGAAGGCCAGCCCGTCGAAAGGCGTGATCCGGGAACAGTTCGATCCGCCCGCGCACGCCCTCGCCTATCAGGCCGGCGGCGCCGCATGCCTTTCGGTGCTCACCGACGAGCGCTGGTTTCAGGGCGCCGACGGGTATCTGACGACCGCACGCGACGCCTGCACCCTGCCGGTCCTGCGCAAGGACTTCATGGTCGACGCCTGGCAGGTAACCGAAGCCCGCGCGCTCGGCGCCGACGCGATCCTGCTCATCATGGCGGCACTCGAAGACGATCAGCTCGCCGAAATCGAAGCGGCGGCGATCGAATGCGGGATGGACGTCCTGGTCGAGGTGCACGACGCCAGGGAGCTGGAACGCGCGCTCAAGCTCAAATCGCGGCTGATCGGCGTCAACAATCGCGACCTGCGCGATTTCTCGGTGAGTTTCGAACGCACCTATGAGCTTGTCGCGCGTGCCCCGGCGGGGTGCACCTTCGTCGCCGAAAGCGGCTTGTCGACCCGCGCCGATCTCGACGCGATGGCGGCGCGTGGCGTCAAATGCTTCCTGGTCGGCGAAGCGCTGATGCGAGCCGAGGACGTCGAGGCGGCGACCCGCGACCTGCTGGGATGAGCGAGCTTACGCACCTCGACGCGACCGGCGCCGCGCACATGGTCGATATCGGCGCCAAGGACGCGACGGCGCGGGTGGCTGTCGCAAGCGGCCGAATCACCATGTCGGCGGAAGCCGCCACCGCGATTGCATCGGGAAGCGTCAAGAAGGGCGATGTGCTCGCGGTCGCGCGGGTGGCCGGCATCATGGCCGCCAAGCGGACGAGCGACCTGGTGCCGCTGTGCCATCCGTTGCCGCTGAGCAAGGTGACGGTTGATCTCGCAACCGATGCGACCGGCGTCACCGTCACGGCGACCTGCGGCTGCACCGGGCCGACCGGCGTCGAGATGGAGGCCCTGACGGCGGCAAGCGTCGCGCTGCTGACGATCTACGACATGGCCAAGGCGATCGACAAGACGATGGTGATCGGCGACATCCGGCTGGTCAGCAAGACCGGCGGCAAATCGGGCGACTTTCACGCATAGTCCGCTCGCAGGCGGTACGCGGTCGGCCGGACTTCGCATTGCCGCTGCAATGTGCAAGACGACGACGTATCTCGTAGCGGTGATACGATATTCCCATTGTGGCGCGGTTTGACAATCTTTTATCATGATCGACCGAACATGTGTGATCCAATCCATGTCTGTTACTTGGACACACCAGAAGGTTTTGTCTGT
>PKED01000015.1 GCA_002863155.1 Sphingomonadaceae bacterium | reverse complement strand
CCAACGGAGCTCGGCCGCCTCACCGCGCTGCGCATGATCAACGCTGGCCGGAACCAGATCTCGGGCACATTCCCCGGCGAGCTGAGCAACCTGACGAGGCTGCAGGTGCTGTACGTCGGCGGCAACAAGATTGGCGGCACGCTGCCCCAGCAGCTCGGCCAGCTCACGCACCTCCGCTTCTTTAACATTTCGGAGAACAACATCTCGGGCACGATCCCCGCCTCGATAACGGAAATGTCTGCTGCTGGGGCCAGCTTGGCGAGGTGCAACGTGAGGATCGACTGGGGCTCCGCATACAAAAGCGTTACTTCGCCGCGCGATGACAGGGCATGCTCGACCAGTGGGCGTATCAAAATCGAAGCGCCTATAAACTCCATGCCATTCGCTGCGACGACAGTTGCCAGCCCCGTTTCAGCGAGGACCAATTGGATCGCGACGTGTGTATGAAACGTGTTGTCCGCCGACGGACCACGATAAGCTGCAGCGCCTTCTCCGAATACAAATTCCCCATTCCACTTCATGAAGGCGCATGCGAGCGGGTCAACGGTGGTTCTCCTACCGCCGCTCAACCGTCAGCGACGTCAAATCGAGACTGTATCGCTCCTGATCCTTTGGCAGAGTCATGTGCGCTGCGAACAACATGTGAAGTCCGGCACCGGCCGGTGGAGCCGCGATTTCGCCGTTGGCGTCCGTCGTAATTTTGATGCGCTTGCCGGTGGCGTCTGCCAGATCGACGGGATAGCTACCCAGCGGCCGCCCGTTCATCATAAGCCGATATCGCGTTCCGGTCGCGTCGGCTGCAACAAATTCGAAACCCTCTCCCATCGGCGCTACGGCCGTCTGCATACCATCGCAGGTCGCAGCGCAGACAATCGTCTTTGCCATCCGCCGGGACACCACCCGCAAGGTTCTCGGTTTGCGCCCACGCTCGATCGACGCGACCGCGGCCGGTGCGATCCGATATTCTTCGAGGATCAGCGGGATACGATCCTCGCCATAGTCCACGTCGCGCGCCTTCATGCTGACGGCCGCGACAACTGTTCCGGCCGCTGCGCCATCAACGCGCAATGCCAGGCCGTCAGCGTCGGCGCTGACCACGCTCAGCTTGGGCGACCCTTGACCACGCACAACCAGATTTTCCGTCCTGTCGGAAGTTATCGCGATCTCGGCTTTGGGAAACTGCGATCCAATCGTGGCCTTGATCCTGAGATCTGCCGCCCGCGCGGTCGTTTTATCAGGTAGGAGAAAGAAGTCGTGCGCTTTCGCGCTCTGCGCCGACAGCAACGTCGCACATAGGGAAAGTGCGACGCGGATTGCAGGTTTCGCCATGCTTATCATTTAATCCTGCCCCATTGTTATGGTTACTGTGCGATCGCTCAATTATAGCGCACCCAGAGTCTGCCTTAGTGCCGCGAAAAAACATAAGGTTTGTCGGCTCCGAATGCGATTACGTTATACCGTTCTTTTGTACCGTTCGGCACTTCCATTCCGGGCGACCCGATCGGCATACCCACAACCGCAAGCCCCTTTACGCCCTTGGGTTTGCTGGCGATCAACCGCTTGATATCGGCAATAGGGACGTGCCCCTCAAACGCATAATCGCCGATAATCGCGGTGTGGCAACTGGCGAGCGCTGGCGGCACGCCGACCTTGCGCTGAAACGCGGGCCGTGCGGTATCGTCGATGACGCGGACCCGATCGCCAAATGCCGCTTTAACCTGCGCAGCCCAGTTCATGCAGCAACCGCAGCCAGGGTCGCGATGCATCACGATTTCGGCGCTTGCGGCGGTGGCGGATGCGGCAAGCAGGATGGCCAGGACAGTATTTTTCATCGAATTCTCCTCATCTGCATGCGAGCATAGTCTTCATCTGGTCGATTTTCTCGCGCTGTGATTTGGTGATCTGGCCACACAGCGCAACGGGTTCGGGGTCGCTCGCCAGACACACTATTGGACGGCCAGTTCGAAGATCGCATAAGGATGCCGTTTGGTCTGGAAATGTGAGCGCTCGAGTAGTTTCCAACAACGACGCTCGATCACCTGGTCGACGTGGAGGCAATGGCCATAGATCAGATAAAATGGTTGAATCTGCTTTGCGCCAAGCTGCTCTAAGCGCATCAGCAAAGGAATGAGCACCGATTGGTCGAACGGATTATTAACCATTACAATGATCGACCCCTCCGGAGGCGTGAAGTCGCGGGCATCTTGATGACGCAACTCGAACGACACGTCGGGAAATTGGTCACGTACCCGGTCGATGTTTGTCAGTGCGGCGCGGTGCAATCCGCCATCAAACTCGACACCGATCACCGTCCGGAAACCCGCTACTGCGGCCAGGATCAGCGCCCGACCCTTGCCCGATCCAACGTCGACAAAAGTGAAGTCGGACGGCTCGATGGCAGGTAGACGTTCCACCAAGTGGGCGAAAAACTCGGGCTGGATTGGTTCATATCGCGCTGCGCCAATCGCGGCTTCGTCTGAGACGGCCATTTCATCGATTTCAACGACGCCGAGGGTATCGACGTCAAAATCGCGATCAAACTGCGCATTGTAAACGTAAGCGTGATCCTTGGCATCACCCGAGAGATAGAGTCGCAGATTCTTGCCGACCAAGGTGACAAAGCCGACCGCCCCAAGTCTTCTCCATGCGCGTCGTGTGCGCCTTACAATTGAAACAGATCGCCCTGCCTTTGTCATTCAGCATTGCCCCCAAGTCTTGCCGCCTGCGCTACAGCGGAAAGCCGCGACGGCGAGGATTGCGGCCGTCGATCGTATCGCAAGTGTCGGACGGGGCATAATTGACGCTCTGGCGTGCTCGGAAGGCAAGGGGGTCATCGCGCTAGCATTGCCTCCATCTGCGCAATCTCCTCGCGCTGCGATTTGACGATGTTGGTGCATAGCGCCGCCACCTTGGGATCGCGCAGCTTTGCCTGCTCGCACATCAAGATTGCGCCCGAATGGTGCGGGATCATCGATCGCAAGAATGCGCTGTCGCCGATCGTCGTCTGCGTGCGGATCAGGGCGAAACATCCGAAGAACGTCACGAGCGAGCCACCAATCAGAACGGCGTTCACCGCTTTGGATTTGAACATGCCAGGCATGAAAACGATCATCAACACGACCATCGGCGCGACCATCATCAGCGTCATGTAGACCATATTCAGATTGTTGTAGAAGCTCGACAACCGGTCGATCATAACGAACATCACCAGATACATGATCACGCCGCCGATCGCGGTCTGGATAGCGAGGCTTCGGTAGGAACCGTTCATGTTCATGAGGTAATCTCCCGACAGGGACGCCCGTCGCGCAGGGGCGCGACAGGCGTTCACAAGTTCCTAGTTATTGCGCCGGCTTGCCGTGGCTGCGCAGCCAGCCTTGCAGCTCGCCGATGTCCTTCTCCTGCATGTCGATGGTCATCTGCGCCATACGCTTCGTCTCGGCATCCTGTGCCTGCGCGAGCGCGACGCGCGACATGGCGATCGCACCGCGATGATGCTCGATCATCTTGCGCGTCCATTTTTCCGATGCGTCGCCAGCCTTGGCGCCCATCATCTTCATGTGCATGTCCATCTCCGCCTTGCCGTAAGGGTTCGACGGATCGTTCATCATCATGCAGTGATCCATGCCTGCCACGCCTGGCTTCGTCGGCTTATGTTCGTGCGCGAGTGCGGGAACAGCGAGCGTGAGCGCCATCGTCGTGGCGAGTGTCGTCTTCATTATCATCGGTTCGGTCCTTAGCTGCGTTGGCCCCCGCCTGTCGGAAACCCAGTGAGCGCGGCTCGGTTGCAGCACGCTCGATCAGGCAATCTCAAAAACCAGCCCGTTATCGGACTTTGAAATTAAATGTACCGTCTTTGCGTTCGCCGTCGCTGGTCGTAGCGTGCCATGCGATGAGATAGGAACCCGTCGTCAGTGGTCGCTTGAGCGGCGCGATGAGCGTTTGCCCGTCCGGTCCAAGGGCTGCAGCAACACTTACAGGCATCGGCGCTGCGAGCTTGGGACCCGGCCGGGCGGTCATGAACAACTGAATCGACGATCCCTTCGCGACCAGCTTCTCGTCGAACCGAAGCTGGAGCTTGGTCGGCCCTGCGACGGTCGCATTGGCGGCAGGATTTGAGGCCGTCAGTTTGGCGTGGGCATTTGCGGACGCTGCGGACAGCAACCCTCCCGCAATTGCCGTGACTAGGAGCGATGCCTTGAAAAGCCGCATTTCGGAGATCCTTTGAAGAGTTGCTCTATAACGCAATACGCAGCGCAACGGCCTACCCCTCACCTCATTGCGCATCGCGATTCGCATTTTTGCAAAAAAATATTGAGGGCTGGGTCGTCAGGCTGCGTAATCGTTTTAGACACGTGGAAGATCACCCTCAATGTACCACACTAGCCTTCGGGCGGCTGCGATATTGGTTATGGCAGTAATGTCAGCACCCACGATGGCCGACGCTCAGGAAGCGGCGGCCCCGATTGCGGTGAGGACTTTGCACGATGCGGTTGACGTGGCTGTCGCGCAATCTTCCGAGACCGCGAGTTTCCCCGCCCTCCGCGCGCAGGCCGAAGCATTGCGCCGAAGCAGCCGTGGGCCGTTCGTTGGCCCGCCCGTCCTGTCCGCAAATCTGTTGACCCGGTCTCAAGGTATCATCGAGGAAGAGACGTCGGTCTCGGCCGGCATTCGCTGGCCCGGAGAAGGCAAAGCCATCCGCAGCTATGCCGGTCGCGCAGGCGACGCCGCACAATCGGGCATCGAGGCGGCTCGCCTGCGAATCGCGGGCGACGTGCGCGACGCTTGGTGGTCGCTGGCGGCGGCGCGCGCGGCGGTCGCGGTCGATCGCGATCAGGTCGGCATCGCCGCGACCACCGCCAGCCAGGTAGCACGGCTGGTGGGTGCCGGCGAGCAGGCGCGGCGCGATCTGTTGCTCGCCCAGGCCGAGGCATCGGCAGCGGAATCGCGATTGTCCCAGGCAGAGGCTGTCCTTGCTCGCGCCGAAGCCGCCTATGCAGCACTTGCTGGACCTCCCCCTGAAAACTTGCCCCCCGAAGTTCAAGCCCAGGCGACGGACCCCGAAGACAGCCCGGCGCTTCGTGCAGCGCTGGATCGCGCAGCACTCGCCGACGCTCGGGCGACCAGCCTGTCCTATGGCGCGCGGGTGCGGCTCGAGGGAAGCATCGGGGTCCGACGCGAACGTGGCGGCGTCGGCGATCCGAACGTGCCTGCCGAGCCCTTTCGGAACGCACTGCTGGTTGGCATCAAATTGCCGCTGGGGCGCAATCAGACCGCCGTTGCAGATGCGGCAGGCGCCCGTTCCGACGCTCTCGGGGCAGGAGCAGAGGCAAGTCGAACCCGTATCCGGCTCGTCGCCGAACGGCGCGCGGCACAAGCTCGGCTCGACGCTGCGGTACGCTCGCTCGAACAGGCGCAGACGCGCCGGGACGCGCTCGCCGAGGCGCTGTCGCTGACCGAACGCGGCCGCACCGAGGGTGAGATCGGGTTCATCGAGGTGCTGCGCGCGCGACAGGCGTTGTCCGAGGCCGAACGCGACCTTGCGGCCGCGAAGGTCGCCCGGTTTGCGGCAATCTCTTCCTTCAATCAAGCGATGGGCGTTCTGCCATGATCAAACGCATTTGGATGGCGCTGGCCGCGCTGGCGATGATCGCAAGTGCGTCATCGGCAATGGCCCATGGCGACGAGGATCACGGTGCGGCAACGACGCCGGTCGGCGTGTCGATCGCGCCGCGCATGGAAGCGGCAACCGACGCGCTCGAACTGGTCGCGGCCGCCAAGGCGGACGATCTGACGATCTGGATCGACGGCTTTGCCGACAACGTGCCGGTGACGGGCGCGACTGTCAGCGTCACCGTCGATGGTAAGACCGGGCAGGCGAAGGCCGCGAACGGCATTTATACCTATTCTGACGATGGCCTTCAAAAGCCGGGCGCGCATGAACTGTCGTTTCTGGTGAGCCATGACGGGGCGTTCGAATCACTCTCGGGCACTTTGACGGTTCCTCCAGCCGCCGCCGAC